>NZ_DASVTX010000503.1:0-39675 GCF_036387355.1 Longimicrobium sp.
AGTGCCCGGTGCCAAGTGCCCGGTGCCAAGTGCCCGGTGCCAAGTGCCCGGTGCCAAGTGCCCGGTGCCAAGTGCCCGGTGCCAAGTGCCCGGTGCCAAGTGCGTCGGGCGGGCTCCACGGCGGCCCCCACCCGGGCTCGCATTACTCGCCCACCCTCCCCCAAAACAGACTGGGGGAGGGTTGCCCGCGCGACGGTCCGGAGCGCTTCATCCGCTCCAATGCGCGCGTCCGTCACGCAGACCGCGCCCGTGGATGCTCCGATCCGCGCCCCCCCACGCTCGGCCCGCCGCCGCAGTCCGCGAAGGCGGACTTCGTGCTTGCCCAGCGGCGAATTCATTCGCTCCCGGGGGAGCCGCGCCGGATCGTGGTCACCGGGTGTCTCCTGGCAGGGAGCCGCGCCGGACCGTGGTGGCCGCGGACCATCACCGCGGACCGTGCGTCGCAGGTTTGCGGCCCTACACCTGCACGTCGAAGGTGCGCAGGACGTCGTTCAGGGACGTCTTCTTGTCCGTGGATTCCGTGCGGCGGCCGATGAGCAGGGCGCAGGGAACGTGGAACGTGCCCGCGGGGAACTGCTTGGGCAGCGTGCCCGGAATCACCACCGAACGCGCCGGGATGCGGCCCTTGGTGATCACCGGCTCGGAACCCGTCACGTCCACGATGGGCGTGCTCGCCGTGAGCACCACGTTGGCCCCCAGCACCGCCTCTTCCTCCACCACCACGCCCTCCACCACGATGCAGCGCGATCCGATGAACGCGCCGTCCTCGATGATCACGGGCGAGGCGCCGGGCGGTTCCAGCACGCCGCCGATTCCCACGCCGCCGGACAGGTGCACGTGCCGGCCGATCTGCGCGCACGAGCCCACCGTGGCCCACGTATCCACCATGGTCCCCGTGCCCACGTACGCGCCGATGTTCACGTAGCCGGGCATGACCACGCAGCCCGGCTCCAGAAAGCTGCCGTAGCGCGCCACCCCCGGCGGAACCACGCGGATCCCCTGCGCCTGCAGGTCCGTCTTGGTGCGGATCTTGTCAAAGAACTGCAGCACGCCCGCCTCCATGGGCTCCAGCGGGCGCAGCGCGAAGTACAGCAGGATGGCTTCCTTGACCCAGGCGTTCACGCGCCAGGCGCCATCCACCTTTTCCGCCACGCGGATCTCGCCGCGGTCCAGCAGGGCGATGGTTTCCTCCACCGCCCGCCCCGTGTCGCCGTCCTTGAGGCGCTCGCGGTCGGTGTACGCCTCCGAGATCCGCCGCTGCAGTTCGTCCCGCTCCATCCATCCTCCCGTGATCGGCTGGCTGCCCGTGCCCGGCTTTCCGTGCCGGCGGGCGCCCAACGTAGCGCGGCGCCCGCCCCCGCGCGAGAGCGTCCGGGGCTTAGCCATTCGCCCGCATGATGTTAGATTGCGAGCCGGCAACGCCCGCATCCTTCTGCACGCCCGAGAGACCGATGTCCGACGCACGACGTGCACGGCTTCCGCTGCTGGCCCTGATCGCCGCCTCCATCGCCATCATCGTGGGCGCCGGGGTGGCGGTGGCGCCGCGGCCCGCGCCCGCCTGGGTGGGCACCGCGTACGACCCCGCCCCCGCGGGCGACTTTGCGCTGCGCGACCACGAGGGGCGGCCGGCCACGCTCGCCAGCTTTCGCGGGCACCCCGTGCTCCTCTTTTTCGGCTACACGCGCTGCCCGGACATCTGCCCGCTTACGCTGCAGAAGTTGACGGCCGCGCTCCGGGCGCAGGGCCGGGCCGGCAGCGACGTGCGCATCGTGCTCATCACCACGGACCCGGCCAACGACACGCCCGCCGTGCTCAAGGCCTATGCCGCGCCCTTCGGCCCGCAGGTGGTCGGATTGACGGGCGACAGCGCCGCGGTGGCCGCCTCGCGCACCGCGTACGGCGCCTACATCCTCCCCACCCGCACGGCTCCCGCCACCGGTGAGCACGCGGGGCACGCCATGCACGCGCCCGCCGGCAAGCCGGGAGTCATGGCGCACTCCGGCGCGGTGTACGGCATCGACAGCCAGGGCAACCTGCGCGTCGTCATCTCCGAGATGGCGACGGCGGACGAGGCGCGGCACGACATCGCCCTGCTGGCCCGGATGTGAGCCTGCTCGCCACCTTTACCGCGGTCCGCTACACGCCCCGGCGCGCGGCGTGGGGCGCGCTGCACATGGCCACCCAGCGCCCCCTGCTGTGGCGCACCCCCGGCCTGCGCTTCTCCCGGCTGATGGGGAGCGGCGCGGGAATCGGCTTCAGCGCCGTTCCCGATCCGCTGCTGTGGACGTTGTTCGCCGTGTGGGAGAGCGAGGCGGACTGGGACCGCTTTCGCGACCGGTCCCCCGTCATGCGCCAGTACGCGGCGCGCGGCGAGGAGCGGTACACGCTGCGCCTCCGGCCGCTGAGCGCGCACGGACGCTGGGGCGGACAGGCCCCGTTCGGAGAGCCGGCGGAAAAGGCGGCGCCGGACACGCCCGTGGTGGTCCTCACCCGCGCCTCCATCCGCCTTTCCCGCGCGGCGCGCTTCTGGAGCCGCGTGCACCCGGTGGACGAGACGCTGCGCGGCCACCCGGACCTGCTGCTCACCTTTGGCGTGGGCGAGATCCCCTGGTTGCGGCAGGCCACGCTGAGCGTGTGGCGCTCCGCCGAGGCCATGCGCGCCTGGGCGTACCGCACGCCGCAGCACGCGGAGGTCGTCCGCCGCACCCGCGCGGAAGGCTGGTATTCCGAAGAAATGTTCGCCCGCTTTCGCCTGCTGGGCACGGAGGGCACCCTGAACGGCGCCGATCCGCTTTCCGCCCTGTCCGTTCCCGTCCTCCCCCGCCTGACCCCGCATCCCGCCCCGCCGTGAGCGCCATCTCCGCGTACCTGCTTCTCCTCGTTCTGGTCGAGGCGTCCGTGCTCGCCGCACGGTGGCGCGACCGCGAAAACCGCCGTGCCTTCGTGGCCGGGCTCACCGCGCTGCACCGCGAGCGCGACGAGTTCTGGAAGCTGCGCGCGTGGGTGGACGAGGCGCGCGCCCGCGGGGACGGGGAGGTGGCGGACGGCCTGGTGCGCCAGGCGGTGGGGCGGATTCCGGGGCTGCAGGCGCGGGAGGATGAACTGCGGCGCGGCAATCCCGTGCTGGCGATGGAGATCGGCTGGAGCGCGGGGATGGTGAACCCCGAGATGCAGGCCATCATGGATTCGCTGACGCGCGTTGACGAGTCGTCGTGGCGCGGATGGCTGCGCGGCCCGCGTGCCCGCCCCGATGCCGCGGCGGTGATGAGCCCGGCCGTGACGCTGGAGAACGACCCGCTCTCGGTGCGGCTGGCGCAGATCGCGGGCGGGGTGGCGGGGGCCGGGATCGGCGCGCTTCTGGTGGTGGACCACGTGTGGATGCACCGCGACGCGGGCGCGAGCACCCTGCTGGCCATCGTGGTCGCGAGCGCGGCGGTGACGGCGTGGGTGGCGGGAGAGGTGCGCACCGTCACCCCGGCGATGCGGAGCTTCATGCGGCGCTACGGCATGGCCGAGCCGCTCTGAACGCGAGGGAGAAGGAAGGGCCTCGCAGGAGCCTCTTCCTCGCGCAAGCACAGGAATCCCAAGCCGTTGCCCCCTGTTCCCTATTCCCTATTCCCTATTCCCTGCCGGTTCAGCTATCTTTCCCGGCTCAACCGCACCCGTGCAGCACCATGGCAACGCTACCGCACAACCATCTGATCGCCGTCCCCGCCGGGGGGCCGCCCGAGGAGCTCGAGCCCGGGCACGACGAGCACCGCAACCCCGGCACGGCGCTGGACCTGGACTGGGTGGAATCCGTCCGGGTGAACCGCAGCGCCGTGGAGCGGCGCGCGGCTTCGCTCAGCGGCCGCCGCACGGTCAAGAAGCAGTGGCAGGCCGCGTGGCTGCTGCGCGCCATCACGCTGATGGACCTCACCACACTTTCCGGCGATGACACCGCCGGGAACGTGCGCCGGCTCTGCAGCAAGGCGCGCAACCCGGTTCGCCCGGAACTGCTGCGCGCGCTGGGGGTGGAGCACCTGCCCATCCACACGGCGGCGGTCTGCGTCTATCACGCGCTGGTGCCCACCGCGGTCGAAGCGCTGCAGGGCTCGGGCATTCCGGTCGCGGCCGTGTCCACCGGCTTTCCGTCGGGCCTGTCGCCCATGGAGCAGCGCATCCAGGAGATCCACGCCTCGGTGAACGCCGGCGCGCGGGAGATCGACATCGTCATCACCCGCGGGCACGTGCTCACCGGGAACTGGCAGGCGCTGTACGACGAAGTCAAGGCGTTCCGCCAGGCGTGCGGCCACGCGCACCTCAAGGCCATCCTGGGCACCGGCGAATTGGCCACGCTGCGCAACGTGGGCCGCGCCAGCATGGTGGCCATGATGGCGGGCGCGGACTTCATCAAGACGTCCACCGGCAAGGAGACGGAGAACGCCACGCTGCCCGTGGGGCTGGTGATGGCGCGCGCCATCCGCGAGTACCGCGAGCGCAGCGGGCACGTGGTGGGCTTCAAGCCGGCCGGCGGCATCCGCACCGCCAAGCAGTCGCTGGACTGGATGCTGATGATGAAGGAGGAGCTGGGCCCGGACTACGTGAAACCCGAGCTGTTCCGCTTTGGCGCCAGTTCTCTGCTGAACGACATCGAGCGGCAGTTGGACCACCACGTCAACGGGCGCTACGCCGCCAGCTATCGCCAGCCCATGGCCTGATCGTCTGCCGTGCGGGCGGCCCTTCCCCGGGCCGCCCGCGTTCTTTCCCTCCCGCGGTACTCTCTCCGATGGACACCCTTTCTCCCGCCCCGGCCCTCGCGCCCTCCGACGCGCAGCCCCCCGCATCCGCTGATTCCGTTGCGCCCTCCGCGGACGCGCAGGGGAAGATCCTGGCGCCGCCCGCGCCCGTGCCTGCCTGCGTGAACTGCGGCGTGGCGCGCGCCGGGCGTTTCTGTGCGGACTGCGGGCAGCCCGCCACGGACGGCCGGCTTACGGTGCGCGGCGTGGCGGCGAACGTGTTCAGCAGCGTGGTGGACGTGGACCGCGGGCTGCTGCACACCGTGGTGGGGCTCACGGTGCGCCCGGGGCAGGTGGTGCGCGACTACCTGGGAGGCCGCACCGTGCCGTACACGGGGCCGGGCCGCTACTTCGCCATCCTCGTCACGCTGGTGGTGCTGGTGTACGTGCAGGGGGGTCCCGCCGCGGAACTCGCCCGCCTCAGCGGCGCCTCCGGGCAGGCGGGGGCGCTGCAGTTTCTGCAGACGCACATGAACCTGCTCATCGCCGTGAACGTGCCGTTCTCGGCGCTGGCAACACGGGTGGTGTACCGCCGCTCCGGCCTGAACTACGCCGAGCACATCGTCTACAACCTGTACACGGCGGCGCACCAGTCGCTGCTGCTCATTCCCTTTGCCGTCGCGGGCGTGCTGTTCCACAGTCTGCCGCTGATGATGGGCGGGTATTCCGTGGGCAGCTTTCTGTACCTGAGCTGGGCCGCGGCCGGCATGTTCCGCGTTTCCGCCATGCGCGCCGTGCTGCTGACCCTCCTGTCGCAGGCGGTGATGATGGTCGTCGCGCTCGCGCTTGGCGTGGTGATTGGCGCTGCGTACGCCGCCGCGACGCTCTGACGGGGGCGAAGGACGCCGCCTGTCCTCACCCGGCGGCGCATCGTCCCGCCGGATCGCGCGTTCCCGGAAGACCGAAATGACGACGAGGGGCGGGGATGACGACGCCGGCCAGCCCGCCGGGCCGTGGAGCGGACGGCATCCGCGACGCGATGGATGACCAGACCAGGCAGGCCCCGGATCCGTGCGGATCCGGGGCCTTGCTGCGTTCCGGGGGCACCGGGCACGCTCCCTGCCCTCGGAGGATGGGGAGGAATCCAAAAAACACGTCCCTACGCGGAGAAGCGGCATGGCGGACATCGACGTGCGTCCCCGGCGGCCCGGGCTGCGGCCCTGGCTGATCGGGATCGCGGCGCTGGCGGCGGCGGCGCTGCTGGCGTTCTGGCTGCTGGACGACCGGGGCGACGAGAAGACGCTGGAGGGCGTGTCGCGCGCCCCCGGCGCGGCGGAGTGGTTGTCATAACGCACATTGCTGGTGCGTTGGATTCCGGGAGTCGCTTCAGCGTTGTACAAACAGGGTACGGGACGTGCATTCTGCGCGTCGGCCACAGATCGCGGCGAGCCACGGCGGGCCTGTCACTGCACAGGCGCTCCGGCCGGAGCATTGCCCGAAGCCCTGTATCACCTCCGGCCGGTTGAAGGAGTCTCCATGTCCGCAGTCTCCCGCTTGCGGGTACTGTGCGCCGCCGCCGCGCTCTGCGCCGTTGCGGCCGCGCTGAGCCCGGCGCCCGCGGCAGCCCAGTACTTCGGGCGCAACAAGGTGCAGTACCAGACGTTCGACTTCCGGGTGCTGCGCACCACGCACTTCGACGTCTACTACTATCCGGAAGAAGAGGTCGCCGCGCGCGACGCCGCCCGCATGGCCGAGCGGTGGTACGCGCGGCTTTCGCAGATCATGGAGTACGAGTTCGAGCAGCGGCAGCCGCTCATTCTGTACGCCAGCCACCCGCACTTTCAGCAGACGTCGGCGCTGGGCGGCGACATTGGCGAGGGCACGGGCGGCGTGACCGAGGCCTTCAAGCAGCGCATCATTCTGCCGCTGGCCAACGCGTACCAGGAAACGGACCACGTGGTGGGCCACGAACTGGTGCACGCCTTTCAGTACGACATCAGCGGGCTGGGGCGCGCGGGCGGCGGCATTGAGCAGGCGGCGCAGCGCTACAACGTGCCGCTCTGGTTCGCCGAGGGGATGGCCGAGTACCTCACCATCGGCCCGGTGGACCCGCACACGGCCATGTGGCTGCGCGACGCGGCGCTCACCGGGCGCATCCCCACGCTTGAGCAGCTGACCTACGATCCCAGCTTCTTCCCGTACCGCTGGGGGCAGGCGTTCTGGGCGTACGTGGGCGGGCGCTGGGGCGACGCCTCCATCGGCCAGATCCTCAAGCAGGTGGGCCAGGGCGTGCCGTATCCCGAGGCGTTCCAGCGCATCGTGAACGTGCCGCTGGAGGAGATTTCGCAGGACTGGGCCACCTCCATCCGCCGCACCTACCTGCCGCTGCTGAACGAGCGGCGCGAGGCGCGCGAGCAGGGGCGCCCCACCATCACGCAGAACGAGCAGGGCGGGCGGCTGAACGTGGCCCCGGTGGTGTCGCCGGACGGGCGCCGCATCGCCTTTCTTTCCGAGCTCAACTTTCTGGACGTGCAGCTGTACGTGGCGGACGCGGAGACGGGTGAAGTGCTGCACCGGCTGGTGCGCGGCACCTCGTTCGACCCGCACTACGGCAGCCTGCGCTACATCAACTCGGCAGGCACCTGGTCGCCGGACTCGCGCCGCTTCGCCTTTTCGGCGCTGGTGGGCGGGCGCGACGTGGTGTCGGTCATCGACGCGCAGCGCGGCTCGCGCATTCGCGAGTACGAGATCGACGGGGTAAGCGAGATCACCAACCCCACCTGGTCGCCGGACGGCCGGACCATCGTGGTGTCGGGGCTGCGCGGCGGCATCTCGGACCTGTACGCGGTGGACGTGAACACGGGGCGCACGCGGCAGCTGACCAACGACCGCTTTGCCGACATGCAGCCCATGTTTTCGCCGGACGGGCGCACGGTGGCGTTCGCCACGGACCGCGACGAGACCAACCTGGAAAACCTGTCGTACGCCAGCTACCGGCTGGGGCTGCTGGACATGTCGTCGGGCACGGTGCGCACCATTGACCCGGCGGGCGAGGGCAAGGCCATCAACCCGCAGTGGACGGCGGACGGCACGGGGCTGTACTTCATCAGCGACCGCACGGGGATCAGCAACATCTACCGCGTGCAGGTGGCCACGGGCGCGGTGACGCAGGTGACCAACCTCTTCACCGGCGTAAGCGGCATCACTGACCTGAGCCCGGCCATCAGCGCGTCGCAGCGCGACAACCGGCTGGTGTTCGCCGCCTACGAGCGCGACGGCTTCAACATCTACTCCATCACCGACCCGGCGGAGCTGGCCGGCACCGCGCCGCAGCCCATTCAGACGGCGGTGGCGGGGCGCCCGGGCATTCCGCTTCCCGCGCTGCTGCCGCCCGCGCCGCGCCCGGAGGATCCGCCGTTCAACCGCGTGCTGCTGGCGGTGAACGAGTACCCCACGGGGCTGCCCAGCGCCGAGGAGCAGGCCACGTGGCGGGTGGTGCCGTACCGCCCGCGGCTGTCGCTTGACTACCTGGGCCAGCCGGTGGTGGGTGCGTCCGTAGGCGGCGGCCCCTACAACCGGGGCGGCCTGTACGGCGGCATCTCCGGCATCTTCAGCGACCAGCTGGGCCAGCACACGGTGTACGGCACGGTGCAGGCGCAGGGGCAGCTGGACGAGATCGGGTTCAGCACACTGTACCTGAATTCGACGCACCGGTGGAACTGGGGTGTTTCGGCGCAGCGCATTCCGTACATTTACGGCGGCCTTCCGCGCGACGTGTACGATCCGCAGGCGCAGGAGTACCTGATCCAGAACGTGACGCTGCGCTTCTTTGACACCAGCGTGAACGGGCTGGCGCAGTACCCGTTCTCGCAGGTGCAGCGGGTGGAGTTCTCGGCCGGGGCGCGCCGCTTCGCCAGCGACACGCTGATCCGCGAGGCGCTGTACGAGGTGATCGATGGGCAGCTGGCGGGGCCGGTGGACGTGCGCGACCGGCATGAGGGCGGGGTGGCCTACAACATGGGCCAGGCCTCGGCCGCGCTGGTGTACGACAACGCGCTGCAGGGCTACACCTCGCCCTTCGCGGGGCAGCGCTACCGCTTTGAGGTGTCGCCCACCATCGGCTCGCTGCAGTTCACCAACGCCACGGCGGACTACCGGCGCTACATCTTTGCCCGGCCGTTTACGCTGGCGTTCCGCGGCCTGCACGTGGGCCGCTACGGGCGCGACGAGTCGCGGGTGGGGCAGTTCTACCTGGGCTGGCCCTCGCTGATCCGCGGCTACGACGCCAGCGGGCTGTACAAGTCGTGCAATCAGGCCATCAGGGACGACGGCGAGGCGAACGTGGACTGCCAGCTGTACGGCGAGGAGCTGGTGGGAAGCCGCATCGGGGTGGCGAACCTGGAGCTGCGGGTTCCCGTGTTCCGGCAGATCATCCTGGGCAACTCCATCGGCCTGCCGCCCATTGAGGGTTTTGCCTTTGCCGACGCGGGCACGGCGTGGGGCAACCTGCAGATCGGCCCGGACGAGATCCTCAAGACGCGTCCCACCTTCCGGCGCGGGCTGGACAGCGACATGGAGCAGCGCGGCATCGTGACCAGCGCCGGCGCGGGCGCGCGCGTCAACCTGTTCGGTTACGCGGTTCTGGAAGCCGTGTACGTGAAGGGCTTTGAGAGCGGCCGCGGGTGGCACTGGCAGTTCGCGCTGCAGCCGGGCTTCTGAGCCGGCGCGGCGGGTGAGGCAGAAAGGGCGGGAGCGACGCATCGCTCCCGCCCTTTCTTTCGTCCGGTGAGGCCGGTGAGCAGATGAAGGGTTCAGTGTGGGGGGGGCGGGCTTCGACGGCGGCCCCCACCCGGACTCGCATGACTCGCCCACCCTCCCCCAAAAAAGACTGGGGGAGGGTAGTTGGGGCGGAAGGTTTCGCGCGCGGGGGCGGAGGCTGGCGCGGGCGGATGGGGTCCTGAGCGACTAAAGTCGCCGCAACAACGGCTGAAAGCCTCACGGTACTGCTGTGAGGCTGTCCGGCTTGTCTCCCCTCTCCGTGCGTCTGTTTGGACGGGGAGGGGCGGGGGAGGGGCCCCGGGCACGCCGACGAACGAAAGGCCGCTCTGATCGCCGACCTCAGCCCCGGTGCCGAACGGCTCCCCCTCTCCCGCGGAGCGGGTGGAGGGGGCTGGGGGGAGGGGGCCTCCGTCGGCCGCATCGGCACCGTGCGAACCGCACCGAACGGCAGTTCTCCCTTTTCCGCTGTTTGCCTCCCGTCCCGCCACACTCCGCACTTTCGCGCGTTCGCACTCCCGCACTATGTTGCGCTCCATGAATGAGCGCCCACTCACCGAGAGCCGCGAAGCGCGGCGCCGCGCGATCCTGGACAGCGCGGTGCGCGTCTTTGCCGAGAACGGCTTCTTTGCGGCCCGCATCCGCGACATCGCGGCGGGGGCGGGCGTGGCGGAGGGCACCATTTACCTGTATTTCGATGGCAAGGACGACCTGCTGCTGACCGCCTTTCGCGAAAAGGTCAACGAGTTCGTCGGCTCCGTGAGCCGGGTGATGGAAGCGGGGATGGGCTTTCAGGAGCGGCTCGCGCGCTTCATCCGCATGCAGTTCGAAAGCATCGAGGCCGATCCGCCCCTGGCCATGGTGCTGCTGCTGGAGTCGCGGCAGTCGTCCAAGTTCTACGGCGGCGCCGTTCGCCCCGTGCTGCGGACGTACGCGCAGGCCATCGACCGGCTGCTGGCCGGCGGAGTGGAGGGCGGCGAAGTGCGCGCGGACGCGGAGATCCCGCTCGTGCGCGGCATGCTGATCGGCGCGCTGGAAGAGATCGAGCTGGAGTGGCTGCTGAGCGACCGGTCGCGGCCGCTGGCGCCCACGGCGGAGCGCTTCGCGGCCACCTTCTGCCGCGGCATCGCGCCCGCGAAGCCGTAGGGAAATTCCCGCTGGACAGGGCGGGGCGTACATGATAGGTTGGGGCCCGGGTGCGGTACGTGCCCGTGGCAGAACCAGAAAACGAGCCCGCCGCGCCGGGCGCTGACGGCTGAGCAGACCGATGGCAGACCTGAACGTTCAGCGGACCCCCGCGGCGACCACCGAGCGGCCCGCGGAAGACTACGACAACTGGGAGATCGCCCTGTGGCTGATCGGGATCGTATGCATCCCGCTCGTCCCCATTCTCATGGTGGTCTTCCTGACTCCCTGGAGCGGCCTGTAACTCGCGGCTGCTTTCTGATGGACAGCAAGGCCCCGCTCGCATGCCGCGAGCGGGGCCTTTGTTTTTGGGGGAACGGCAGGGAATAGGGAATAAGGAATAGGGAATAGGGAATAGGGAATAGGGAATAGGAACAGACAGGGACGGAGATCCGGCTTGCCCCTTGTTCACCACTGGTCATGCCGGAGCCGCCGTGCGGTTCCACTCAGCCGGTGGCCAGTTCCAGGGTGCGCAGGGCGGCCTTGCGGCGCTGGTCCATGGTGGCGTTGTCCAGCGCCTCGATGCTGTCGTGGGTAAAGCCGTCCGCCGGGTTGAAGCCCAGGCTGGCCAGCAGCTCGCGTATGTAATCTTCTTCCAGCCCGCGGTCGCGAAGCTGATCCCCGATCTCGTCGTCGGTCATCATCCATGGTCGGTGAAAAGGTTTGTCCCTGGTACACCGCGCCGCCCGTGCGCGTGCCACGGGGCCAGAACGGGGCCATCCGTCCCACATTGACGCTGTCCCGCGCCACGGGTACGTTTGCCCGCTCCGGCGCGCCCTTTCGCCCGCGCCACCCTTTCTCGCGGTCAGGAAGCGAAGGAACGCCTGAGCAAGCTCGCCGTCCTCATGATCACGGCGTTCGTGGACATGGTGGGGCTCCTGATGGTGATCCCCCTGCTCCCGTTCTTTGCCAAGGACCTGGGCGGGAACGGACTCTGGGTGGGCGTGCTGGTGTCCGCGTTCTCCGCCGCGCAGCTGCTGAGCGCCCCGCTCTGGGGCCGCGTTTCTGACCGCTACGGCCGCCGCCCCGCCCTCCTGGTGGGCCTCGGCGCCGCCGCTCTCTCGTACATCGTCTTCGCCTTTGCAGGCTCGCTCTGGGTGCTGCTGGCGTCGCGCCTGGTGCAGGGCGCGGGCGGCGGCACCGTGGGCGTGGTGCAGGCCTACGTGGCCGACACCACCGCGCCGCAGGACCGCGCGCGCAGCCTGGGGTGGCTCTCCGCCGCCACCAACGTGGGCGTGGCCATCGGCCCGGTGATGGGCTCGGCCAGCCTGGGCTTCGGGCGGCAGGCGCCGGGGCTCATGGCCGCCGGGCTGTGCGCCATCAACATGGTGTTCGCGTGGATGTTCCTCACGGAGACGCATCACGGAAGCGCCCGGGACGGAAGCGGAAAGAAGCCGGCGCGCTCGCGGGAACTGGTGCGCAACGTCCTGTCGCATCCGGGCGATCCCGCGCCGCGCCTCATCTGGATCTACGCCATTGGCATGGGCGCGTTCGCCGGATTCACGTCCATCCTGGCGCTGTTCATGGCCGAGCGGTTCGACGTGACGGAAAAGACGATCGGCTACGTCTTTCTGTGGAACGGCACCATCAGCGTGATTGCGCGGGCGCTGCTGCTGGGCCGGCTGGTGGACTGGCTGGGCGAGGCCCGGCTGGCCCGCGTGGGGCAGGTGCTGCTGGGGGCGGGGCTGCTGCTGATCCCGCTCACCTGGCGCGTGGGCGGCGGAACGGAGGTGGACCCGCCGGGCGGCGCGTGGAGCACCCCGCTGGACGTGCGCTGGCTGGTGGGCGGCGGCACCGCGCTGCTGCTGGCCGTCTGCATCTGGGGGACGCGCAGGGTGGAGGCACGCGACCGCGTGCGGCTGCTGGGCTTTCTGGCGCTGATCTGCGCGGCGGCGGTCGCCGCCGCGGTGTGGGAGCGGCCCGCGCCGCTGCACGCCGGCGTGCCGGACCACTTTCCCGTGCAGTACCGCTTCGTGGTGCTGGCGATGACCATCACGCTGGTGCCGCTGGGAACGGCGTTCACCTTTCCCTGCGTGACGTCGCTGCTGTCGCGGGTAATCGATGCGCGCGAGCGCGGGGTCACGATGGGCGTGCAGCAGAGCTTCGGCGGCGCGGCGCGCGTGGTCGCGCCGCTCTGGGCCGGGTGGGCGTTCGATCACCTGGGGACGGGCTTCCCCTTCTGGACCAGCGCCGCGCTGGTGCTGGCGACGCTGTTCCTCACCTTTGGCATCGACCCCGCCAGCGTCCGCGAAACGCCGGTGGTCCGGAGCGCGTAGCATCTTCCGGCGCCTTCCCGGTCATGCCGGCGACTCACCTGAACCCCCGGTTCAGTGCCCTACCTTCTCGCTCTGATCGCGGTGATCTCGGGAATTGCGGGATTCTCGCTCTGGGTTGCACGTGCCGGAGGAGCATTCCTCTCCTACGTGGCACGGAATCCGTCACGGGGGGTTCGTGTTGCCTCGGTGCTCTGGGTGGCCGTGGCAGCCGAAATCCTCCTCTTCATGGTGTCGCTTCAGTGGTCATGGATTGGCTGGCCGATCATTCTCCTTGCGGCCTACGCGCTGCTGCTGGGCGTGGTTGGACCGGCGACCTGCGCCCTCGAAAAGCAATTTCGCGCGCGTCGACGTTCATCGCGGGTGGCGCGGCCTCGCTGACGCGCTGCGCCGTACGCGGACGCAAACGGGCGGGTGCGGCTGATGGCCGCACCCGCCCGTCTGTCGATTGACCCACCGCCTACAGGATCAGCGGTTCGCGCCGTCCAGCCAGGGACCGGCGCGAGCGCGAGGCACCGGTGGTAGGGTAGTAGCTGAAGCGCGACAGGTCGAAGCCGTCCGTGTCGTCCACCTCCACGTACTCCACCACCGTCACGTCCACCTGCCGGCGGGGAGCCTCGTACGCCTCCGTGCGGCGGTGCCGGCGCGAGCGGGCCACCTTGGCCGCCAGCAGCCCCACGCCGAACGCCATCCCCGCGGCAAGGAACACCTTGTCGCGGTCCACCGCCGACGGCGGGACGCTCACGATCCCGCGCTCGTCCGCCACCGCCGGGTTGTTGACGTACCGCCCGTGCGCAGGCACCGCCCGCTCGCGGAACTCCAGCGCCAGCGCCTTGAGGTCGTCGCGAAGCTCCGGCCCGCCGAGCGGAATGCCGTGCCCGGTGATGGCGATCTCCGGCTCCAGCAGCGCCAGCGCCTGCACGGAAAGCTCGCTGGCCGCCCAGTCCGGCGTGTAGTACATGGGCGGGCCGTTCACCTCCGGCGTCTGCTCCAGCACGTAGCTGAGCGCCTCCTGGCGCGTGGTGACGAACGCGTCGCCGGCAATGAGCGTGCGGTCGCCGTCGCGGAACAGCGACACGTGGCCGGCCGTGTGCCCCGGCGTGTGGATCCACCGCCACCCGGGCATTCCCGGCACCGAGCCGTCCGCCGGAAGCGGCTGCACGCGGGCGCCCAGGTTGATGGGCCCGCGCGGATAGGTGAAGGAAAGGCGCGCCATGGCGCCGCCGCCCACCGTGGGGTCCGGCGGCGGATACTTGGACTCGCCGGTGAGGTACGGAAGCTCCATGGGGTGCGCGTACACCACCACGTCCCACGCCTCCGCAAGCTCGCGCACGGCGCCGATGTGATCGAAGTGCCCGTGCGTGAGGATGATGGCGCGCGGCCGGGCCCCCGCCCCGAAGCGCTCCTCGGCGGCCTCGGTGATCTTGCCCGCGGAGCCGTACAGCCCCGTGTCTACCAGCACCCATCCGCGGTCGCCGGCGCCGCGCGGCCCCACGAACATCACGTTGACGATCTTGGTGCGCAGGTACGCCACGTCGGGCAGCACCTCGCGGGCCAGACCCGTGGACGGGAACTCCTCGCGTTCCCTCTGCTTTCCCGACATCGTCTCCATCGTACCCGCCATCATCCCCTCCCGCGTGAGGCCCCCGCGCGAAGCCCATGCTCCGCATCCACTTGGGCGCGCACGGCGTTGCAAACACCACGCCCGTGCGCCCGATTCGCACGGCGCGCGGCGGGGCGATAGATTGGGCGGCAAGCGGCGCCATGGGGTGGCGCCCGACCGGCGGGATGTGGCAAGGAGCAAGGACGTGGCGGACATCGCGATCGACCTCGGGACGGCGAACACGCTGATCGAGGTGAAGGGCGAAGGGCTGGTGGTGAACGAGCCGTCCGTGGTGGCGGTGGACCGGGAAACTCGCAAGGTGCGGGCGATCGGGCTGGAGGCCAAGCGCATGCTGGGCCGCACCCCCGAAGGCATTCTGGCCGTGCGCCCCATGCGCGACGGCGTGATTGCCGACGTGGACATGGCCGACCTCATGCTGCGGCACTTTCTGGAGCGCGTGCTGCCGCGCGGCTTTTTTCGCGTAAAGCCGCGGGTGGTGATCGGCGTGCCCTCCGGCATTACGGAGATGGAAAAGCGCGCCGTCCGCGCGGCGGTGATGGGCGCCGGGGCGCGCTCCGTCTACCTGATCAGCGAGCCCATGGCGGCGGCCATCGGGGTGGGGCTGCCGGTAACGTCGCCGCGCGGGTCCATGGTGGTGAACGTGGGCGGCGGCACCAGCGAAATCGGCGTGGTGGCGCTCAGCGGCATCGTGGCCGACGCCTCCATTCGCGTGGCGGGGTACGAGATGGACGAGGCCATCGTGGGCTACGTGCGCAAGAGCCGCAACCTGCTCATTGGCGAGGCCACGGCGGAGGGGGTCAAGATCCAGGTGGGCTCCGCCTTTCCGCTGGAAGAGGAGCGGGAGATGGACGTGACCGGGCGCGACCTGGTGAACGGCATTCCCAAGACCGTGCGCGTGAACTCGGTGGAGATCCGCGAGTGCATCGCCGAGCCCGTCGCCGCCATCGTGAGCGCCGTGCGGCGCGCGCTGGAGGTCACGCCCCCGGAACTGGCCAGCGACATTCTGGACGCGGGGATCGTGATGACGGGCGGCGGGGCGCAGCTTCGCGGCCTGGGCCGCCTGCTGAGCCGCGAGACTGGCCTTTCCATCCATCTGGACGAGCAGCCGCTCACCTGCGTGGTGCGCGGCGCCGCCCGCGTGCTGGAAGACTGGGACCTGTACCAGGGCGTCCTTTCGCCCTGACCGCCCCGGCGCTCCGCCCGCGCACAACCCGCTGCCCGCATGACACTTCCGCGCGGGCGGCGGGTACTTCGCCCTGTCCCGCGCGGGAGCGCGGGCCCCTCCACGAGCGCGAGGGCGGCGCCGGGCAACCCTCAGGGGGGCCGGCGCCGTCCCAGTCTGCGTTCCGTGGCTTCCGTACTACCCCAGAGCCGGGCAACCGCTTACATTTCGGCGTTTTTGTCCAAGCCGGCCCTGTCCTTCTGACCTCACGTCCCAGTGGTTTCATGAGTCAAGCCGCCCAGACCGTCCGGCCTGCGCCGTCGCGGACGGAGCTTTCGGTGACCCCCGCCGAGTACCGCCCGCCGTACCTGTGGGCCTCGCTCGCGGCGGTGGCGCTGTTCGCCCTGTACGCGGCCACGCTGGCGCCCAGCACCGCCTTCTGGGACACGAGCGAATACATTGCCACGGGCCACATCCTGGGCATTCCGCATCCGCCGGGGAACCCCACGTTCGTGCTGCTGGCGCGCGTGTGGGAGCTGCTGCTTTCGCCGCTGGGGCTGCCCGTGGCGGTGCGCATCAACCTGTTCTCGGCCGCCATGACGGCGGGGGCCTCGTTCTTCTGGTTCCTGCTGGTGCACCGCATCCTCTCGTTCATCACCCCGCACGAGATCGTGCGGCGGGTGGGCGCGGCGGCGTCGGTGCTGATCTCGGGGACGGCGTTCACGGTGTGGAACCAGAGCAACGTGAACGAAAAGGTGTACACCGTCACCCTGTTCACCGTGGCGCTGATGTCGTGGGTGGCGTTCCGCTGGCGCGACCAGGTGGAAAGCCACGCCGGCCAGAAGGGCGGCCGCTTTCACGACGACAACGCCATTCTGTTCGTGCTGTACGTGCTGGCGCTTTCCATCGGCAACCACAAGATGGCGTTCCTGGCGGCGCCCGCGCTGCTGGTGTTTCTGCTGCTGGTAAAGGCGCGGTCGCTGTTCAACCCGCGGCTGTATCCGCTGGCCGGGCTGGTGATCGTGCTGGGGCTCAGCATTCAGCTGTTCCTGCCCATCCGCTCCAACCTGGACCCGGTGATCAACGAGGCGGCGCCCAAGTGCGAAAGCCTGGCGACCTCCATCACCACCGTGCTCACGGACGGCAAGGTGGACGGCGAGTGCGACGCGCTGGGCGCGTCGCTGCGGCGCGAGCAGTACCAGAAGCCGCCGGTGAGCAGCCGCATGGCGCCGTTCCACATGCAGATGGCGAACTTCTTTCAGTACTTCGACTGGCAGTGGGGCCGCTCCATCGGCGGGCGGGACGGCTACTTTGCCGGCGGCGGCCGCGCCATGCTGAGCATTCTGTTCGGCCTGCTGGGGATCTACGGCGCGGTGGCCAACTTTCGCCGCGACCAGAAGAGCTTCTGGTACATGGCCACGCTGTACTTCATGCTGTCCGTGGGGCTCGTGTTCTACATGAACTTCCGGTACGGGTACATGCAGGGCATGAGCATCGGCGAGTCCAACACGGAGGTGCGCGAGCGCGACTACTTCTACCTGGTGACCTTTTCGGTCTGGGGGCTGTGGGCGGGCATCGGCCTCACCGCGCTCTGGCTGGACCTGGTGGACGCGCTGGGCCGGGGGCGCAAGGCCATCATGACGGCCATGCCGGTGATGGCCATCGCCGCCATTCCGCTGTTCACCAACTACAGCTACGCCACCCGCGCCGACGACTACGCCGCGCGCGACTTCGCGTTCAACCTGCTGCAGTCGGTGGAGCCGTACGGCGTGCTGATCACCAACGGCGACAACGACACCTTCCCGCTCTGGTACCTGCAGGAGGTGGAGGGCATCCGCCGCGACGTGACGGTGATCGTGATGTCGTACCTCAACACGCCGTGGTACGTCAAGCAGCTGCGCGACCTCACCAAGCCGTGCACGCGGCCGGGCGAGGCGGAGTCGGACCCCACGCGCATTCTCTGCCAGCGCGCGTTCGACCCCCGCAGCGCGCCGCGTATGTACGGCTCGCCGCCGCTGCCCAAAAAGAGCATTCTGCCGCTGACGGACCTGGAGATCGAGCAGGTGGCGCGGGCGCCGGGGCAGCTGGCGCAGGACAGCCTGTCGTACACGGCACGGGGAATGACCTTTGTGGTGCCCGACGGCCAGGAGGTGTACGCCGCACACCAGTTCCTGATCCTGATGCTGAACAACGCCTGGGGCGACCGGCCGATCCACTTCGCCACCACCACAAACACGCACATGGAGCTGGGGCTGCTGCAGCACACGGCCCGCAACGGCATGAGCTTCAAGCTGGTGACGCCGCAGGAAGCGCAGATGGGCGGAATGACGCAGATGCCGCCCAGCCTGGACGTGATGCAGTTCACCGGCGGGTACATGGACATTCCGCGGAACCGCGCGCTGCTGGACCGCGAGCTTCAGTTCCGCGGGCTGGACACGCGTCCCGTGTGGGCGGACGACGCCACGCGCAACATTCCCATGCAGTACACGTACACCTGGCTGGCGATGTCCACCGCCGAGCGGGTGCGCGGGAACGAGGCGCAGGCCGGCAAGGACGAGGCCCGCGCCGAGGTGTTCCAGAAGCTGGCGCGCGACCGCTGACGCGTTCCGGATCCAGTGGATGAGAAGCGCCCCGCCGGCACCGTCCGGCGGGGCGCTTTCCCTTTTCCCCCGGCGCGCGCGGCTGGGGCTTCCTGTTCTGCCCGGCGGGGTGGCCGCACAAGCTTTGCAGAGCGGATGAGAATCATTCGCAAGTTGTTGGGGATCGGTGGTTTGCGCGCTGGAGGGAGTGGCCCGCGCCTTGCTAAGTCCCCGCCGCGAGCACGACACCTCCAACTCAACCGGAGAGGGTTTGATGCAGAATCCCATGGAGCGGCCGCAGGCGCAGACGTCGGTCGTGGGCGCGTGCACGGTCACCGACTGCAAGTTCAACGAGAACCACGAGTGCCACGCCGGCGAAATCGAGGTTCGCGTGAGCAGCAACGGCGCCGAGTGCGGCACCTACACGCCGGAAGGGAACAACCGTCCGCGCCCCTGACGGCGCGGCGGATGGTCTCTCCGCGATGCGGGCGCCCCTCGGGGCGCCCGCTTTCGTTGGGGGCCAGAGTTGGTATGGGGATCTCACCTGGCTTCGTGGGTGACCCGACTCGTGGCGGGGGCAGTCTTTTCTGAGCGAATGAATTCGCCGCAACAACGGCGGAAAGTCTCCCCAAACAGACGGGGAGACTTCACCTGCACGCGGGGCCGTCCATCGCCGTGGAATCGCATGGACTGCTGCTGCCCCGAGCTCGGCTGAGCGAGTGAACTCGCCGCAACAACGGCTGAAAGCCTCACGGTACTGCTGTGAGGCTGCTCCGGTGCGGATGATGAGTTCAGCGCCGGTATCCGCCCTCGTACCGAACGTCTCCCCCTCCATCCACGCATCCCTGAGCGGATGAATCCGCCGCTCCCCAAGCGGGAAGCCCCGATACGACGCCCACGGCGCCGTTCGGGGCTGCTTCATCTGCGGGGCGCGCGCGGGAACGCGTTCTGCCCATCGAATCGCGCGGCAAGACGGCGTACTCCGATTTCGGCATCGAAGGATGATGAAGCTACGACAAGGTTGGGGGTGTGCATCTGCCCACGCGTTTGCGGCGGCGCACGATCCTGAGCCATCGCACGGCGCGGAACGGTACGCCGGCGTGGTGAGAAAGGAGGCGCCGTGCTCGGGTTCGTGACGGGGCTGCTGGACTCGCTGGGGTACGCGGGGCTGGTGCTGCTGATGTTTCTGGAGAACGTGTTTCCGCCGATCCCGTCGGAGCTGATCATGCCGCTGGCCGGGTACGGCGCGTCGCAGGGCCAGCTCACCCTGGCGGGCGTGATCGTGGCGGGAACGATCGGATCCGTGCTGGGGGCCCTGCCGCTGTACTGGCTCGGCCGCCGCGTGGGGCCCGACCGCCTCAAGACGCTGGCGGAACGGCACGGGCGCTGGCTCGCCGTGTCGCCGGAGGAGATCGACCGGGCGAGCGCCTGGTTCACCCGGCACGGGCGCTGGGTCATCTTCTTCGGCCGGCTGGTGCCCGGCGTGCGCTCGCTGATCTCCATCCCCGCCGGGATCAACCGCATGCCGATGTTCCCTTTCCTTTTGCTCACCACCCTTGGCTCCGCGGTCTGGACCGCGATCCTCGCGCTGCTGGGCTATGAGCTCGGCAGCCGGTTCGGGGAGGTGGAGAAGGTCCTCGGCCCCGCCTCCAACGCGATCCTGGCGCTGATGGTGGGGGCGTACCTGTGGCGCGTGGTCCGCGCCCGGCCCCGGCGCGAGGGGTAGGCAGCCGGTCCCCGCGCTGAGCGGCTGAAGCCGCCGCAACAACGGCTGAAAGCCTCACGATACTGCCGTGAGGCTGCACCAGCGCGGGGCGATGAGTGCGGCGCCGAACGCGGGCTCCACGGCGGCCCCCACCCGGGCCGGCACCACCGGCCCACCCTCCCCCAAAACAGACTGGGGGAGGGTTGTCGAGGCGGCGTCTTTGGTGTGGAGCAGCAGAGATTGGCGACTGAAGTCGCCGCAACAACGACGGAAAGTCTCCCCAAACAGACGGGGAGACTTCACCTGCACGCGGCGGATGATTGGGTGCGGATGGCGGAGTGCACGGCGGGCCCCACCCCGGCCGGCACCACCGGCCCACCCTCCCCCAAACAGGCCCGGGGAGGGTTGATGGTGCGGGCGTTCGGCGCGGCGACCTGCTGAGCGACTGAAGTCGCCGCAACAACTGCTGGAAGCCTCACGGTACTGCTGTGAGGCTGGGCGCGCCGGAGCGCAACCCTGCCTCGAAAGCTCCCCTCTCCGTGCGCAGTTTGCACGGGGAGGGGCCGGGGGTGGGGCCCCGAGGGGCCGAGCGAAAGCCCGCCCTGGTTGCCAACCTCTGCCCTCGCGCGGAGGTCTCCCTTTCTTCCGCGAAAACGGGGGAGAGGGCCGGGAAGTTGGCCTCTCCGCGCGCCCCGCACCATCCGGAGCGCACGATTCTGGGGTTTGCCCCCTCTCCCACATCTGTTCGTGGGAGAGGGGGGCGAGCCTAAGCGAGCCGGGTGAGGGCCCCAGCCCGCGGACCACGCCGACCTCCGCATCCCCGTATCTCGAATCCCGCAGTTCGCCTCACGCACTCACGCACCCACGCACCCAGCACTACCGCACTTCTTCTTCCCCTCCCAGCCTGCGCCCGATCATCGCTTCTGCCTGCTCCGCGGGGACGGGGCGGCTCCACAGGTATCCCTGGCCGTAGGTGCAGCGCATGGCGTGCAGCAGCCCGGCCTGCTCCACCGAGTCCACCCCCTCGGCCGTGGTCTGCAGCCCCAGCGTGTCCGCCAGCGCGATGATGGCGCGCACGATGGCCTGGTGCCGGTCGCCCTGCGCCATCGCCACGATGAACGAGCGGTCGATCTTGAGGATGTCCAGCGGCAGGCGGTGCAGGTACGCCAGCGACGAGTATCCCGTCCCGAAGTCGTCCACCTGCAGCTTGATGCCCAGCCCCTTGAGGTCGTGCAGCACCTCCACCGCCTCGTCAGCGCTCCCCATCACCACGCTTTCCGTCACCTCCAGCTTGAGGCCGGCGGCATCCACGCCGCTGCGGTCCAGCACGGCGCGCACCTCGTCCACCAGCGCCGGGCGAAACTGGCGGACGGACAGGTTGACCCCCATCGCGAGTCCCTGCTGCGACGGGTGCCGCGCCTGCCACTCGCGAAGCTGCGCCGCGGCCCGGTCCAGCACCCACGCGCCCATCGGCACGATGAGCCCCGTCTCCTCGGCGATGGGGATGAACTCCGCGGGCGAAACCAGCCCGCGCTCCGGGTGCTCCCACCGCACCAGCGCCTCGAACCCGCGTACCCGTCCGTCCCGCAGGTCCACGATGGGCTGGTAGAAGACGCGCAGCTCGTCCCGCTCGATGGCGCGGCGAAGCTCCGCGTCCATCCGCAGCGCCGCGGTGGATTCTACGTGCATCTCCTGGCGGAACAGCTCCACCCGGCCGGTGGCGCGGGACCGCGACATGGCGGCTTCCGCCGCGCGCAGCAGGGCCTCGGCGTCCGCCCCGTCGGAGACGGCCAGGCCGACGTCGGAGCCGCAGAAGAGCTCGTGGCCCTCCACCTTGTATCCGCCGGCCAGCGCCCGCCCGATCCGTTCCGCCACGCGCACCGCCTCCGCGGCGCCGCGCACGCCGTTGAGCATCACCAGAAAGTCGTCGCCCTCCGACCGCGCGACCACGTCCTGCGGGCGCACGCAGGCGTCCAGCCGCTGCGCCGCCTTGCTGAGCACCTCGTCGCCCGCGTCGTGCCCCAGCGCCTCGTTGATGCGCTGGAACCGGTTCAGGTCCACCTGGATGAGGGCGATGCGCGATCCGTTGCTCCGGTCCGGCGACGCGAGCGCGGCCTGCAGCCGGGCGACGAGCGCCGCGCGGCTGGGAAGCCCGGTGGCGGGATCGAAGCGCGCCGCGGCTCCGGACCCGCCGCCGTCCGCGGCCGCATGCACGATGGCGTGATACTCCGGCGCGCCCGCGCCTTCCACGCGCACGCACGTCAGCGCGCCGGCGGACGGCTCGCCCGCGGGCCCGCGCAGACGGACGGGGCGGCGGTGCACCTCCGCCCCCGCGGCGAGCTCGCCGGAGAGCCCGTCCCAGTCGGCGGGCTCGGCGAACAGGTCGCGCAGGTGTGCGGGCGCGCCGGCCCCCGCGCCGAAGCGCGCGGCCGCGGCGGGGTTCGCGTCCACGATGCGCCCGTCCGCGGCCGCCAGGCAGACCGCGTCGTCGGTGTGATGGAAGAGCGAGCTGAGGTGGCGGCGCACAGGCATGCGGTGGATGGCGGGAAGGGCGTCGTCGGGCATCGCGGCGCGGATCATGGCTTCGCCCCGGGCGCGTGCCGCGGGATGCACGGATCGCGCGCGGCGATGAGGCACCGTTGCGGATGGAGGATCGTGGTGCTGGTCGGCAAGGTTTGGCGCGGAGCGGGCCGGGGCCCTCACCCGGCTCGCTAACGCTCGCCACCCTCTCCCACGAACACATGTGGGAGAGGGGCACACCACAACGGCGCCCCTCCCCCGACCCCTCCCCGTGCAAACTGCGCACGGAGAGGGGAGAACTGCATCGATGGTGCGCTTCGGATGGTGCCGATGCGGCGGAAGGAGGCCCCCTCCCCCCAACCCCCTCCACCCGCTCCGCGGGAGAGGGGGAGCCGTTCGGAGTTACGTCGAGTTCGGCGCCGATCTCCGTACTCCGCCGGTGCAGCCTCACAGCAGTATCGTGAGGCTTTCAGCAGTTGTTGCGGCGAGTTTACTGCCTCAGCAGGTCGCCCGCATCAACCCTCCCCCAGTCTGTCTTGGGGGAGGGTGGGCCGGTGGTGCCGGCCCGGGTGGGGGCCGCCGTGAGTTCCGCCACCCGCACCCAATCATCCGCCCCGTGCAGGTGAAGTCTCCCGTCCGTTGGGGAGACTTTCCGCCGTTGTTGCGGCGACTTCAGTCGCTCAGCCTACGGCCTGCGGCGCCGCTCGGAGCGGGTGCGTGTCGAGTCCGCGGGGGCGGGGGAGCCGGCGCTTTCCTGGCGCGTGATGTCGCCGGTCGCGGGGTCAATGCGCGCGGCGGTGGCGGCAAGGTCCACGCGGCTCAGCGAATCCGCCAGAATCGCGGCGCGGTTCTCCGTATCCACGGAAAGCAGCCCCGGCGAGCGCTGGCGCGTGGAGCGGAGCTGGGCGCTCGTCACCCGTCCCTCCTCATCCAGCACCGCGCAGGCGATCGCGCCGCGGTTCATGGGCTCCACCAGCGAGAACGGGCCATAGGTGATCAGGTTGCCCAGCGAGTAGAACACGAGGGCGTCGTTCCGCCACTCCACCGCGCGCATCACGTGCGGCCCCGCGCCGAACACCACGTCCGCGCCCGCGTCCACCGCTGCACGCGCGAACGCGATCACGTTGCCGCGGTCCTCGCCGTAGAAGATCTCACTGGCGTTCACCGTGTTCTGCCGCCCGCGCCCCTCCGCCCCCATGTGCATGGTCACCACCACGCGCGGCCAGCGTTCCGCCGCGCGCCGCACGTGCCGCCGCACCGCGGACAGGTTGCGCGGGTCCGGCCCCACCCACTGGGCGAATCCCAGGAACGCCACCGTGTCCCCCCGCGCGGTCGCGACCACGGTGGCCAGCGTGTCCACGCCCGTTACCTGCACTCCGGCATCCGCCAGCCCACGGAGGGTGATGCGCCGTCCGATGTCGCCGTCGTCGCGCGCGTGGTTGTTGGCGACGTTGCCGATGACTGCCGCGTGTTCCGCCACCCGGCGCATGGCCCCGGCGGACGCCGCCGGCATGCGGAAGGCGTAGCAGGCCGTGCTGCCCGGCGCGCACTTGCGGCGGTTGATGGGTCCGTCGCCCACCGCGCCCTCCACGTTCAGCAGCACGATGTCCGCGTCCTCCAGCAGCGGGCGCAGGGGCGCCAGCAGCGAGTCCGGCGACGGAAGCGCCTCCACGCGCCGCCCCAGCCGCTGGCGCGCGGTGAACACCCACGCCGTGTCCAGGTTGGTGCCCAGCGTGACGTCTCCGCCCGAGCACACCCGCACGCCGGGCGTGGTGTCCGGCCGCACGGGGGGCGGACGCCGGGCCTGCGCATCGGCGCTTTCCGCCAGGAGGCAGGCGGCGAGCACGAGCAGCGCGGCGCGCGCGGCGTGCCGGAGCGGAATCCTGCGGTGTGTGCAGTGCACGATGGATGACGGGAGGGGGCGGGGTGTGCCGGACGGCACAAGATGGGGACGCGGACGGGCGAATCCAAGTGCCACAACGCGCGGACCCGCCCCGCCGGGACAGTTCGTGGAACCGACGGGTCCCGTCCACGCGACCGCGCTGGGGCCGCTGGCGAACGGGGGAAACGGATGCGACATTGGCCGGCCATCCCGAACCCATCCAGCCCACCCGTGTGAGGACGCAGCATGCTCCACTCTCTTTTCCGCGCCGCCGCGCTGGCCTTGGCCGGGGCGCTGTTCGCCGGCGCGGCGGCCGCGCAGCCCACGCTTCCCACCCGCGGAACCGGCACCGTGGTGCTGCGCGCTGCGCGGATGATCGACGGCACCGGCGCCGCCCCGGTGCAGAACGCCGTCATCGTGGTGACGGACGACCGCATCGTGGCCGTGGGGTCCGCGGGATCGGTGCAGGTTCCGCAGGGCGCGCGCGTGGTGGACCTGGGCAACGCCACGCTGCTGCCGGGGTTCATCGACGCGCACACGCACATCATCGGGCGGGCGCTGGGCGATCCGGGGTCCGCGCGGGCCGCGACGCACGACTTCAGCGGCTTCGGCCCCATCCTGGGCGTGGCCAACGCGCACGCCACGCTGATGGCCGGCTTCACCACCATCCGCAACCTGGGCTCGCCGGACTTTGACGACATCGCGCTGCGCACGGCCATCGACCAGGGCTACGTGGCGGGGCCGCGCATGCAGACGGCGGGGCACTCCATCGGCATTACGGGCGGGCACTGCGACGAAAACGGATTTCGCCCCGGGCTGATGGAGCACGACTACCGCGAAGGAATCGCCAACGGCGCGGACGAGATCCGCGCGGCCGTGCGCTACCAGGTCAAGTACGGCGCGGACGTCATCAAGACCTGCGCGACGGGCGGCGTGCTGAGCGAGGGCGACGCGGTGGGGGTGCAGCAGTACACGGCGGAGGAACTCGGCGCGCTGGTGCAGGAATCCACCAACCTGGAGCGGCGGGTGGCAGCGCACGCGCACGGCGCCGAGGGGATCATCGCCGCGGCGAACGCGGGGGTGGCGTCCATTGAGCACGGCTCGTTTCTGAACGAGGAAGGCGCGCGGCTGATGGCCCGGCGCGGCACCTTTCTGGTGCCCACGCTGTCCGCGGGCGAAACGGTGATGCGCGCGGCGGACAGCGGCGTGCTGACCGGCCTTCGCGCGGAAAAGGCGCGGCAGGCGGGCGCGGCCATGCGCAACGCGGTGCGTATCGCGCGGCGGGCGGGCGTGCCCATCGCGCTGGGGACGGACGCGGGCGTAGGCGCGCACGGCACCAACGGGCGCGAGTTCGAACTGATGGTGGAGTGGGGCGGAATGACGCCGCTGGAATCCATCACCGCCGGCACGGGGAGCGCCGCCAAACTGCTGGGATGGGAGAACCGCATCGGCACGCTGCGCGCGGGGCTGCTGGCCGACATCGTCGCCGTCCCCGGCGACCCGACCGCCAACGTGCACGCGCTCACCACGCCGGTGTTCGTGATGAAGAACGGGGTGGTGTACAAGGAGGGTGGGGCGGCGGTGCGGTAGGGGAAGTGCTGAGTGCTGAGTGCTGAGTGCTGAGTGCGTGGGTGGAGTTGCCCGATTCGCGCTCCACAGAGGCCGCCTGCCGATCACGAGACGTCATGCTCAGCTTGCGACTTTTGAGGAGTCCGCGCATCTTCGTGGTCATGGATACTGACCGGATGAGACAACGGTACGCTAACCCGCCTCTAGTCGAGGCTGTTGTGGAATTCCAATTCGTACCCGGTGGGCACGAGTGGGACAGCGTATTTTTCGGTGAGATTCGCAGTGCGCTGAAGGAGATGTTTCCTGAAATCGAGAATGTTGCAGGTGCCGACATCCACATCAACTCTGAAGGGGCAACCGTCACGCCCGCGCCGGAATTGAAACGGTTTCTTCGGACTGATCGAGGAATGGCTGTTACCGTCGGGGCTCACGTGCTCGGTGTTAGCGTGCTTCCTCCGAACCTCGGCCACCATCCAGGTTGGCAAGAGTTCCTAGACACGGCACTGCGGGTGCTCAACGTCTATCTGGAAGTGGTTCATCCCTCCCCAGTGCAACAGATAGGGGTCCGCTATGTGAATGTTCTGGAATTTGGCGCTGGCGCTCCGTCGCTCGAGTCTGTAGTCTCAGGAGCATCGGGTCTGATCCCTCGTCGGCTAACTCAGTCGACAGGACCGTTCACGTATCGCTTCGAACACTTCGTCAGCGCTGACGAAGCAGGCATCCACCGGGAGGCTTTGCAACTAGCAGGTGCAACCAATCCTCCGGGAGCACTGCGCCTGATCGTTGACATCGATCAGATCTGGAATTCTGGGGGGGAGAAGTCGCCGGATCTCATACCGGTATGCAACATGCTTCACGATCAGGCGTATAAGCTTTTCGCTCAGGTCTTTACTAGTAAGATGCGTCGCCTGTTCCACCCCGTCCGACAATAAGCCATGATACAGCTACTTCCCTTGCTTGCTTCGTCGGGTGTGGTTGCGAGTGCCGGCGCGATGGCGACGCTCGACTACAGTCAAGTTACTCGCCGGGCGCAGCGCGTTGGAACGCAGTCCCTTACCTATATACACGGTGCACGCGAGGGACCAACGTCTGTCCTTGAACGGGCGGTGCTGTTGGATGACGCACTCGGCGGGCAGACGCGAGCGGATGCGAAGACGGAAGCGGCTTTCGCTGCGGTGATGAACGCACAGACTCGACCGGCGGTTCCGAACCGTACTGTGCACGGTGCTTTGCCGTTCGGACTTTAGAACGCTTCAACGCGGCCGAAGCGAAAGCGGAGTGTGGTGGAACTGCCCAACATTTTCACGCCAATTCGTCTTTTTAGCCACCCGGAGTTCCTGCAAGGACTCCGGGATTTGGCTTTTCAGGACCCGAACTGGCTATATACTAACGGTCTGCCCGACGAAGAGCCCTTGCAAGGGGATATTTTCCCTAAGGCACAGTTGTACTTCACGGGTCCGGATGGAAAGCCCGTAGAGTACCTCGGACCTGCCATGCTCATAGCAAACAGCTGCGACGCTGTTCCTGCTCAGGATCCAGTGGCGGCAATGGCTCCTGTGGTTGCTCTTGAACCATTCGAACATGAGCGCGGGGCGGGTGATGCAGAGACGCTTCGTAAGAATCGTTTCGCAGCACGAATGTACTTACCGGCTCATGGACGGACTCCAGAGCGTTATGTCGACTTCCGCTACACTGCCGCAGTCTCTACTACCAGAATCCGTGAAATGTTCAAGGCGGCAGGCGGACGCGGGGGGATTATTCGGCTGTCAGAGAGTGGCTGGTATCTTCTGACGGGGAAACTCGCTTACAGTTTCGCTCGCGGAGGTCGAAGCTAGTCCTATCCGTTGTGGATTGAGCGACAGCGCACTCCCCTACCGCACCGCCTCCACCCTCATCTCCAACCCCAGCGGCCGCAGCGTGATCCGCGGCTCGGGGACCGGCTCCGCGCCGGAGACGGGCACCAGCCTCCACCGCCGCGCGAGCGTCGCCAGGGTCAGCACGCCCTCCATCCACGCGAACCCCTCGCCGATGCACTTGCGGATGCCGCCACCGAAGGGAAAGTACGCGAACCGCGGCTGCGCGGCCTCGGCGGCGCCCATCCACCGCTCCGGCTGAAAGGCCAGCGGCTCGCTCCACCAGCGCGCATCGCGGTGCACCACCCACGGGCTCACCAGCACCACGCTCCCCGCGCGGATACGGTAGCCACCCGCCTGCCAGTCCTGCACCGGCTCCCGCCCGATGGTCCACGCGGGCGGATACAGCCGCATGCTTTCCGCCAGCACCGCGCGGGTGTACGGCAGCGCGGGGAAGTCCTCCGCGGTCGGAGCGCGGCCGCCGAGCACGGTCCGCAGCTCTTCGTGCAGGCGCGCCTCCGCCTCCGGGTGGCGGGCCAGCAGGTGCCAGGTCCAGGCGAGCGCGTTGGCCGTCGTCTCGTGCCCGGCCAGAAAGAGCGTCAGCAGCTCGTCACGAAGCTGCAGGTCCGTCATCCCGCCGCCGTCGCCCTCCTCGTCGCGGGCGGCCAGCAGCATGCCCAGCAGATCGTCCCGCTCCGTTCCCGACGCGCGGCGCTCGGCGATGGCGCGGTAGATGGTGGCGTCCAGCCGCTGGCGGGCGCGCCGCATCCGCCGCGTTCCCGGCGTGGGGAGGCGGTCCAGCAGCGGGCCGAACGGGTTGTGCAGCCGGTCGAACAGCCCCAGCGCATCCGTGAGCGCCGCGCCGATCTCGTCCGCCTCCGCCTCCACGTCCGCCCCAAGCAGCGTTTCGCCCGCGATGGCCAGCGTCATCCGCATCATCTCGTGCGCGGCATCCACCCGCGCCCCCGCGCGCCAGCCGTCCGCGGTGGCCTCGGCGCGGCGCACCATGGCGGCCGCCATCCCCGCGACGCGCTCGCGATGGAAGGCGGGCTGCGCCAGGCGCCGCTGCCGCAGGTGAAACTCGCCCTCGCTGGTCAGCAGGCCGTGCCCCAGCAGCACCCGCGCCCGCTGCAGCGCCAGGCTCTTGATGAAGCCGCGGTGGTGGGTCACCAGCACCTCGCGCACCAGCTCCGGGTCGCTGAGCAGGTAGAACCAGCGCGGGCCGATGCGGAACGAGGCCACGTCGCCCCAGCGCGCCTGCATGCGCGAAAGATCGCCCAGCGGATCGCGTCGGAACGCGACCAGCCGGGCGAGGGGAAGCACCGGGCGGGGCCCGGGCGGGTCGGGGAGCGCCGCGGTTGCGCCTGCGCTCATGCGGTCACTTTACCCGGTTGAAGATCCGGTCCCACCGCGCCGCCGTCAGAGGCCGCGGAAAGGCCGCGCTCTCGTTGGTCTTGTCGTACGAGAAGTAGATGAACAGCGGCTTGCCGCGAATCACCTCGCGCGGAATGGGGCCCATGAAGCGCGAATCCAGCGAGCGGTCGCGGTTGTCGCCCATCAGCCAGTAGTGCGCGGGCGGAATCACCAGCGGGCCCCAGTTGTTGCGCGTGGGCTGGTACGTGCGCTTGTCCACCCCCGCCGGCAGCAGCGGAATGTGGTTGTGCGAGCCGTACCGGGCCTGGTCCACCGTGGGGTCCATCATCCCCTGGCCATACTCGGTGATGGGATCGTCGTATCCGTCCACGTACTTGGTGAAGGGCTCCTTGACCGCCTTGCCGTTGAGGTACAGCACCTTGTCGCGCATCTGCAGCGTGTCGCCGGGCACGCCCACCACCCGTTTGACGACGTCGATGCGCGGATTGTTGTACGTCGGGCGAAAGACGACGATCTCGCCGCGCCGCGGGTTGCGCAGCGAGGGGAGCCGGATGTCGGTAAAGGGCACGGTGGCGCCGAACAGCGCGTTGTTCGCCATCAGGTAGTCGCCGATCAGCAGCGTATCCTCCATGCTTTCGCTGGGAATGGAGTACGCGGTAACCAGGAACATGCGGATGACGAAGAACAGCAGCACCGCCCAGAGCAGCGACTTTACCATCTCCAGCGGGTCGTCGCCGCCGCTCTTGACGGGCGCCGGCTTGCGCGCGCGCCGCCCCTTGAGCTCGGGAAGCGGCCGCTTGGCCTCGCGCTCCGCGGGGAGCGCGGAGCCGGCGGCGGGGGCCGGGGGCACGGGTTCGGTGCCGGGAACGGGGTTCCCGATGGGCGGTTTTGCCACGGTGTGCGGATCGGGGAAAACGACGGCGCCGCGCACGAAGGCGGGCGGCGGGCCGGTCAGGTGACGGCGTGCAAGATGGCCCGGAAGGCGGCGGCGGACAACCGCACCGGGACGCTCCGTGTACGCCGGTGCGATGAGAATGTTTCGGAATCCGGCACCGGGGCGCCCGTCCGCCTCACTCCGGATGGACGGAGCGGACGCGGACTTCCCCCGTCTGCCGCCCCCGTTCCAGAAAGAGGATGCGGTTTCCCATGCGCTCCGCTTCTGCCCGGTCGTGGGTGACGAACAGAAACGGAATGCGCCACCCGCGGTGCGCGTCCAGCACCTCGTCCTGCGCGGCGCGGCGCGCGTCGGCGTCCAGCGACGAGAACGGCTCGTCCAGCAGCAGCACGCGGGGATCGCTCATGAGTGCGCGGGCCAGCGCCACCCGCTGCGCCTCGCCGCCGGAAAGCTCCGCGGGAAAGCGCCGCGCCAGGTGCGCGATGCGAAAGCGGTCCAGCAGCGCGTCCAGCCGCTCGCGCGCCGCGTCCTCGCCCACCCGCGCGCCGAAGAGCACGTTGCGCGACACGTCCAGGTGCGGAAAGAGCGCGGCGTCCTGAAACACGAAGCCGCAGCGGCGGTCGCGCGGCGGCACCCACGCGCGCGGCCGGCGGGAAAAGAGGATGCGGTCGCCCAGGCGGATCTCGCCGTCGTCCGGCCGCTCCAGCCCGGCGATGGCGCGCAGCGTCATGGTCTTTCCCGCCCCGGACGGTCCGAAGAGGACCACGATCTCGTCCCCGGCGGTGAAGTCGACGTCCAGGTCAAAGTCGGGAAGGCGCAGCCGGGCGCGGACGTGCAGCACGGTCAGGCGCGCCGGGCCGGGCGCCAGCCGGGCCGCCGCCGCCGCGTCCAGGTGTTCAGCCCCACCACCAGCGCCAGGCTGAACAGGCTGATGGTGAGCGCGTACACCCCGGCCTGCCGCAGCTCGCCCGCGTCGGCCAGGGCGTAGATGGCGAGCGGCACCGTGGCCGTCACCCCGGGAATGTTGCCCGCCACCATGGCCGTGGCGCCGAACTCGCCCAGCGCGCGGGCAAAGGCCAGCACCATTCCCGCCACCAGCCCCGGCCACGCGAGCGGCACGGTGACGCGCAGAAAGACGCGTCCTTCCCCGGCGCCCAGCGTGCGCGCCGCGTCCTCCAGCCGGCGGTCCACGCCCGCGAAGGCGGCCTTGGCGCTCTGGTACATCAGCGGAAAGCTGACCACGGCCGCGGCGATGATGGCCGCTTCCAGGGTAAAGACGAGGCGGATGCCGAACGCCCGGTCCAGCACGCGCCCCACCGGCCCCGTGCGGGCGAGCAGGACGAGCAGCACGTATCCCGTCACCACCGGGGGAAGGACCAGCGGAAGGATGAGAAGGCCGTCCACCAGGTCGCGCCCGGGAAAGTCGCGGCGCGTGACCCAGCGCGCGGCCAGCGTTCCCGCGACGGCCACAAAGGCGAGCGCGGACAGGGCGACGCGCAGCGAGAGCAGGACGGGCGAGGGGTCCATCACTCCGCCGTGAACCCGTGGGCCCGCAGAATCGTGCGCCCCTCCGGGCCGAGGAGGAAGCCGACGAACGCGCGCGCCGCCGCCGTATCCCGGGCCTGCGAGGTGACCGCGATGGGGTAGCGGATGGGCGAGTGCGAGCCCGCTGGCGCCACCGCCACGATGCGCACTCGGCCGCCCGCCGCGGCGACGTCCGTGCGGTAGACGACGCCCGCGTCCGCCTCGCCGGAGGCCACGTAGGCCAGCACGGCGCGCACGTCCTGCCCCAGCACCGCCTTGCCCTGCACCGCGTCGCGGATGCCCAGCGTGCGCAGCACCTGGTCCGCGTACTCGCCCGCGGGCACGGAGGCGGGCACGCCCAGCGCCACGCGCCGCACACGGGGGAGCGCCAGGTCGGCGAAGCCGCGCACCGTGCCCGAATCCGCCACGGCCGGGACGATGAGCACGAGTTCGTTGCCGGCCAGCGGGCGCCGCGAGCGGGGATCCACCAGGCCGCGGGCCTGCAGCGCGTCCATGGGCTTTTCCGCCGCGGAGGCGAACACGTCGGCGGGGGCGCCCTGCTCGATCTGCCGCTGCAGCGCGCCGGACGCGCCGAAGTTGGCGCGGATGTCCACGTCCGGGTGCGCCGCCTCGTACTGCTTTTCCGCGTCCCCGAACGCCTCTCGCAGGCTGGCCGCGGACGACACCGACACCACCGTGCGGGGCGCCTGCTCTTCTTTCGCGCGGTCGGCGCACCCCGCCGCGAGGGCCGTGGCGAGGAGGAGCGCGATCAGCGGATGGCGGTGCGGGCGTGGCATCGGGCGGGGTCGGCCAGGTCAGGGATCAGGCGGGAGGGGAACAATCTGCGGCGAAGCAGCCTTCGTGGCGAGAGCCGGCGCCGTCAACCCCGTTTCTCACAGAGGTCACGGCGGAGGCACGGAGGTCACGGAGGACTGCAACGTGAAAGGACGGGCATCACGGAGACGCAGAGGCGGAGAGAGACAACATCGAAGGACCGATCAGTGATTGGTCCCCTATCTGTTTCCGTTCTCTGTGCCTCTGTGCCTCTGTGTGAGGGTCTGTTGCTGTTCCTCCGTGACCTCGGTGAAGCCTCCGTGCTCTCCGTGAGAAACGCGGATCAGCGGAGATGGCGCGCGAGGAACGCCGTGGTGCGCGCCCAGGAATCCTGCGCGGCGGCGGCGTTGTACGACTGCCCGGACGGATTCGCGAAGGCGTGCCCCGCGCCCTCGTAGACCTGGATCGTCACATCCTTGTTCAGCTCGCGCAGCGTCGCCTCCATCTGGCGTACCTGGGCGATGGGAATCCCCTGGTCCGCCCCGCCGAAAAGCCCCAGCAGCGGTGCGCGCAACTGGGCCAGCTGGTCGCGCTCCGTCACCGGGCGCCCGTAGTACATGACGGCGGCGTCGATCTGCGCGGGCATGTTCAGCGCGCCCTGCAGCGACCATCCGCCGCCGAAGCACCATCCCAGAATACCGATGCGGTCCGCCCCGGTGCGCGACTCCAGCGACCGCACCGCGGCGGCCAGGTTCGCCATCCCGCCCTGCGGATTCTGCATCACCCCGCCCATGAGGGTGCGCGCCTGCTCGGGATTGCTCGCCACCTGCCCGTTGTACATGTCCACGGCGAACGCGCGATACCCTTCGCCCGCCAGGCGGCGCGTCATCATCCGCACGTTGTCGTTCAGCCCGTACCACTCGTGGATGACGACGATGGCCGGCAGCTTGGCGTTCGCGGCGGTGTTGGCCGGGCGCGCCTCGTAGCCGCGCACCTTGACGCCGTTGGCGTCCAGGTACTCCACGTCCTGCGCCACCACGGCCTGGCGCGGCTCCATGGCCGAGCCGTTGGCGGTGGGCGTTTCGCCCGCGTGCTCGTGCGACATGGCGTCCAGGTGCTCGCGGTCGCCGGGGGACGCGGGGCGCGGATCTGCCGTGGCGCAGGCGGCGAGCAGCAGCGCGCCAAGCGCCGTCCAGCGGGGAATGCGCATCAGAGTCTCCAGGAATGGTGAACGCCGCCCCGGACCGGTGCCGGAAGGGCGGAACGGCAGCGGGGATCAGCGCGAATCGTACCGCCGTGTTCAGGGACTGTACAGGGATGGCCCCGGCCCGCGCCTTGCACCCGCACCGCGCCTCAGAATTCGTGTCCAGGCCACAGGGAGAACGCATATGGAGATTCAGCTCAAGCCCGTCCGCGAGCAGGTGATCGTGATCACCGGGGCCTCCAGCGGCATCGGTCTGGCGACGGCGCGCAAGGCGGCCAAGCGGGGCGCCCGCGTGGTGCTGGCCGCGCGCGACGAGCAGGCGCTGCGCCGCATCACCGCCGAAATCAGCGGCGCCGGCGGGAACGCCGTCTACTGCGTGGCGGACACCGCGAGCGAGGACGACGTGCGCCGCGTGGCGGAAACCGCGCTGCGCGAGTACGGCACCATCGACACCTGGGTGAACAACGCCGGCGTGAGCATCTACGGCATGCTGGAGGAAACGCCCCTGCAGGACGCGCGTCGCCTCTTCGACGTGAACTACTGGGGGATGGTGAACGGCGCCATGACGGCGCTCCCCGTCCTGCGGCGCGGGGGCGGCGCGCTCATCAACGTCGGCAGCATCGTGTCGGACCGCGCGGTGCCCATGCAGGGGCACTACAGCGCCAGCAAGCACGCGGTCAAGGCATTCAGCGACGCGCTGCGGGTGGAACTGGAGCACGACGGCGTCCCCGTGGCGGTGACGGTCATCAAGCCGGGCTCCATCGACACTCCTTTTCCGCAGCACGCGCGCAACCTGATGGAGCACGAGCCCACGCTGCCCGCGCCCGTCTATCGCCCGGAGACGGTGGCCGACGCCATCCTGTTCTGCGCCGCGCATCCGCGAAAGTCCGTCACCGTGGGCGGCGGCGGGCGCATGAACGCCATGATGGGCATCCTCGTCCCCGGCGCGGCGGACAAGGCCATGCAGGGGATGGTGGAGCAGCAGCAGAAGGAGGAGCGCACGCGCCCCGGCCGCCGCGACACGCTGTACCAGCCGCCGCTGGACAACGGCGAAACGCGCGGCGACTACGAGGGCCGGGTGATGCGCACCAGCGCCTACACCAAGGCGGTCATGCATCCGGGCGCCGCGGCGCTCGCGCTGGGCGTGGTGGCCGGGCTGGGCGTCGTTCTGGCGGGCGCGGCCGGCCTGCTGGGCGGCCGCGGCGACGCCGAGGACGAGGTGTTCGAGCTGGAGGAGGAAGAGTTTGCTGCGGCGGCGCACGTGGAGCCGGGCGACGAGGTGGGCGTGTACGCGGGCGAGCTGGAGATGGCGAGCGACGACTACGCCGAGCGCGGCGTGGAAACGCTCCCCGGTGGCGACTACGGCTTCCGCGCGGGCGCCGACCAGGCGTACTGACGGCGCGTGCTGCAGGCGGAAAACGAACGCCCCCTCCCGGCCGGAGGGGGCGTTCGGCGTCATGCATCTGATCGTGGAGCCGAACCTTCGCGCGTGCCCTGGCTGTGGCCCTCACCCGGCCGCGCTGAGACGCGTCCACCCTCTCCCACGAACAGATGTGGGAGAGGGGGCACACCCCAACGGCGCCCCTCCCCCGGCCCCTCCCCGTGCAAACTGCCGCACGGAGAGGGGAGAATTCGCACCGGGTTCTCCGGGCTCGTTGCAGTTGAAGCCCCGACTCGTGGACGCGTCAGCGGCCACGAGTCGGGGCTTACCGCTTTCAGAGCGGCGGATTCATCCGCTCATCGCGCCCAACGCGCCGGACCGTCCGCTGCGTCCCGTCCATCGGATCATCTGCTGCGTCCACGCGCCGAATCCGCCGCCGCAGTCCATCCGCCGTTGCCGTCCCTATTCCCTATTCCCTATTCCCTATTCCCTATTCCCTATTCCCTATTCCCTATTCCCTATTCCCTATTCCCTATTCCCTGCCGTCCCCGTACAACCCCCGGTATACCGCCGTATTCCTCGTCAAGATCTTCACGTAATCCCGCGTTTCCTCGTACGGAATCCGCTCGGTGAACAGCTCCTCGTCGCGGTACTCGGGGAGGCGGCGCCAGCGCTCCACGCGCACGGGGCCGGCGTTGTAGGCGGCGTAGACGCTGGGGAGGGAGCGGCGGTAGGCGCGCATCTGGTCCGCCAGGTAGCGCACGCCCATCGCCACGTTGATCTCCGGGTTGAACAGCAGGTCCGCGTCCCACTGCTGGATCTCCAACCCGCGCGCCAGCCCGCGCCCGGTCTCCGGCATCACCTGCATGAGCCCGCGCGCGCCCGGACCGCTCTGCGCCTTGAAGTTGAACCACGACTCCTGCCGGATCATGGCCGCTACCTGCGACGGGTCCAGCCCCGCCGCGCGCGCCTCGCCCTCGATGATGCCGCGGTACGGCAGCGGGTGCAGAATGCGCAGCAGCCGCGCGCTGTTCGGCTCGCCCCCCTTCTGCATGGCGATGCCTACGCGGATGCCCTGCGAGGTGTAGCCGCGTTCGTTGATCTGCTCCGCAAGCGGAAAGAGCAGGCCCCGGTTGTTGCCGGCCTCGCGCACCAGGCGGTCCACCTCCGCCGATGCCTCCGCGTCCAGCCCCGCCGCGCGCAGCAGGTCCACGCCGTACATCCACTCCGCCACGCGGTTGGCTGCCTCCGCGTCCGCCGCCGGATCGGCCTTCAGCGCCACCGGCCAGAACGGCTGCTTCAGGCGCTCCGCCGCCTGCAGCGCGTAATAGGAAAGGGGCTCCTTTTCCCGCACGGAGCCGAAGAGCGGGGCGGCGTCACCCGTCTTTCCCGCTGCGGCGCGGGCGCGCGCGGCCCAGTACGTGGCCTGCGCCCAGTGCTCGCCGCCGGCGTTGTGGGCGCGGTACTCGTCAAAGATCCGCGTGGCACTGGCGTAGTCGCGGGCCAGGTACGCCATGCCGCCCAGCCGCATGAGCGCCAGCCCGGCCGGCTCCGTCCCCGCGAACCGGTCCGCGGTGAGCCGGTAGCCGGCGCGCGCGCCCGCCGCGTCGCCCGCGTCGTGGCTCAAATCGCCCAGCATGAACGCCGCCTCGCCCGCCGCGGCCACGCCGGGATAGCGCATGGCGGCCGCGTTCCATGTCTGCCGCGCCTGCGCCCGCGCGCCGCGCCGGTACTGCGCGCGCCCAACCACGTACATCGCTTCCGCGGCAACCGGCGGCGGCGCGTTGAGCAGCGGCGCGGCGGCGGCGTCTACCTCGGCGAAGCGCCCGGCCCCGAACAGCGCGCGCACCAGCCGCAGCCGCACGTCGCGCGCGGCCGCGGCGTTGGGGCCGGCGGCGGCCAGCCAGGCGCGGTAGCCGTCCGCCGCGCGGGGCTTGTTGCCGTTGCGGTCGTACACGGTGGCGATGGCCAGCCGGTCCGCAGGGGTCAGCCCCGGCAGCGCGCCCAGCCGCCGCGCCGCCTCCACCGCGATGCCGCTTGCCGGCGCCTCGGCCAGCACGGAGCGCAGCAGGGGCGCGGCCTGCGCGGGATCGCTCACCCGCGCCGCGGCCACGGCCATCTCCGCACGCCCCGCCGTGTCGCGTGCCTGCTCGCGAAAGCGCAGTGCCATGGCCCGCGCGCCGGCCGGGTCGCGCGCGGCGGTGTACGCATCCAGCCACGCGCGGCGTGCGCGGACGGGGGATGGCGCGTCTTCCGGCCTGGGCAGAAAGGCGCGGACGCGTGCCGTATCCCCCCGTTCCGCAACGGCTTCCGCGGCCAGGATGGACACCCAGCCGGAGATCACGGGCACGCCGGCGCGGGCGTGCTCCAGCGCGCGGATCCCCTCGTCCATGCGGCCGGCGCGCAGCAGCGCGAGCGCGTAGCGAAGCTCGCCGACGGTGCGCTCGCCCCGTGCGGCCGCGTCGCCGCCCTCCGGGCGCAGCGAGACGTACTTTCCATACGCCTCGGCCGCGTCGTTCCACCGGCCCGCCTGCTCGCGCGCGCGGCCCAGCAGGTACCATCCGTCGCCGCCGGCCGTGCGGTCCAGCCACGGCTTGCCTTCCAGCAGGTCGATCACGTTGTTCCATCCGCCCCACCCGGCCTCCGCCTTTGCCGCCACCACAATGACGGCGGGATCGGTCTGCGGGCCGGTCATGGCGCGAAGGCGGCGGGCCGCGCGCCAGTTGCGGCCCTGCGCCAGCAGCGTCTCGATCTCGTCCGGAAGGTCGGGGCCGCGCACCGCCTGCACCGAGGCGGGCGCGCGAGGCGGATCACGCCGTTCGGGCGCCTGCTTTTCGCCGCCCATCCTCGTGGCCGCCCACACCAGGACGGGAACGAGAAGAACGGCGATTCCTGCGAAAATCTGCTGCTGTCGGGTCAGGCGCATCACGTCCGGAGATTGCGGGTTCGCCGGGCCGGGCTGCGAATCGTGTGCCCGGCCCGGTGCTCTGGACGCGCTCCGGCACTGTCGTTGCCACACCGCGGCGGGAACCCGGGACGGGATGGCGGATGTGCTGATGCAGACGGCGGAAGGCAATTCCCTGTTGGATCAGGTGATCCACGGGATCGCCAAAGGGGTGGAGATCGGCGGGGTGGCCATGCTGGCGGTAACCGCCGTGGCGGCAACCGTGCTGATGCTGGTGGACTGGTGGCGTTCGGGAGGTCGCTTCGCGCCGGCGTACAAGGCCTACCGCCGCAACCTGGGGCGGGGCATTCTGCTGGGGCTGGAGTTCCTGGTGATTGCCGACATCATCGGCACCGTCGCGGTGGAGCCGTCGTTTCACAACCTGGGCATTCTGGCGTTGATCGTCATCATCCGCACCTTCCTGAGCTTTTCGCTGGAGGTGGAGATCGACGGCCGCCTCCCCTGGCGAAAGTCGGGGCGGGAGGATGATGACGAGGATGAGGCCTCCGCCGGCGCCCGCCCCGCGCGCTCGCTCGGCTGATCCGCGCGGTGGCGGCTGGCGGATGGCCGTGGTGATCCGCACGAATCGCGGATGGCGGGAAGGGAATTGCCGGTGATGATGCGGGGGTGGTTGGATGACGGCGCGCTTCCCGCCAGAAGACGCACCGTATCCGCCATGGACAGGGATGACGACGCCGGACCGCAATGAACGCGGTCCGGCGTTCTTTTCCTCATCCCCCCGCCGGACCGAAGAAGCCGGTGAGCAGCGCGTTCACGCGGTCGGGATACTCCGATGCAACCCAGTGGCTCGCTTCGGGGATGCGCTCGATCCGCAGGTTGGGCACCCACGGCTCCAGGCCCTCCGTCAGTTCGAGGGTGAGCGCCTGGTCGCGCACGCCCCAGATGAGCAGCGTGGGATGCGGAATGGTGCGTGTGGGCGGCGGCGGATAACGGACGGCGGCGCGGTAGTAGTTCAGCATCGCGGTCAGGGCGCCGGGCTGGGCGGCGGCGTTCCGGTATCGCCGGATGTCCTCGCCGGAGAACGCGCCGGGGCGCACGGATTCCGCGCGAAAGATGCCGCGCAGCATCCGGTAGTCACGCGCCCGCAGCGCCGCTTCGGGCAGCGCCGGCAGTTGAAAGAAGCCCGCGTACCACGACGCCATCATCTGCCTGGGATTGCGGCGGATTTCGCGCGAGAAGGCGCGCGGATGCGGGGCGTTGAGGATCGCGAGCCGGTCGATGCGCTCCGGGTGCACCATGGCCAGCCACCACGCCACGATGCCGCCCCAGTCGTGCGCCACGACGTGGGCGCGTTCGGCGCCCAGGTGGCGGATGAGGGCGGCGACGTCGTCCACCCGCGACTGCACGCGGTACGGGCGGATGCCGGCGGGCTTGTCTGACTGGTTGTAGCCGCGCAGGTCGGGCGCGACGACGCGGTAGCCCGCGGCGGCCAGGGCGGGAATCTGCTTTCGCCAGCCGTACCAGAACTCGGGAAAGCCGTGCAGCAGCACCATCAACGGCCCCTCGCCGGCCTGTACCCAGTGCAGCCGCACCTCGTTGACGACGGCCTCGTGGTGCGTCCAGGGCTCGGCCTGCGCGGCGGGGTTGCTCATTCTGGAGACGGTTGCTGGTGTGTGCTGGATGTCGGGATCGGGGTGGGTCGATCAACGCCGATCCGCACGGGAGGTGCCGCGGGTTTGGGAGAGCTTGGGGCGGGCCCCCCCCCCGCCCGC
>NZ_DASVTX010000504.1:0-2619 GCF_036387355.1 Longimicrobium sp.
CGCCGCGCACGCATCGCGTCGCCGCGGGCGAGACGTTCTACGGCATCGCACGGCGGTACGGCATCACCACGGCGCAGCTTCGCGCCGTGAACCCGGACATCAACTGGCAGGACGTGAGCACCGGGGACGTGCTGCGCCTTCCCGCCAACGCGCGCGATACGCGCGCGGCCGGCCGCTCCGGCGCGGACACGCCCGCATCCACCCGCCCGGGATCGGACACACCCGCGCGCACCGGCCCGTCCACGCCGGCGCGAGGCACGCGGACGCACACGGTGCAGGCAGGCGAGACGCTGTTCGGCATCGCGCGGCGCTACGGCGTCACCCGCGACGCCATCATCGAGGCCAACGATCTGGAAAGCGACCAGGTGCGCGTGGGCCAGAAGCTCGCGATTCCCCCCGCGCCCCGGTGAGCCGCGAACCCGTGCAGGAAGAGATGGATCTGCCCGGCTCGCGCGACGAGCGCATCCGCGTGCTGTTCGTGTGCATGGGCAACATCTGCCGGTCGCCGCTGGCGGAAGCCGTATTCCGCCACCAGGTGCGCGAGCGCGGGCTGGAAGACCGGTTCGTCATCGACTCCGCGGGCACGTCGGGCTATCACCGCGGCGCCGCCCCGGACCGCCGCAGCACGGAAACGGCGATGCGGCGCGGCATCGTGCTCGAGGGCCGCAGCCGCGCGCTGACCGCGGCGGACCTGCGCCGGTTTGATTACGTGATCGCGATGGATACGGAAAACATGGAAGGCATCCGCCTGCTGGAGGAGCGCTCCGGCGGCACCGCGCGCGTGCACCGGCTGCGCGAGTGGGATCCCGATCCGGGGCACGGCGACGTGCCCGACCCGTACTACGGCGGCCCGCGCGGCTTTGACGAGGTGCACGACATCGTGGAGCGCGGGGTGACGGGGCTGCTGGAGCACATCGTCCGCGAGCACGGGCTGGCGTGATCCCCGACGGGCTGCGGGCGGCGGTGGAGGCGCACCTGGGCCGCGTGCTTTCCGCCGAGTCAGTGGGCGGCGGGAGCATCAACCGGGCGGCCCGGCTGCGCACGGCGGACGGGCCGGTGTTCATCAAGTACCATCCGCGCTCGCCGGCGGGGATGTTCGCGGCCGAGGCCCGCGGGCTGGATGCGCTCAGGCGCGCCGCCGCGGGCCTCGTTATTCCCCGCGTGCTCGCGCGCGGCGATGCGCGGGAGGGCGTGCCGGCCTGGCTCGCGCTGGAGTGGCTGGAGCCCGCCGCCCCGTCCCCCGCGGACGACGAGCGGCTCGGCCGCGGGCTGGCGGCGCTGCACCGCTCACCCGTGGCGGGTTGGGGATGGGAGGAACCCAACTTCATCGGCTCGCTGCCGCAGGCGAACGACACGGCGTCGTCCTGGCCGGAGTTCTGGCGCCTCCGGCGGCTGGGGCCGCAACTGGACCTGGCCCGCCGCGCCGGCCGCCTCCCGGCGGCGGGATCGGAGTGGGCGCGGCTGATGGAGCGCCTCCCCGATCTGCTCGCCGCGGCGGAGGAGGACGGCCCGTCGCTGCTGCACGGCGACCTGTGGAGCGGCAACAGAATGCAGACCACGGACGGCCCGGCGCTCATCGACCCGGCCGTGTATCGCGGCCATCGCGAGGTCGATCTGGCGATGGCGGAGCTGTTCGGCGGATTCGGCGCGCGGTTCGGGGCGGCGTACCGGGAGGCGTGGCCGCTGGCGCCGGGCTACCCCACGCGGCGCGCCATCTATCAACTGTACTACCTGCTCGTGCACGTGAACCTGTTCGGCGGCGGCTACGTGGCGCAGACGGCGTCCACATTGCGCGGGGCGCTGGGGAGTTGAGGCGATGGCGAGCCTGAGCTGGCGCGGCGACTTTCCGTGGGACGCGCCCTTGGAGATCCGCTGCCCGCGCTGCGAGGGCCCGGCGCGCTGGGAAGAGCCGTTCGAGTTCATCTCCAGCGCGCGGCGGGAAGCGATCCCGGACGACGAAGCCGCGGCGCTGAAGCCGTGGAGCGGATGGCGGGTACGCGAGCGGTTTCCTTCGGTGGTGGCGTGGCAGGCGCCGAATCGCGGGGCGGGATATCAGCTGTACCGCGACGGCGTGGTGCTTTGTGACGCGTGCCACCACGTGGGGAAGCACCGGCTGCGCTGGCCGGCGGATGCGCTGTTCCGGTGGTCCATCCGCGGCGAGACGCTGTGGGCGTTCCACCGCGAGCACGCGCGCGTGCTGCTGCACTACATCGGCGGGGCGCTGCGCGATCCGTCGCGGTATCCGCGGTACGCCAAGGGGCTCCGCAAGCTCCCCGCGACCGCGATCGCCGCGCGCAACCGCGAGCGCATTGCCCGCCTGATCGAAGGAACGCTGCGCGACTTGGGGATTCCGGAGGATGTGCCCGCCGCCGCCGTGGGGCACAGCGCGCGGCGGGAGACGTGGAGGATCGTGGGGTAGGAAACTGGCGGTCGGATGCGAGGTGGAGTGCGCCCGCCGGCTGTGGCCCTCACCCGGCTCGCGAAAGCTCGCCATGCAATGCCCCCGTTCGCTGTACCAGTTATTGTGGGAGTGTGCTGGAGCTAGCAATCTCCTCGTTGTGTGTCTTGGAGTGGGGAGGCCGAAGCGCCGTAGGCGCGCAGGCCTCCCCACTCCAAGAC
>NZ_DASVTX010000505.1:0-8602 GCF_036387355.1 Longimicrobium sp.
GCGCGAGCGGTTGCTGCCGGCACGACGTAAACGAGTTTCACAGGTCGCTCGGCTACAATGCTTTATAGTTCAAAGTTAACGCTTATGGGGGCCGGGGGAGGGGCCCGCGCGCAGCGCGACGCCGTTTGCACCCGACCCCCACCTGAGCGGATGAATCCGCCGCTCGAACAGCGGTAAGCCCCGACTCGTGGCCGCTGTCGCGCCCACGATCGGGGCTTCAACCGACCCGGCGCACGGCCCTGGCGACGCGCGCCAAACCATGCCCCGCGCCGAACGGCTCCCCCTCGCCCACCTGCGGGAGCGGGGTTGAGGGCGGAAGGACCGCCCGCAGCATGCGCCAACCCTCGCCCGACGCGCCATACCGCCGTTGGGGTGTGCCCCCTCTCCCACATCTGTTCGTGGGAGAGGGTGGCGAGCTTTAGCGAGTCGGGTGAGGGCCACCCCGTCCGCCGCGCCGAACCTTTTCATCACGCCTCCGCATCCGCCGCCGAAACGTGCCGCATCAATCCCCATCCCCACCCCCATCCGCCCCGCAAACCGACGCCGACCCGCGGCGGTGGCGGGCGCTGGTGCTGCTGGCCATCGCCGAACTGCTGGGGATGTCGCTGTGGTTCAGCGCGAGCGCGGTGTCGCCGCGGCTGCAGGCGCTCTGGCACCTCACCGACGCGCAGGCGGGGTGGCTTACCGGCGCCGTGCAGCTGGGCTTTGTGGCCGGCACCGCCATCGCCGCGCTGCTGAACCTGGCGGATCTCATCCCCAGCCGCGCCTACTTCGCCGTTTCCGCGCTGCTGGCGGCCGGGGCGAACGCCGCGCTCACCCTGGCCGACGGCTACGGGCAGGCGGTGGCGCTCCGCTTCGCGACGGGCATGCTGCTGGCCGGCGTGTATCCGCCCGCCATGAAGATGGTTTCCACCTGGTTCCGCTCCGCGCGCGGGCTGGCGATCGGCACCGTGGTGGGCGCGCTGACGGTGGGCAAGGCGATGCCCTACCTGCTGCGCGCCTTTCCCTCGCTGGATTGGCCGCAGGTGGTGCTCACCGCGTCCGTGGGCGCCGTGATCGCCGCGCTGCTCGTGGCCGCGACGTACCGGGACGGGCCGTATCCGTTCGCGCGGCGTCGGTTTTCATGGGGGCTGCTGGGGGACGTGGCACGCAGCCGGCCGGCGCGGCTGGCCATCGGCGGCTACCTGGGCCACATGTGGGAGCTGTACGCCATGTGGGTGGCGGTGCCAATCTTTTTTTCGGAATTCTTTCTCGCCCGGGGCGCGTCCGAGGTGCGCGCCGGCGCGCTGTCCGGCAGCGTCGCCTTTGCGGTAATCGCCGTGGGTGCGGTCGGCTCCGTGCTGGCGGGGCGGTGGGCGGATCGGCTGGGTCGTGAGCGGATCACCATCTGGTCGATGGCGGTGAGCGGGGCGTGTGCGCTGCTGATGGGATGGCTGTTCGCCGCGCCTGCGTGGCTGGTCGTAACGGTAGGACTGATCTGGGGTTTCTCGGTCGTTGCTGATTCCGCCCAGTTCAGCGCGGTCGTCACCGAGGTTGCCCCGGAGCACGCCGTCGGCACCGCCTTGACTCTGCAGACCGCGCTGGGGTTCCTGCTGACCTCCATGACCATCGCCGCGGTTCCGCACCTGCGCGATACGGGCGGGTGGCCGCTCGCGTTCGGCATCTTGGCGGTCGGCCCCGGCCTTGGGATCGGGGCGATGCACAGGCTGAAAAAGCACAAAGACATAGCCAGCCACAAGCAGGAGCCCGGCTCTTGCGACAGGGACCGTGACAGATCAGATCGGCACGCCTGGGCCGATAAGACGCGGGCCTGAAGCGGCGGCGGGATCGGGGTTCTGTTCCCATCCTCTTATGTACTCCCGCGCGGTTGTTTGGTCGTTCCGCGCTGCGTTGTCATTGCCGAGGCGGGTGAAGCCGCGACATGCTTTCGTCACTCTACGGCCATCTGTTCTTCCAGTCGAGGAACCTTCGCCTCGCCAAAGAGTGCTCCCGAGCGCCGCAGCCACAGCGGCAGCACTCATCGAGATAACGAGTGCATAGTACCAACACTCATAAAACCGTACGAGGATAGTTCCCATTCCGCCGCCCCGACCCCCAGGCTCGCGCCGCCTGCAATGCAACGGGTTACGTAGAGCCTGCCCGGGGCCAGCAACCACGACGGAGAGCTGATCGTCCGGCTTCCCGGGTTCATCTGTGCGCTGCCACGCGAAACGAGGCGAGACCAAGAACTTCGTGGAGGAGAGTGCTCGCGCGGAACCGGCGCAACCGGCGGCGTTCGCATCGGAGCCGCACGCGGGGCCAGGGCGATTTACGTGAAGCAGCGTACCGCGTCCCTGAGTGGATCGATCAGGAACTGTAGTTCCGCAAAGAAACAGGAGGTGTCATGAACCCCGCTCACGGATTCAGGGGACGCTCTGGTGAGGTCCAGAGAGGCGCGGACGTTGGATCGTGCGGGGGGAGATGACAGCCGGCTAAAGACTGGCCATCGTTTGACATTGGTGAATTGATAAAGGAAAGGGGGCACCCGCCCTGCGGGTGCCCCCTTTCCACTGACTGCCGAGCCCCCGGTGGACCGGATGCTCGGCGAAGCTGGGTGGAATAAACCTGTTCAGGTGCTGTCGCAGCGTCGACCGGTGTTGGTTACGGTCGCGACCTGCCTTCCGTCGTAGCTGACCCGCAGCGCCCTGGTCAGCGGCGCGGTGTAGCTCGTCCAGCCTCCTACCGACGGCGCCGGAAACATGTCTGCTCTCGCTGGTGCCACTCGCCGTTAAGGTAACAAGGGTCAGCACCAAACGAGCGTTGGTGTGATTCTGAACCCGGAACCTGTTCCCACAAACGTAATCGACCCGAAGACGCGAGAAATCTACCTGGGGTGGAATTTCCGGGTCTATCACGGACCGCGCGCATCGCGCCAGGTTTTCACCAAGGCTGACTCTCCGCTCAGCTGTCCCGTGTTCCGTTCGGGGGAACCGCTCGTCAAACGTGCCCAGAGTCACACGGCAAAAAGCGGGAGACGGTTCGCGGCTCCGCGGAGAGTGAGCAGCGCCTGGTCATGGTCGGGTCGGAGCGGTAAGGCTCGTGTCCAGAACGACGCCGTCCGGGCGGTTCCCGTCTCGCCGGTGCTCTACGACGATGTGTGTTGTCCCCCCGATTCCATCCAGCATGGCTGCATAGGTATACGGGTCAGTCCTGAACGCGCAGTTCGAAGAACTCCGCTCTGACGTAACCAGTACCCGGATGGCATCGCCTTGCCGCCGCGCGTAGCCCTTCACCCGGTCCCCCGCGCACGGAGTCTCATAGTACCCGCGGACCACGAGGCCCGTGCCTTCGAGGCCGGCCGTCGTCGGCGGAGGAGCGTGTGGCCTAGGAGCTCCCGGGTTGAACACGATGGTGTCGAGCAACACCGGAGCCACCTCGAAGCGCATGGCGACGTCTGGTCCCGTCGAGCCCTCGCAGGCTGCGCCCACCAGAGCGAGGAGGATGGCCCCTAGTCTTCTATTCATGGTAAGCTTCAGGTGGAGCAAGGAATGTTCTTTGTTCCTGACACGATTGGGGAGCACGTGCTGGCAGTGCCCGAAGGTTGGACCGTGATGGTCTTCTCGGCTTCCAAGCCCCTCGCGTCAATGACTCGAAGCTTGAGTTGGAACGAGGTCGTCCCGACCGGGCCCGTATACGAGGGACCGGTGAAAACGTTCTCGTTGCGTATCCACTCGTAGCGGAACGGGGCCAGGCCCCCAGCCGGGACTGCGCTCCACGTGTATGTGCCACCAAACGCCGGCGTGACGGGACCGTTTATAGAGACGGTGAGCGGCAAGATGTTCCGGATCGCCGCTTCCGCATCGAGGGTCCGCAGGGCTCCTGTTGCTGTACTGATCAACCGCAGTCTCGCCTGTGCGGCGGTCATACCCGGGTTTGACGCCCGAAGCAGGCCCGCGATCCCGGCCGCCGTCGCCGTCGCCGCAGAAGTCCCAGCGCTGAGCCCATATCCTGCCGGAACACAGTACGTCGATCCCGGGCAGGACGCCTTCAGCGTTCTTCCATAGGTTGTGGCCACGACGGACGAGTACTGGTCTACGCCGTCCCGGTTACCGTACCCGTCGATCCCGCCAACTCCCAAGGCGAAGCTGTACTTGGCGAGAGTGATGTCCGCTTGCGTGGAGTTATTCGCAACAGCCGCCAATATTAGTATATCGTGGTCCGTGTACGCTCGGTAGAGGGCGTCTAGCAACATGGGTGATGCGTCGGTTCCGAACGACAGCGACAGTACCTTTACTCCGTCCGCGGCAGCGTAGTCGAGGGCTCGTATCATATCGTCGTCCTCCAGGCAGAAGGGCTCCTCGGATCCATAGAAGAAGCCGCAGTGCCACTCGGCTCGAAGGTGAGTGTTGAACGCCACCTTCATGCTCAAGGTGTAGCCTTCAGGCATGATGCCCACAGCGCCAAAGCCATTCTGGTTTGCACCGACGAGACCCACCATCTCTGTGCCGTGGCCATGGTCGTCGTATGCGTACCCTGAGCCGAACGTCCCCGGACTTCCCTCGATGTCGTCCACGAACCCAAGCGCCCGGATCCCACTCGATGAGTATGGAATCGTAGTAAGGTCCCGGGCATCCTCGTGGTACGTTCCGCTCCCTGCCCACCCGGCCAAGCCACTGTCCAGGACTCCCACTTTGACCCCAGCCCCACGCGAGTACGCCCACGCCTGCGGAACGCGATGGAACTGGTGCTTGTAATCGAGTTCGGCATCGTCGACGATGCTCAGTGCTGCTGGCCGATTCCGAGAGGAAAATGCCTGGCCGACATGGAGCGTATTCGGCGCCAGGTACTCCACCGCGGGGTGGTGAAGCAGCACGTTCAGTGCTGGTACCAGCGCCTCATGGGGGACTTTCAGGCGCAAGAACGCCATAGCGCGGCCTTGATAGGTACTTCCGCTCCCTGGGCCTGAAGAGCTGAGAGAAGACCGTTCAGCGCGCCACCCGGGCGGCTAAATGGCTCTATCGTGTGCCGCGCTTCCTGCCCTTGTTGCGGGCGCGGAAGACCGATTACGAGCTGGCCGGGCATCCCCATCTGCGTGAAGACGGATGCGCTTCTGGGAGCGACTCGAGGGTCTTTGAGCCAGACGAGCAGCTCGTCTCCAGTTCCGATCTCCCGAAATCGGGTGGCGAGTGCCGTGGGATCGTCGGTGATCAGATCCCGTCCACTGGCGTTGTGTAGCGCGACGGCGTTCGGGCTCTCGGCTGTTTCCGGTGCGAGCGGCGTTTCGCTGTCGCTGCAGGCGACCGCTGCCACCGCGAACAGGGTGGCCGCGGCGGCCGTGCATGAGGTACTGAAGCGGCGGGTCACTGGATGCTGTGCTGTTGAGGATTGCTGCCTGGAAGACCGAAAGCATCTCGGCTGGGGGGGTACAACGACGAAGGCGGCTCGTCGATCTGAGCCGCCCCGTGTAGAAACGTTGCTATACGGCGGCCGAAAGTACCTCGGCGCTCAATCCGCGTCAACCTTTGCAGGTCCGGCATCAATCGCCTGGTAGCCCGGCCCGATCCGATCCCGCTCAGGGCTGAATCCGTCTAACCTCTTCTCTCCTGAGCTCAGCGGCACGGACTCAGGCCTGCTCAATCGAATATGGTAAGCATCGGGTACTTCGCGTCGCGATCGCGTGAGCACAATCACGATGTTGCGGTCCCGTACCTTCCGGATGAAAGCGTCCGTTTCGATGGGCTCAGGCTCCCAGCAGGCCATGATTCCAGAGTTCGGAATGAGCTGCTGGATACTGCGTGCCCAGCCACGGAGCTGTACCCATGTAGACGGTCGTGAGCCTGTTTTTGTGGATCTGTTCGCCGCGGCGGAGCCTGGCCGGGCAGATGGGTGTGACAACACGCACGATTTCCATAATCCACAAACCTGGTTACATCAGACCATTGATTTGAGGATCAAACGCATTATATTACCGACTGGTCAGTTACTACGGAGACAACGATGAACGCCAGCGACACCACACCCCAGAGCGAATCCGAGACGCCTCCCCGCTGGCGGCGGCGCAGCGACGCGCGCCCCGGCGAGATCGTGGAGGCCGCGCTGGAGCTGTTCGTCACCAAGGGGTTCACCGCCACCCGCATGGACGAGATCGCGCGGGCGGCCGGGGTCACCAAAGGGACGCTGTACCTGTATTTCCCCAGCAAGGAAGACCTGTTTCGCGCGGTGGTGCACGAGACGGTGGTGCCGCGGCTGGAGATGGGCGAGCGGCTGGTGGCCGGGCACACCGGGCCCGCGGCGGACCTGCTGCGCGCCCTGGTGCACGCGTGGTGGGAAAAGATCGGCGACTCGCGGCTTTCGTACATGGCCAAGCTGATGACGGCGGAGTCGGCCAACTTTCCCGAGCTCACCCGCTACTACGTGGAAGAAGTGGTGCTGCGCGCCCGCCGCATCTTTGCTTCGGCGCTGCGCCGAGGCATCGAGAGCGGAGAGTTCCGCGGCGACCTTCCGCTGCACGACGCCGCGCGGCTGGTGCTGGCGCCGCTGGTTCAGGGCGCGGCATACCGGCACTCCATGCTGGCGTTTGACCCGGAGCCGCTGGAAATGACGACGTACCTGGATCTGCACATGGACATCTTTCTTCGCGGCATCGCGAAGACGGCGGAGACGGAGACCGATGCGTAAGACGATATTCCTGGCCATGCTGGCCGTTCTTCCCCACGCCGCGCGGGCGCAGGACACGCCCCCCGTGGCGCTTTCCCTGGCCCGGGCCGTGGCCGTGGCGGCCGACACCGCGCCGGCGGTGCGCATCGCCGAGCTTCGCACCGCCGAGGCGCAGGCCCGCGTGGCGCAGGCCCGCGGCAGCCTGCTGCCCAGCGTGAGCGCCGCCGCCGGCGTGGTGGACCAGACGCGCAACCGCAACACCTTCGGCATCTCGTTCCCCTCGGCGCCGGGCACCACCACGCCGGACCGCATCGGTCCGTACGACGTGTACGACGCGCGCGTGCGCGTGGCGGCGCCCGTGTACGACCCGGCGGGCATTGCGCGGGTGCGGGTGCAGCGCGCCGCCGTGGCCGGGAGCGAGGCCGAGCGCGCCGCCGCGGCGGAGGGCGCCCGCCAGCGCGCCGCCCTGGCGTACGTGCGCGCCGAGCGCGCGCAGGCGGCGGTGAGCGCCCGCATGGAAGACGTTCGCCTCGCGGAAGAGCTGGTGGAGCTGGCCCGGGCACAGCTGGACCGCGGCGTGGCGGCGGGGATCGACGTGGTGCGCGCGCAGACCCAGGTGGCGGCGGCGCGCGGCCTGTTGTCCGTCGCCCGCAACCAGGCCGCGCAGGCGCAGGTGGAGCTGGCCCGCGCGCTGGGCGTTGACCCGGCCACCCGCTTTGCCCTTACGGACACGCTGGCCACGGACGGCGTGCACCCCGGCGCCCCGGCCGCGGACGCCGCGGTGGAAACGGCGCTGGCCCGCCGCCCCGAGCTGCAGGCCGAGGAAGCCCGCCTTCGCGCGGCGCAGGCGGGGAGCCGCGCGCTGTGGGCCGAGCGCCTGCCGCGCGTGGACGTGCTGGCCGACTACGGCTACTCCGGCGTGCAGCCCACGGACGGCATCGCGACGTACCAGGTGGGGGTGCAGGTGTCCGTGCCCGTGTGGGACGGCAACCGCCGCGGCGCGCGCGAGGCCGAGCAGTCCGCCGTGGCCGCCGAAGCCGGCGTGCGCTCCGCCGACGTGCGCGGGCAGGTGGCGGCCGAGGTGCGCTCCGCCCTGCTGGACGTGTCCAGCGCGGGCGAGCAGACCGAGATCGCCGCGGACCGCCTGCGGCTTGCGCAGGAGGAGCTTTCGCAGGCCCGCGAGCGCTTTGCCAACGGCATCGCCGGCAACATCGAAGTCATCAACGCCCAGCAGTCGCTCGTCCGCGCCCGGGACGCCGTGATCGACGCGGGCTTCGCCACCGCCGCCGCCCGCGTTGCCTTGGCGCGCGCGACGGGCACCACCGACACGCTCCGCTAACCGACCCCGGAGACACGCATGAGCAGCAGCACCGCCAATCAGCCCGCCGCCCCGGAGGCGGCCCCCGCCGCGCCGCCGGCCCCGGCCCGCAAGCGGCCCGTCCTTCCCATCGTCCTGACGCTGGTGCTCGTGCTGGCCGGCTGGTTCGGGTGGAAGTGGTGGAACGGCCGGGCGTACGAAAGCACCGACAACGCGCAGGTGGAGGGGCACATTACCCCGGTCCTGCCGCGCACCGGCGGCTACGTGGCCGAGGTGCGGGTGACGGAAAACCAGGAAGTGAAGGCCGGCGACCTGCTGGTGCGGCTGGACGACCGCGACCTGCGCGCCAAGCTGCAGCAGGCCGAGGGCGAGATGGCGGCGCTGCTGGCCCAGGCCGGGGACGACGGCACCGGCGGGCAGGCGGACGCGCAGGCCGACGCCCAGCGCGCCGTGGCCGCCGCGGCCGCCGCATCGGTGGCGCAGGCGGTGGCCAATGCCGACCGTGCCCGCGCCGACCTGGCGCGCCTGCGCCCGCTGGCGGAGCGCAACATCATCTCGCGGCAGCAGCTGGACGCCGCCGTGGCCGCGTCGCGCGCCGCCGACGCCCAGGTGACCGCCGCGCGCGAGAACGCCGCGGCCGCGGGGAGC
>NZ_DASVTX010000506.1:0-21067 GCF_036387355.1 Longimicrobium sp.
CACGCACTTCCCTCCAGCACTTCCCCCGCCGCGTGGTCCAACCCGTGCACCGCGTCCACCCGCCCGCGCGGCGCACCCTCGCGCGCCGCGGAGGCTCACCTTACTTTCCGCCCGCATGAAATACGCTGGCGCCGAAGACCGTCTGAACCCCATCGCCCCGCCGGACGCGGACGAGGGCACGCTGGGCGGCTACATGGCCATCTACGGCCGCGCCGCCGCCTTCGAGGGAATGGACGGCGACCCGTACACCGTGGGGCTGGAGACGGACGAAACCGGCGACGCGGACCGGCCGTTCGCCGGCTACCTCGTCTTTATCCGCTGGGCCCGCACCGGCACCGCCGTGATGGGCCACATGGAAACAGGCGATCTGGTGCACGGCGGCACCGAAGCCGAGGCCCGGGCCGGGCTGGAGGCCATGCCGCTGGCCACCGCCCGCGCCCTCCTGGACGAAACCATCGCACGCAAGCGCGCCGATGCGGACGGATTCCGCCCGCCGGCCCCCGATCCCGATCGCGAAGCCGATTGACATCATGATGAAATCCGGCCTGCTCCGCCTGAGCGAGAGCCCCACCGCCAAGCGCATCATCACCCGCGCCCCGCTGTCGCGCAGCTTTGCGCAGCGATTCGTGGCGGGCGACACGCTGCGGGAGGCGCTGGACGCCGCCCGCGCCCTGAACGACGCGGGGCTCACGGTGTCCCTGGACTATCTGGGCGAGTCGGTGGCCAGCCGCGAAGAAGCCGACGAGGCCGCGCGCATGGCCATCGAGATCCTCGAGGCGATCACCCACGAGGGGCTGGACGCCAACCTGTCCATCAAGCCCACGCAGCTGGGGCTGGACATCGACGAGGCGTTCTGCCGCGCCAACATCGAGCGCGTGCTGACCCGCGCCCGCGAGTTGGGCACCTCGCCGGGCGAAATCTTCGTCCGTCTGGACATGGAAAGCAGCGCCTACACCGAGCGCACCGTCGCCTTGGTGGAATCGCTGTGGGCCGATGGGTTCACCAACGTGGGCACCGTGCTGCAGACCATGTTGCGCCGCACTCCGGACGACGTGGCCCGGCTCACGGCGCTCGGCTCACGCATCCGCCTGGTGAAGGGCGCGTACCAGGAGCCGGAGACCGTCGCTTTTCCCGACAAGGCCGATACGGACCGCACGTACGTGGAGTGCATGGAGACCATGCTGGAATCGGGCACCTACCCCGCCCTGGCCACCCACGACGAGCAGATCATCGACGCGGCGCGGCGGTTCACCTGGGAGCGCGGCATCAGCAAGGACAGCTTCGAGTTCCAGATGCTGTACGGCGTGCGCCGCGACCTTCAGACGCGGCTTCAGGAAGAGGGCTACCGCGTCCGCGTCTACGTGCCCTTTGGCGACAGCTGGTACCCGTACCTGATGCGCCGGCTGGCGGAGCGCCCGGCCAACGTGCTGTTCATGGCCGGCAGCGTGGTCAAGGAGGCGCGGGCGGACGGCGCGGCCCTCAGCAAGCCGGCGATGGCGGTGGGCGCGGGCTTTCTGGCCGGGCTGGCCGCGGCGATCGCCTGGCGCAGGCGCCGCTGACCGTGGCGCGCATCCGCTACCGTGTGCGCATTCCCGAGCCGCACACGCACCTGGTCAGCGTGGAGATGGAGGCGCAGGGCGTCACCGGCCCGTCGCGGCTGGTGATGCCCTCGTGGACGCCGGGCTCGTACCTGATGCGCGAGTTTGCGCGCAACGTGATGCACATGGAGGCCGCCGACGGTTCGTGGCGGCCTCTCGCCGTCCGCAAGGCCGACCGCGGCTCGTGGGAGGTGGACGCGCCGGCGGACGGCACGCTGCGCGCTCGCTGGGTGCTGAACGCGGACGAGCTGACCGTCCGTACCAGCCACGTGGATTCCACCCACGCCGCGCTGAACGGCGCCAGCGTGTTCGCCTACCTGGAGGGGCGCACGTCGGAGCCGCTGGAGGTGGCGGTGGACGCGCCCGCGGGGTGGCGGATCACCACCGCGATGGAGTCCGCGGGGGAGAACGCGTTCACCGCGGCGGACTACGACGAGCTCGTGGATTCGCCGCTGGAGATCGGCACGCACCGGCTGCTGGAGTGGGAGGTGGACGGCGTCCCCCACCGCTACGCCATCTGGGGGCGCGGCAACGACGACCCCGCGCGGCTGGTGGCGGATACCACGCGCATCGTGCAGGCGGAGCGGGACCTGTGGGGCGGGCTGCCGTATCCGCACTTCACCTTCATTCTGCACCTCGCCAGCGGGCAGGGCGGGCTGGAGCACCGCAACAGCACCGCGCTGCTGGTGGACCGCTTCGCGTTCCGCGGAATGGCGTACGAGAGCGTCCTGGGCCTCGTGGCGCACGAGCTGTTTCACGCGTGGAACGGCAAGCGGCTGCGCCCCGCGGTGCTCGGCCCGTTCGACTACACGCGCGAGGCGTACACGCGCGAGCTGTGGGTGGTGGAAGGCTTTACCACCTACTACACGGATCTCATGCTGCGGCGCGCGGGGCTCATCACCCCGCAGCGCTACCTGGACAAGCTGGCGGAGACCATCACCCGCTACCAGCAGCAGCCCGGGCGCACCCTTCAGCCGCTGGAAGAATCCTCGTTCGATACGTGGATCAAATTCTACCGGCCGGACGCCAACTCGCCCAACGCGACGATCTCGTACTACCAGAAGGGCGCCCTGGTCGCGCTGCTGCTGGACATGTCGATCCGCGAGCACACCGGCAACGCGCGGTCGCTGGATAACGTGATGCGCCTGCTGTGGGAGCAGTGGGGCGCACGCGACGTGGGTTTTCCGGAAGGAGAGGTGCAGCGCACCCTTTCCGAGGTCGCGGGAACGGATCTGTCGCCGCTGCTGGAGACTTGGCTGCGCGGAACGGCGGAGCTGGACTACACCGGCCTGCTGCGCACGGCGGGGGTCATGCTGGCGCGCCCGGAGCCGTACGCGCCGCCCGCGGCCAGCGCCGCCGCGCCGCCGCCGCCTCTGCGCGAGGCGGACACGGGAATGCAGCTGCGGCCGGAGGGCGGCCGCTGGGTGGTATCCAATGTTCTCGCGGGCGGCGCGGCCTGGCGCGCGGGGGTGAACGCGGGGGACGAGCTGGTGGCGGTGAACGGCTTTCGGCTCGCCTCGCCGGATACGCTGCACCAGCGCATCCTGGAAGCGCCGGCGGGGAGCACGCTCCCGCTCACCGTGTTTCGCCGCGACGAACTGGTGACAGTGGCGCTGCCGGCCGTCGCGGGCCCGCCGCAGCGGCTCGTGCTGCGGCCCGTGAAGGACGCCACGCCGGCGCAGCAGGCCGTGTTTGCGGACTGGCTGCGGACCACGGTGCCGCCGGTGGCCCCGCTCGCGCGGCCGGCCGGAACAGGGCCGGAGCCGGTTTCAGACCCGCGCGGTACGGCGTGATCCACGGCCGCCGAACTCCCCCTTTCTCGGAGAAGACCGCGATGAAGGCATTTCGCTCTCTGCTGCTCGCTGCGCTGCTCGTGCTGTTCCCGGCCACGCGGGCCCACGCACAGGCGGCCCCGGCGGGCTTCCGAACGGAGTTTCTGCGGCAGTTCAACAACTCGATGCAGAAGTTCATCGAGTTGGCCGAGGCCATGCCCGAGGACCGCTACGCCTGGAGCCCCGGAGAGGGAGTGATGCCCGTGGCGCGAGTGTATGCGCACGTGGGCCACTACAACTACTACTATCCGGCGACGGCTCTGGGTGTGGCCGCGCCCGGCGGGCTGGACGCCGACAGCGTGGAGCAGCGGGCGGCAAAGGCGGAAGTGGTGGACCTGCTGCGCCGCTCCCGCGAGCACGTGCGCGCGGTCGTCGCGGGGATGAGCGACGACCAGCTCGCCACGACCACGCGCCTGTACGGGCGCGACGTGGCGCAGTGGGCGGTGCTCCTGCAGCTGCTGGCGCACATGAACGAGCACCTGGGCCAGTCCATCGCGTATGCGCGGATGAACGGCGTGGTCCCGCCCTGGTCGCAGTGACGCCGCCTGTGGCCGCGCAGCCCGCCGCGCCTTCTTTGTAGGATGTGCCCCCGCGGGGTTGACGGGGGTGGGCGGGAACGTTAGGTTTGCGCTCTCTCGTGAACGGCGCGCCGCGCACGGGAGCCGGGAGTTCGGGACGTGGCGCAGCCCGGTAGCGCACCTGAATGGGGTTCAGGGGGTCGCCGGTTCAAATCCGGCCGTCCCGACTATGTAAATTGAGGCCCAGCAACGGCTTACGTTGCTGGGCCTCAACGCATTTTTCGGAAAAACTGGTTCGATTGCGGGGCGTTTTCCTAGAGATTTCGGTGCGCGACTACTTTTAGGTGTGCTACCGCACAGGAAATATGGCGCAAAAACGCTGCTCCCGGCCTGGAAGTCATATCAGTCTCCACATTGGGCCATTCGATCTTACAAACCAAACCGATCTAGCCACTCTCGGACTGTAGGGCGACTGGACCGCCTTAGATCGAGGTATCGTCGCATGTCGCGACGAACAGTTGCTGCCCGCGCACGAACGAGTTCGTGCGCGCGATCTTGGTAGACTCGCTCTCTCGTTTCCGAGTTGAGATGGCCGGTGAGGCGATTGAGCACGCGCGAATCGCTTGTGAACTCCGGAGCCAAGTCGGTGGCCGTTCGTCGTATGCCGTAGAAACCACGTCCCGGTCGGTGCTCCACCCCCGCACGTGCTTCCAGCGCTCGGAACATCTTGCGAATAGCCGTCAGTCCGAGGTGCCGCTCTGTGCATTGTTCCACGGTCGCGCGACCGTTCTTCATACGGCCGGAGGGAAACAAATAGTAGTTGCTGATCGCTTGCTCTCGGTAGGTAGCTTCCGCGGCCACTAGATACCCTGACGTCAGGGCAGCATCCACCCGCTCACGAAGCTCTGGATGCAGGTCAACGGTTTCGCCCGGCTTCTTGATCCGCCCGTGCACAACAAATTGACCCATGCCGAACCCGCCGGCCGCGTCGAGCACCAGATCGCTCCGTCGGGCACGTAGCGCCTGTCCAATGCGCAACTCCGCGGCGAGATCCAGTAGAAGCGCGAGCCGGGGGTCTGCCTGCGGCAAGGCGCGGAACAGGGCTGCTGTTTCATGAATGCTGTACCGCGGGCGATTCACCGCAGGCCCAACGCCGGTCAGCGGATCCCACTCTTCCCTGAGGCGCCCCTTCCAGTTCTTTCGCGGCATCGCTGCTCGTTCAGGGATGAGACCTTCCTCGCGAAGCCAGTTTGCGATCGAGTACAGGACATCACACATATACTCCGCAGTGCGAATCCCGCGGCCATTAGCGCTCCTGCGAGCGAGAACACGAACGAGTAACTGAATTTTTCCAGGCGTTAACTCTGCCCAGAACAAGGTCCGACTGAGGATCTCGGCGCCGCGTTCCGCCAGTTTCCTGGATTCCTGTGCATGCTTGGTTTGTGCGGGGTACATCCCTGTAGAAGATGCGAATGCCAGTGCAATTCCCTCTTCGAGCGTAAGCAAAGCTTGCGGTCGTGCCGGTGATCGTGCCAGGCGTCGTTCACGATCCAAGCGGGTCGAGAGTTCCTCGGCCTGGCTGATTGCGACATTCCGATCGTTGTGTCCAAGACTGCGTTTCCGTGGTTTCCCGCCGCCGTCACTCCAAACCAGGTACAGGAATCCACCGGGTCGCCGTTCTTCTACTCTAACAGTTCTGCCATAGCAGCCAACTGAATGAGACCAGCCACGTCTCGCTGCTCGGGGCATCGCGACTCGATCCTGAGTAGTAAGCGGATTCATGGCGACAAGAAGTTGCCAGCAGCCTCTTCGTCGAGTAAAATTACAAGTGTATCTCCGTCAAATTAGCTCAAAATAGCTCAGGAGACAATACAGTCTCCGCCCGATACCGTCATTGGGCTCGGGCAGAATGAGTGTGCCTGTCGATGTGCTTCGAGAGGCGGTTCGTGCACGTGTGGCCGCTACATCACTTCGCGCAGTCGAAGCTGAAACCCGTGTTTCCTACACTTCCCTCCGCTGGTTTCTCACCGGCAGTGATCCGTATTCAGGCACTCTCACTAAACTCACATCGTGGTACTTCCGGGAAGTAGCCGGCAGCAACACCGCCGAGGCGCTATCAACCCTGCTGGCTGCCCTCCCGATGAAAACGCGTTCCGAAGCGGAGAAATCCATCAGAGCAGCAGTCGAACGGGCATTCGAGCAAGCTGGATGTCCGGTACCTACCTGGCTGACTACGCAGACGAGTACGGATGGGAAATAAGTGCTCATCCCGGAAAGTTGGCGCTCTGTACCGCTGACTCGTTGTGAACCGGCGTTCGTGCATCATTGATCGCGCCCTTTCGCCCGGACCTGGATCTACAAACGCATAGATCCTTTCTCCCGCCTGCAGAGACACTGCAACACAACGCCGCCACAAATCTCTCGAATATCCTCACATGGTTGTTGGCTCTCTCGTAACCACAGACGCAAACCAGTTCGGGATCGGGAAGGTTGTATCACTCGGCCGCGATCATGCTGTTCTCGAGTACTTTAAATCAGTCGCGCAACGCTCCCGGGTAGAGTTACCGTTGCGGAGCCTCCGACGGGTCCGCCTGTGGCCGCAGCACCGGTGCTATCTCCAGGTCGGTGAGGGAGAACGCTGGGTGGCGGGCCGCATCGGCCAGCAGGTGGACTCCACGTACGAGGTCCTGCTCCCAGACCGGGGCGCGCGGTACGTGCACGAGAGGGAGATCTACGTCCGCTGCGCCGCACGGCTAGCCGACCCGATGGATACGCTCGCAGCGTACGGGCACGAAACGGCGTTCTTCCATCTGCACCGAGCTGGATTCGTCCGATCCCTCCTGCGGCAGCGGGCAGCATCTCGCGGGCACACGGGACTGCTGTCGTCGAGAATCCGGATCCTCCCGCACCAGGTGGAGGTCGTCCGGCGCGTGCTGGAAGACCCCGTGCAGCGCTACCTGCTGGCCGACGAGGTGGGCTTGGGGAAGACGATCGAGGCGGGGATCGTTCTGCGGCAGTTCCTGCTCGACGAACCGCGTGGACAGGCGCTCGTCCTCGCGCCGCCTTTCCTGGTGGAGCAGTGGCGCGAGGAACTTGAAGACAAGTTCCGGATCAGCCACTTCGGAAGCCGCGTGCACCTGCTTGGCACCGACGCACTCGAACGCGTCGATACCGAGGCCAGCCACGGACTACTGATCATTGACGAGGCACATCACCTTGCCGCCTTGGCGGAGTCTGAGCACGAGGACGGACGCGCATCGTTCCAGCACCTGGCAGGCCTTGCCCACCGAACGGAACGCCTGCTCCTCCTTTCGGCGACCCCCGCGCTCAACCACGAGCGCGACTTCCTGTCGATGCTCCACCTGCTCGACCCAACGGTCTACCAACTGGGCGACGTCGAGTCGTTCCGGCAACGGATCCAGCAGCGCCAGGAGATCGGCCGCCTGCTCCTGCCGTTGACCGAAGGCGCGTCCGCGTTCGTGCTGAAGCGCACAGTGGAGCGGCTCCGCGCCGAGTTCCCTGACGACGCGGAACTCGGCGTCCTTATCCAGCGACTTCTGGATACTCTCTCGGCACCCAGTGCCGACGTGGAGGCGCGCGACGCTGGCGTGCGCGCCATCCGCGAGCACGTCGGCGAGATGTATCGGCTTCACCGCAGGATGCTGCGCAGCCGGAGAAGCACGGCGGCCGCTGGAACGCTGGGTGGCCGCCGCGACCCCGGCGTGTTCGGACAGGTGGTGATAGAACATGATCTGGACGACGGCGGCGAGGTGATCCATGGGCTTCTGGACGAGTGGCGGGTCGCGGCTCTCTCCGCGATCTCGGATGCCCCGGGCGATGTGAGGAACGAGGCGCGCGACCAGTTGGCCGGGATCTATCGCATCCTGTTCGAGTGCGCGGGTAGCTGGCCGGGAATGATGGCCGCGGCCGCGCGGGCACGGCTTGCTCGCCGCGCCCCGCAGGAAGTGGTCGCGGACGTGGGCGCGCACCCTGGGCGAGTACTGGGGGCGATCCCGTTCTTCCCCGGCGAGGAGGCGATCCTCGGCGCCATGGTCGAACGCGCCGCCGCCAGTGTGGGACCGGATGACCGGATCGGGTTGCTGGAGCAACTGCTCGCGCCATCCGCTCGCGCCACGCACCGTGAAAAGATCGTGGTGTTCACCAGCTTCCCCCGAGTCTGCCGGGAAATCGTTCGCCGGCTGGCGAAGCGGTTTGGCCAGATGTCGGTGGCGGGATATCACGGCGAGATGACGAGGGCCGAGGTCGAGGCCGAGGTTCGGCGCTTCCGCGATTCCGCGCAGTGCTATGTGCTCGTGTGCGACCGGTCCGGCGAGGAAGGCCGCAACCTACAGATGGCGGAATGGCTGATCCATTTCGACCTGCCGCTGGCGCCCAACCGCATCGAGCAGCGGATCGGCCGCCTAGACCGGATCGGGCGAGGCCGGGCGGTGCGTACGCGGGTCCTCCTGGGTCCCGACGTGGAGCCGTCGGCATTCGAAGCCTGGTACCAACTCCTGCACGATGGATTTGGGATCTTCAACGGCTCGATCGCCAGCCTCCAGTTCTTCGTCGACGCGCGCATGCCGTCGATCCTGGAGTCGCTCTTCGAAGGCGGGCCGGGCGCGCTGACCGCTGAACTAGCGGGGGCGTTGCGGGCGGAAATCGCGCAAGAGCAGGTAAGGCTCGACGAACAGAGCGTGCTCGACGAGATCGACACCCGAGAGCCGGGTATCTCATCGCTCGACACGTCCATCGGAGCGCTGGAAGCCGGATGGGAGCGTTTGCGTGAGGAGATGGAGGATTGGATCTGCGGGGCGTTGCATTTCCAGCCGCGGCGCGTGGGCGGAGCGACGCAATACATCGCTGTGCGTGAACGAACGCTGATGTCTCACGACTTCCTGCTCCGCGGGTTTCTCCCGTTCGCCCACCAGCGTGGCACCTTCTATCGCGAGGCGGCGCGTGACGACATCGAGCTGTACCGCGCCGGCCATCCGTTCGTGGACCTGTTCGGCCGCGCCGTTCACGCCGACGACCGTGGACAGGCATTCGCCATCTGGCGCACGCAGCCCGGCTGGCCGCGCGAGCCCGGGGCCGAGTGGGCGGGCTTCCGCTTCGACTACGCCTTGCAGACGGACCTCACCCCCGCGCGCGAGGTGCTGAATAAGCATGGGGTGCCCGTGTCCGGCCTTCGATCTCTGCTCCGCCGGGCGGATGCGTTCTTCCCTCCCTCCATGGAAGTCGTTTTCACAGACCTGCACGGCGGAGAGGTCACCGACGCGGCCCTCCTGCAGGTGCTGTCCAGGCCATTCCGCAGAGTACGGGAAGGCGGGACCGACACGAACCTGACCAAGCACCGGCTGGCCGTGCTCCAGCACCTGGTTGACCGCGATGCCTGGGCAGGGGTGTGCGGCGCCGCCAGGACTGCTTCCGAGCGGTCGCTCCGCGAGCGGCCCGAATTCGCCGAGGAGTGCGGCCGGCTGGCGTCGGCCGCGGCACGCGAACTGGCCGCGCGGGTCCGCGTTCTCGAGCGCCGGTTTCAGCGTGGCGAGGGCGACCGCGCAGGCACCGGCCGCGAACTGGCCCTCGAGCGGGAGCTGGCTGAGGCACTCCGTAAGGGGATCGGCCGACCGGAACTGAGACTCGACGCTGTGGGGTTCATCGTGGTCTCCGGGCGCGGGCCGCACGAGGAGGACGCCTGACGCACGATGCTTTCGCCCGCTTGGGCGCGGTGCTGCGCGGCGATGTCTCGCCCGAGCAGCTTTCACGTGAGGCGCTTGCCGCTCCCCAGCGCCGCTTGGCGGACGCGCTGGCCGGCCGTGGTCCGGTTGCCGCAGGGCCGGCCGACCGGGCCGTGCTCCTCCGTCACGTGCTGCGCGCCCACGACGAGTCACTGGGTGCCAACCTCGGCGACGCGGTAACCGTCGCTCCCATCTGGGGTCTTCCGGATACCGCCGCGCTGCGCGAATTCGGGTTCGGCGCGCACGAGGAGGTGGACGGCACGATCCGGCTTCGGGCGCACCGCTGGCGCCCGGAGTGGCTCTCCAATTCCACCCGCCACTCCGTAGATGAGGATGCGTTCGCGCTGGCACCGCGACGTGGATTCCACCCGGTGGCGAGCGACCCCTGCCTGCAGCTTGCCGGGCGCGCCGCATACCTATGCTCAGGCCAGCGCGAGGCCGTCCGTGCGGTGCTCACCGCGCCCCCTGGCGCCACGCTCGTAATCAACCTGCCAACCGGCGGCGGAAAGAGCCTGTGCGCCCACCTTCCCGCACTCCTGGGCGCAGAGCAGGGAAAGCTCACGATCGTGGTGGTTCCCACCGTGGCCTTGGCACTGGACCAGGCGCGCAGCCTGGCCGACCTCGTTCCGTATCCGTGTGCGTACGCGGGTGGGCGCGACGACGCCTCAAGGGAGCGGAACCGCGCGATCCGCCGCAGGATCGCGGATGGCACGCAGGGGATCGTGTTCGCCGCGCCGGAAAGCGTCTGCGGCTCACTCTCGGCACTGCTGACCGACACCGTGCGCCGGGGAGCACTGCACGCGCTGGTCGTCGACGAAGCCCACCTCGTGGACCAATGGGGTGACGAGTTCCGCACGGCCTTTCAGGAGGTCGCGGCGCTCCGACAAGTACTGCTGGAGGCCTCCCCGCCGGATGAGCGCTTCCGCACCCTTCTCCTGAGTGCCACGCTCACCGCGCCGGCGCTGTCGACGCTCCACGCGCTATTCAACGCTCCAGGACCGTTCGAGGTCGTCTCAGCGGCACAACTCCGCCCCGAGCCCTCCTTCTGGTTTTCGCGCGCCCCGGACGGTGAGAGCAAGCGTAGGCGCATACTTGAGGCGCTGCGCCACCTTCCCCGGCCGCTCATCCTCTACACGTCGCGCCGCGACGACACGCGAGAATGGGCCGAGTTGCTGCGTGCGGAGGGGTATCGCCGCCTGGGAACGATCACCGGGGAAACGCGGTCGGAGGAGCGAGCACGCGTGGTGGAGCGCTGGGCTCGCGACGAGATCGACCTCGTGGTGGCGACCTCGGCGTTTGGGATGGGCGTCGACAAGGCCGACGTGAGGGCGGTCGTGCACGCCTGCGTGCCCGAAAGCGTGGACCGCTTCTACCAGGAGGTGGGCCGCGGCGGGCGGGACGGTGCGGCGTGCGTGGCGCTGACCGTCTACGACGCCGGCGATCTCGCGCTGGCGAGGCGGATGGGGAGGCGCAGGATCATCGGCCCGGGCCGCGGCAGCGAGCGCTGGGAGCGCATTTTCGAATCGAAGGTGCCGGCCGGCCCGGGAACGGTCCGGGTGTCGCTGGACGCGTTCCCCAGTTACCGGGTGGAAGACATCGACATGCGCGGCGCCTGGAACCGCGTGTGGAACCTGCGCACGCTCATCCTGCTTCAGCGCGCTGGCGTCCTTGAGATGCTCCCCGACCCGCCACCGCGACCCGACCCGGAGCGTGAGACCGAGGATATCGACGCGGCGTACGAGCGCGCACTGGCGGATTGGCGAGCGCACCGCCGGATCCGCATCCACCGTGACGACCACCTGCTTCCCGAGCACTGGGCCGCGCGCGTGGAACCGGTGCGGCGCCGGAGTACTCGCGCCGACTGGAGGAGCGTGACGCTCATGGACGAGGCGTTGCGCGGGACGCGCTGTCTCTCCGCGATCTTCTCCGAGCTCTACCGGATCGGGCCGGGCGAGATCTACCCAGGATCGCGCGCCGTTCCGGTGGCGGAGGCGTGCGGGGGATGCCCGGCTTGCCGCGCCGCAGAGCGCGCGCCGTTCTGCGCGCCCATGCCGGTGCCGCGCTTCCCGTGGCTGGGCGCCCGCGCAGCCAGCGCGGCTGTGCAGGAGTTGGTCGACGCGCCGGGTAGCGTCGTGCTGTACCCCGCGAACCGCGCAGTCACCGAAACGCGCAGGCACCGGCGCGAATTGCTGCAGTGGCTCGTCTCCGGAGGGGTACGGAACGTGGTCGCTCCGGAGGCTTTTAGCGACGAACTCAGGGACTTGGGGCGTGCACCGGGGAGCTTCACCTTCTTCTCCGCGTTGGAAGAAGCTCAACCCATTCTCCTTGCCCGAGTGCCGAGCGTGGTCGTGTTTCCACCAGGAGAACCCGTGCGCGGCGGTTTCCTCCCCACCGGCGGGGGCCCCCCGCGCGTGGTGCTGGTCCCCGACGATGCGCGCGACCCGGCCAAGCCCCACTGCCTGCTGCGCGACACTCTGCGCACCCGCAACTACACGATGGACGAGCTGAGAGTGAAGGTGGGACTGTGAGTGTTTTCAGTAATGCCGAGGCAACGCCGAGCCGCGTGGTGGGGGTGTACCGGTACCTGTTGCGCGCCCGCGGACAGCGCGAATCGAAGGACACGTTGGAACGCCTGATGATGCCCGAGCCGCTGCTGAAGAAGGAAGAGCAGGACCGGCACCCGCGCTCCATGGTCCGCTTCGCCCTGCTGGAAGGTGTCGAGATGCGGCTCTTCCAGTTGCACGATGACGAGTACGCCGTCCATCCGGACCTGCTCGCACCCGCCCGGACGTCCGGCTCCGCCGAAGCGCGGCTCGGGCTCACGTTCAGCGACCTGATCCTGACTTCGGAGAACTCTCGCAACCAGGATCTTGCCATCGTGCTGTCCTGGTACCTCTCGCAGGATGTCGGGAGCGCGCCAGGCGACTGGACCAGCGTAGAAAGGCAGGTGGTCGCAGATACGGGAGAGAAGCTCGGGCTCAACGACGCTTCGTTCGGCCAGGTTCGCGACTGGAGCCGGGCGGTGGGCCTGGCTTGGGCGCACGACAACCCTGCCGCCACCTCGAGACTGTGGCTGGTTCCCGACCCCACGGCGCAAATCCGCTGGCGGCTCCCCGAGATCTTCGGATCGGTCGGAGCCCGGATTCGCATCCAGGACTTCGTCGCCGCGCTGGGCCGGCTGTGTCCGGTGCTGGAGACCGGTGTGTTCCGCGAGCAGATGGAGGCCCGCCTGGGAGTCGTGCGCGGAACGCGGCTTTCCACCACCACCGCCTTCGCGCTCCTGCGGCTTCAGGACGAGGGGGTTCTGGAGCTCACCCTGAGGTCCGATGCCGACGCCATGATCCTTCCCGACGGCAGTGAAGACGTGCGCATATCAGAGATCGCCTGGAAGGCCGCTCCCGGCACGGAGGCCCTCGCATGACGACCACCTTTCAGAGGTACGTCTGCTGGGAGCCAGCGTACGTCGGCAACGTGATGGAAACCGAGGCGCTGCAGACGCCCGATCACGTGTTCCTGGCCACGCACCACCCAATCCGCATGCACCGCGCGGACCTGGGCACCGCGTCGTCGCAGGTCGCGTACACCGAGCAGCAATTCCTGGCCGACTTCCTGGCCCCACGCGATTTCAACTTCGTGGCGGTGCTAGGTGGGGCCGGGACCGGCAAATCGCACCTGGTCCGCTGGCTGGCGGGGAACGTCCCGCAGACGGAACGCCGTCGCGTAATCCTGATTCCCAAGGTGGGCACCAACCTCAAGGAGGTGATCCGCCGGGTGCTGGAGGGGCTGGAGGGACCCCAGTTCGACGACTACCGGACACGGCTGAACCGCGCCACCGGCTCTCTTTCGGAGCAGGAAGCACGCGTGCGTCTGCTCGATAACCTGGCGATCGCGGTCGGGCCGGTTCGCTACCCGGACTGGAATGGCCTGACCGAGGAGCAAAAGTACCTCGTTGAGCATCTGCCCAACCTGTTGGGTGACCCGGTCGTGCGGCGGGAACTGCTGCGTGACCACGGAATCATGCACCGCCTGGTGGTGCATATCCTGGGCGAGTCGGCGCGGGTCGAACGTCTGGAGGAGCGACGCGCCATCAGTGTGGACGACCTGCGGATGGACATCCGCGACCTGAAAGATGCGAGCAAGGGCGCACGCGAGGTGTTCCAGTTGCTGCTCTCCGACGAGGAGATGCAGCGCCACGCGGTCGAGTGGATGAACCAGCACCTTGACGACGCGATCGCGCACGTGCTGCAGTTCAGTGGCGAGGACCTGCTGCGTCTGATGCTGGATGTGCGCGAGGCGCTGGGCGCGCGGGAGACCGAACTGGTGGTGTTGATCGAGGACTTCGCCAAGCTGCAGGGGATCGACCAGCAACTCCTGGAAGCGCTGCTGGTGGAGCGCAACCAGCCCGGCCGCGGCACGCTCTGCCCGTTGCGCACGGCGCTCGCGGTTACGTCCGGCTACTTCGACAAGCTCCCCGAGACCGTGCGCGAGCGCATCCGGTTCCGGGTGAAGATGGACGCGAGCGATGAGGGCGGCGGTGGCCTGTTCACTCCGGAGGACGTCGAGGCGTTCGCCGCCCGCTATCTTAACGCGGTCCGCGCCGGCGACGAGCCGCTCCGCGCTTGGCAGGCCGACGGCGCCCACGCGGATGCGGTGCCGAACGCATGCGACGAATGCCCGTTCCGCCACACCTGTCACGCCGGGTTCGGCGCGCGCGACGGGATCGGACTGTACCCGTTCAACGCCACGGCGCTGCACGGGATGTTGCGCAAGGCCAGCCCCGAAGGGTTCAACCCGCGGCGGCTGCTGAACCGCGTGCTGAAGATCACGCTTGCCGACCACGCGGAAGACCTGCGGGACGGCGAATTCCCGTCTCCGGCGCTCCTGGCGCGAATGGGAGGATCGACGCTGCCGGCCCTTGTCAGCAGTCAGCTCCGTCAACTCGACCCGATCGGCCACGGGCGGCGCGAGGCTCTGCTGGAGTTCTGGTCGGGCGCGCGCACTATCGTCGACCTCGATCCCGCGATCCACGGGGCGTTCGACCTCCCTCCGCTCGACGGGCGTGCTCCCGCGCCCGTGTCGCGGCCGGTTACACCTACCCCGGTGCCGGAGCGAACGCAGCCCCCCACTGAAAAAATTCCGCAGTCGCTGGCCGAGAGCATCACCTTGCTGGATGCGTGGGCCCGGGGCGACGCATTCCCGCAGCGCTTGGGCAACGACCTGCGAAAGCCGCTCTTCGAGGCGATCTCCGCACGGATTGACTGGGACGCCGAACTGCTGCTCCGCGGAGCCTTCCAGGGGGCGGGCGGCAAGCCGTTCCAGCCCCGGAGCATCAATTTCCTGCGAGGGACGCAGGCGGGGAGCGCGACCGTACAGCTCGTGCTTCCGCTGGCGGGGAGTCCGATCACGCAGACAGCGATCGCCCTCCAGGGCATGCTCCTTTACGAGCATCACGGCCACTGGAAGTTCCCGAGTGGCGGCCGCTACCTGCGCGCCTACGCCCGCGAGCTGGACCGCTGGAGCGAAGCCGTGCTCGTCCAGCTTCGGCGGCCGCGTACGTCGGGTGAAGCGTGGGATCCGGTTCCTGCGGCGGCGGAACTCCTCGCCATCGGGGCACGCATGGCCGGGCGCCCCCAGGCCAGCGCCGACTCGATGCACGAACAGGTGAGCGCCCTTTTTGAGGACTGGTCCACCGTAGACACCTCGTCCCGCTCCCCCGCCTGGAAGACACTGTTCGACACCTTCCGCCGGCACCGGGGCACGCTGGTCGAGATCGTCCGCGCGCGCACCGCCTGCACCAAGGGCGGCTCGACGGACGTGAAGGTCATCGACGTGGTGCAGCTTGTCCCTGTGCTCCAGCAGGTGCGGCGCACCTGGGAGCCGCGCGAAGAAATCCCCACCGACATCCGGAGCGAATACGCCGCGGTCCGCGAGGTGCGCGCCCGCATGGACGACCTGCTGAAGCAGGCCATCGTGGGCGAGCGGCAGCGCTACCTCGAGTGGTTCGGCCGTGTGGCCGGCGAGATGGGCGACCCGCCGCAGCGCAAGCCGGCGATCGAGGCTGCGCGTATGGCGCTGCAGACGGCCATCGAGTCCGGCGCGCCGCTGGGGATACCGCGCGCAGAGTACGACGAGTGTGTCGGCAGCCTGGAGCGGATGGTGAGCTTCGACTGGGCGGTCGCCGCAGCCGCCCGCGTGCGCGACGAAAGGGAGTTCGGCGCGCTCCTCGCCGAGCTGGGCCGCCGCTTCGACGAGCCGATGCAAACCTCTGAGCGCTTCCTGAACCTGACGGGAGTGGCGCTCGACAATGCTCGTAGCCGCCTGTCCGAGAGCGTCCGGGAGCTGCGCGGGCGCGGGGGCGGCGAGCTGGAGCACGTGCAGGAGTCACTGTCGCACGGGCTGGACCGCCTGTGCGGCCTGCTGAGCGAACTGGCCGCGGAGGGCGCATGATCACACAGAAGGCCGCCGCGGTGATCGAGCTCGCGGCGCAAAAGAAGCAGGCCCGGGACGTGGCTGATCGGTTCGACGGCTTCAGCTCGCGCGCGCGGCAGGTGCAGGACGAGGTAACGCGCCTGGAGCCGCTGGTGGCGACCTGGCGCGTGCTGCGGGCGCACGGCATTCCGGTGCAAAGCCCCGCCGCCCGCGTTCAGGCGGCCCTCGCGCGCGTGGATGAGGCTCGGTCGCAGTATCGCGCCGATCCGCTGTCGGTCCTGGGGAACTGGTACCGCCCGGCGAGCGACGCGCTGCAGGCCGTCTGCCGAGACGTGGACGCCGAGCTCAGGAGCGCATGGCGCCGGTACGTGGCGGGCCGCATCCCCAGCGTGAACGCTGACCTGCTCGACGTACTGCAGCAGGTACCCACGTTCCGCCATCCGGTGGAGGTCATCCGCCAACGTCTGCGGGAACTGCGTGACCAGCAGGAGCAACTCCCGGCCAGCGCCGCGACGCTGGAGGCCGTGGACCGACGCGTCAGCGAGATCGACGCGGCGTGGCACAAGCTCACAAGTGACGAGGTGCCCTCGGCCGTGATCGAGTTCCTGCGCCAGGCCGGGGTGGGTGGCGCGCCGCTCTCGCTGCTCACGGATGAGGTCCGCGACTGGCTGGTGTCGCGGCGGATCGATACCTCGTTCCGTATCCGCCTGGGAGATGAGCGTGGCTACTGACGCCAACGCGCGCGAGCGGAGGGTGCGCGACTTCCTCGACCGGCTGGAACTGGCCGAGGCGCGCCTGCTCACCTGGGGAGTGGTGGACGGCGCCTTCACCCGCGAGGAACTCGACGAACACGAGTACGCGTTCCTGTCCGGACTGAGCGAAGCGGTACCCCAGGGAGAGCTGGTGAACGACCTGCTCGACCGGCGGCTCCTTTTCGAAGTCGGCGGGGTGTTCCGTACGCGCATGGCCGAGTCAGTCCGGTTGTTCGCGCGGCTGCGCCAGCTCTTTCCCGACCGCGACTGGCAGGTGGCGCCCACGCTTGTGGCCGACTACCGCTTCATGGTGCGCCCGCGCCTGTATCCCCGCCGGCACATTCCGCCGGATGCAGTAGCCGACGGGCTCGGTGCGGAACTTGGCACGCTCTCCACTCTGCAGCGCGAGGCGCTCGGCGCCATGCTCGGGGCCGGAACCCCGGGCAAGTTGGAGCTCGCGGAATTCCAGCTCGAGGCGACCGCGCGGATGCTGGCCGACCTGGGGACTGGCCAGAGCCGCGGAATGATCGTCACCGTGGGCACGGGGAGCGGGAAGACGCTCGCCTTCTACCTCCCCGCGCTCACCCGCGTCGCATCGCAGGTTGAGCGACGGCAGGCGTGGACGCAGGCCATCGCGCTTTACCCGCGCAACGAACTGCTGAAAGACCAGTTCACCGAAACATACCGCACCGCGCGGCGGCTCGATGCTGCGCTGAAGGCCGCCGGAAAGCCAAAGATCCGGATCGGCGCGTTCTTCGGCCTCACCCCGTCGTCCACGTACGACGACGCCGTGAAGCGGGCCGGGTGGATCCCTCAAGGGCGTGACTACATCTGTCCCTTTCTGCGCTGTCCCGTGTGCGACGGCGCCCTCGGCTGGTACGAAGGAGACATGCGCAAAGGCATCGAGCGCCTCCAGTGTACCGAGCGCCGCTGCTCGGGCGCGGTGGAAGCGGACGAGGTGCCGCTCACGCGCAAGTCGATGGAGAAGACGCCACCGGACCTGCTCTTCACCACCACGGAGATGCTCAACCGGCTGCTGGGCGACTCGCAGTACGGCAAGCTCGTGGGCATGGGCGCAGCGCGAACTCCCGAGATGGTACTGCTCGACGAGGTGCATACGTACGGCGGCGTGCACGGCGCACAGGTAGCCATGCTCCTGCGCCGCTGGCACCACGCCGTGGGGCGGCCGCCCGTCCAGTTCACCGGGCTGTCCGCAACCCTGCGCCACGCACCCGCGTTCTTCGCCTCGCTCACCGGGCTGGGCGAGCACCAGGTGGTCGAGATCGCTCCGCGCGAGGAGGACATGGTGCAGGAGGGAATGGAGTATCAGCTCCTCCTTCGCGGCGACCCGGTCTCGGCCACCAGCCTGCTCTCCACCAGCATTCAGGCCGCCATGCTCCTGCGCCGCGTGCTGGACGTGCACGGTGCCCGTCGGACCGGAGGGCTGTACGGAGAACGGCTCTTCGTCTTTACTGACGATCTTGACGTCACCAACCGGCTCTACCATTCGCTGCTGGACGCAGAGGGGCTGGACGAGGGGGGCCGCCGCAAGCCCAAACGCGTTCCGCTCGCCGCGCTGCGTGAGTCCACCGGGACCGACGGGGCGCAGCGCCTGCCGGCCGGGCAGTCGTGGAAGGTGCCCGAGCAGATCGGCCACACGCTGCGCGAGCCGCTCCGGGTGGAGCGCACCAGCTCGCAGGACCCCGGCGTGGAGCGCGACGCCGACATCATCGTCACCACCCCCTCGCTGGAGGTGGGGTACAGCGACCCCGCCGTGGGCGCGGTGATGCAGCACAAGGCGCCGCGCGACATAGCCTCGTTTCTGCAGCGGAAGGGGCGAGCCGGCCGCGTGCGCGCCATGCGTCCCTGGACGGTGGTGGTGCTGTCGGACTACGGGCGCGACCGCATCGCCTACCAGGGATACGAACTGCTGTTCAACCCCGTGCTGGAGCCGCACACCCTGCCAGTTCGCAACCGCTACGTGCTGCGTATCCAGGCGGCGTTCGCGTTCATGGACTGGATGGCCGGCAAGCTCCCGGCCGGCCTTCCGCCCGGAAGCCTCTGGCGCGACTTCGCCACCCCGCAGCGGCCAGACGATTCTCTCGACAAGAACCGCATCCCCCGGCATCAACATGAAAAGGAAATCCTGGGGCTGCTGATGGGCAGCGTGGAGCCGGCGCTCGAGGCGGAGTTGCTGGATTATGTCGCCGGCGCGTTGCGGATTCCACGCGAGGAGGCGGAGGCGCTGTTCTGGGAACCACCGCGCGCCCTGATGACGGCGGTGCTCCCGACCCTTCTCCGCCGGCTGGAGGCGAACTGGGGCGCGGTTGGAGATGGGAGTGCCCGGCAGACGGACGCGTACGTGCGCGACCACCCACTGCCCGAGTTCGTCCCCAAGAGCCTGTTCAGCGACCTGAACCTCCCGGAAGTCACCGTCGTCATTCCGGGCCGGCGCAAAAGTGATTCGCCGTCGGACCAGACAATGCCTGTGATCCAGGCGATCCGCGAGTTCGCGCCCGGCCGCGCTACCCGCCGCTTCGCCGTGCAGGACGCCGACATCAGCCACTGGATCGCGCCCACGCGTCTGGACACGCGCGAGCAGGATCTCCCCTTTCAAGACTTCTGTACCGAGTTCGAGGACCTGGGGGAGGTCCAGGCCGAGGGACCGGACGGCGCGGTGCAGACGCTCCGCTGTATCCGCCCCTGGAAGCTGCGCACCACCAACGTTCCGAAGAACGTCGCCTCCACTTCCAACGCGTTCCCCGAATGGCGGAGCCAGCTGGCGCCCGCCGACGAGGGCGTGGTGGCTGAAGTTCCGCGGACCCCGCTCTGGAGCGGGCTGGTGCACGAGATCGCGTTCTTCACGCAGGTGCACAACTCCGCGGTGCGCGTCCGCCGCTTCTCGCTGGGCTCCAGCGCCACGGTCAAGCTACGCGCCGGCACGTCGCACGACACGGCCGTCCGCTTCACGGACGGCGAGACGGGGCTGCCCGCCGCGGTCGGCTTCTCGCAGGAGGTGGACGGAATCCGCTTCCGCGTTCGCCTGCCGTCCGGCTGGCGCGTGGCGCCGGACGCGAGCCCGGCCGAGACCGTGCGAGCGTTCCGGACGGCATACTTCCGCCACCGCGTGATGACCGATTCCGTGCTAGGCCAGCACGCGAATTCGTTCCAGCGCGAGTGGCTGGCCCAGATCTACCTCTCCGCGCTCACGGCCACGGCGGCCAAAAACAACCTCCACCTGTCCGAAGCGCAGGGACTCGTCGTCAGCAAGGGTTTGGGCCGCGCGGCGGAGCGCGTTCTGAAGGTGATCTTTCGCTCTCTGGATGTCGAGGAGTTCCCCGCTGACGACGATGCAGCGGAGGCCGAGGGAGAGGAGGAAGCGCCGGAGTCGGCGCGAGACCGCAAGCGGCAGCGCGTGGAAAAGGAGCTCGCCGCGCTTTTCACCCGACCCGACGTGGGTCAGGCGCTGGCGGATAACGCCGCGGTGCTCTGGAACGCGCCGGACGAGGGATGGGACGCGTGGGCACGCGAGCGCTTGCTGTCCACCATCGGCGCGGCGTTCCTGGAGGGGTGCCGCCAGCTGTATCCGGAAGCGGCGGCGGGAGACCTGTACCTGGATCTGGGCTCCGGACCGCCCGCTCCGGGAACCGAGGTGCCCGTTGGCGACCTCCACGAGATCTGGATCACGGAAACCACCGGCGGCGGAGGCGGCGTGGTGGAGGAACTGCTTCGGCGCTACGCGTCCGATCCCCGACGCTTCTTTCACTTGGTGGAGGGTGCCCTGGCGCCCTCGGATTTCGAGTTGATCGACTCGGAACTCACGCGCCTGCTGGACTGGACCGGGACGGACGCCGGCGTACGTGACGCCCTCGGGTCCGTCCGCCAGGCCCAGGGGCACCAGAACCTGCTCGACGCGGTGCACCTCCTGCGCGATACGCTGTCGGAGCGCGGGCTGATGGTCACACACGCGGTCATGAGCGGCATCACGGCCCGTGTGCTCCGGCCGGCCTCGTCGTCGGACACCGACAGCCGCCTGCGCGACTTGGTGCGCGAGTGGCACCACCTGGAGCAAGTCCTCGGCATCGACATCGACGCACGCGTCTTCGCCTACGTTGCGAGCCTGGACGCGGCCGGGATGACGCACCTCCCCCACATCCCCGCCGCGCAGGCGAGTGACCAAACGTGGCGATTTCAGGTGTT
>NZ_DASVTX010000507.1:0-8591 GCF_036387355.1 Longimicrobium sp.
CTCTGCCGTCCATCCAGCAGCAGGTAGCGCGCGCACCGCCCGGCCAGCGCGGGGCCGCCGTGGCGCGTCACCAGCGCGAGCATCAGGTCCAGCTGCGCCATCGCCGCGCCCGCGGTGGTGACCGGCCCGTCCGCCACCACCATGGCGTCCACATCCAGCCGCACGCGGGGAAACATCCGCGCGAACACGGGCGCCAGCCACCACGTCGTCGTGGCGCGCCGCCCGTCCAGCAGCCCGGCGTGCGCCAGCAGAAACACGGAGGAGCAGGAGGCGGCCACCTCCGCGCCGCGCTCCGCCGCCTTCCGCAGCACGCGGACGGCCGTCGCGGCATCCGGCCGGTCCATCCGTTCGCGCAGCTCCGCCTCCGTCGTCGCGCCGAGCCCGGGGACGACGACGAGGTCCGCACCGCCCTCCGCGCCGGGCGTTTCATCCACCAGGCCCGCCGCCATCCTGCGCCCGGAGCCGGAGACGCGCGGCGCGAACAGGGGCGGCCGATCCTCCACGGCGCGCAGCCGGTTGGCGGTGGCGATCACGTCCAGGGTGATTGCAACGCTGGAGGGCATGGCTCCGGCGAGCACCATCACGTCGACGACGGGCATGGCGAGATATCCCCGAAAGGTGGCGGGTGTGACGCTGGTGCCCAGCATGGCGGGGCGCGAACCTCTCCGCAACCCCGCGGGCCACCTTCGGCCCCGGGCCGAGGTTCGCTCCCACCCCGGACTCCACGGAGATCCATGCCCGGCACCGCATCCAATCCCGATCTGTTCCACGGCTTCGCGCGGCGCGAGGTCACGCTGCGGGGCGCCACCCGCACGGTGTACGTGGCGGGGGAGGGCCCCGCCGTGATCGTGATGCACGAGATGCCGGGGATCAGCCCGCAGGTGGTGCGTTTCGCGCGCTGGGTGCGCGACGCGGGGTTCGCCGTCTACCTGCCTTCGCTGTTCGGGGAGGACGGCGCCGTGCCGTCCGCGGAGGCGGGCGCGGCGGTGTTTCAGCGGGCGTGCATCAGCGCGGAATTCCGGGCGCTGGGCGGCGGCGTGTCCAGCCCGGTGACCGCGTGGCTGCGGGAGTTGGCGCGTCTGGCGCAGGGGGAGCGCGGCGGCCTTGGCGTGGGCGCCATCGGCATGTGCTTCACCGGCAACTTTGCGCTGGGGATGATGCTGGAGCCCGCCGTGCTGGCCCCGGTGCTGTCGCAGCCCTCGCTTCCGCTGAACGATCCGGCGGGGCTGGAGATCTCTCCGGATGAACTGCGGGCCGTGCGCGAGCGGCTGGACCGCGACGGCCTCACGGTGCGCGCCTACCGGTTCGCCGGCGACCGGTTCTGCACGGCGGAGCGCTTCGCCGCCTATCAGGCGGCGCTGGGCGAGCGCTTCGAGCCGCGCGTGCTTCCGGACGCGGCGGCCAACCTTGCGGACGTGCCGCCCTTCTTTGCGCGCCACGTTCCTACGCCCCACAGCGTGGTGACGGTGCACCTGGCGGACGGCGCGGGCGAACCGACGCGCGCCGCCGTGGACGAGATCATCGCGTTCTTCCACCAACGGCTCTCCGCGGTCTGACGGGACCCGGATGCGAAAAAACGCCGGGCCGTCCCCCGACTCCGGGACGGCCCGACGTTTCTGCGCATCCGATCCGCGGGTCAGGCGGGGCAGAAGAACTGCATGCTCGCGTAGCCGGTGCGGTTGGCGTCGTCCGTCACCTCCACCTGCACCGTCTTCCATCCCCAGTACGGATAGCAGTCCACGTTGCCCCAGCTGGCGCCGTCCGCGTCTTCCTGCTCGATCACGTGGGTCCATTGAAAGCTGTACCCGCTGCCGCTGCCGCCGGACGCGGTGGCGGAGCAGGTCTGCCCATCGATGTGGCAGCTGAGGCTGACGGTGGGCAGGTTCCAGAGGTCGGCCGAGGGCTTGCCGTCCGGCGCGAGCGGGGTGGAGGCGCCGTCGGCGCAGGCGGCGAGGGCGAGCGACAGGCCGGTGGCCAGGAGGGCGGTGCGGGTGTTCATGACGTGCTCCGTGTTCCGGGTATGAGCGGCGGTGCGTCCGCCGCGTGTGCCCTCCCCGTCCCGCACGCCGAATGCCCGGTTCGGCGCGGGCGCAAGCTGCTGCCACGTCCGGTCTTGCGCCGGAATGGCCGGTTCTGGCTGCGGCGAGGATTGGTGCACTCCGTCCTCCGATGCACCAGAATGTGTCGGCATCAGCGATGGGGGGCGGGTGGACTCGCCGGGCACGGCGGGGACGGGACTCAGGATGAGGATCGATGATCCTTGCCCGACATCTGTTTTGCGCCATGATTGCCGGAGCCGTTCGCCCGCCGCAGTCCCCCCTTCCATCCCAGCCCCCACTGTCATCCATGCAGAGCGACTTTTCCATGCCCCGTCCATCCACCCCGAGCGCCCCGGCGGGGGAGCACGGGATGACGGGGATGAACGTGGTGATGTTCATCACCGACCAGGACCGCGCGATCCAGCATTTTCCGCCGGACTGGGCAGAGCGCAACCTGCCCGGCCTGCGCCGCCTGCAGCGCCAGGGCGTGACCTTTACCCACGCGTTCACCAACTCGTGCATGTGCTCGCCCGCACGGGCCACACTCATGACCGGGTTCTTTCCCGCGCAGCACGGCGTGCGCTACACGCTTGAGGAAAGCATGGACAACCCGGCGCGCTACGACCAGGTGGAGCTGCCGACCGGCTTCGCCAACCTGGCCACCGGGGCCGCCGCCGCGGGATACACGCCGGTCTACCAGGGCAAGTGGCACCTGAGCAAGCACCTGCCCGGCGGCGGCTGGGAGCCGGTGGACGTGGAGAAGTACGGGTTCCGCCGGTGGAATCCGCCCGACGCGGGAGCCAACCAGGACATTCCCGAGGCCGGCGGCGGCGACCCGGACAACGACGGCCGCTTCATGAACTCGCGGGCCGGCACCAGCGGCAACTACGAGGGCGTGCTGGAATACCTGCAGTCCGCCGCCGCGGAGCAGCAGCCGTTCTTTCTGGTGATGTCGCTGGTGAATCCGCACGACGTGCTGTTCTATCCCAACACCTACGTGGAGGCGGGATACGAAGACGCGTGGCTCAAGGGCGACATTGAGCCCCCGGAAACGGCAGGCGAGGACCTGAGCACCAAGCCGGTGGTGCAGCGCGAGTTCCTGGCGCTGTTCAACCAGACGGGCGCGCTGGACACCCCGGAAATGCAGCGGAACTACCTGAACTTCTACGGCAACCTCATGAAGGCGTCCGACCGGTACCTGGTGGACGTGCTGGACATGCTGGACCGCACGGGGCTGCGCGACCGCACGGTGGTGATCCGCACGGCGGACCACGGAGAGATGGGGCTGGCGCACGGGGGGCTGCGGCAGAAGAACTTCAACGCGTACGAGGAGTCGCTGCGCGTTCCGCTCGTCTTTTCCTGCCCGGCGCTGTACGACGGCGAACTGCAGAGCGACGCACTGGTGTCGCACGTGGACTTTCTGCCCACGGTGGCGACGCTGCTGGGCGCGCCGGGCGAGGCACGGGCCGCGTGGCAGGGCGTGGACTACTCCGCCGCCGTTCTGCATCCCGCCCAGGCGGCGCCGGTGCAGACGTACACCGTCTTTACGTGGGACGACTGGCAGGCGGGGCAGGCGAACCCGCCGTACCTGCCGCCCCCCAACCACATCGTGAGCGTCCGCGAGGCGCATTGGAAGCTGTCCCGCTACTACGACGTGAACGGCGTGGTGCCGGACCAGTGGGAGATGTACGACCTGCAGGCAGACCCGCTGGAAACGACCAACCTGTGCTGGCCCGGCTACACACGCACGGATCACGAGGAAACGGCGTACCAGCGGCTGCTTGCCCTTCTGGACGAAGTGCAGCAGACCCGCCTGCAGCCCCTGCCCGATACGCCCGTGATCACCAGTGCGGAAACTTCCCGCGTGGAGAACCCCGCTTCCGGGGACTGAGCGGGCTCCTCCCGAGGCGCGGAGGACGGAACGGACTTTCCGTGCCTCCGCGCCGTTCCCCGCCTGCCGATCGCGGTTCACCCGGCCCGCACCGACCCTTCGCGGAACCGGACCGGGCTCCGCCCCTCCCCCGCAGTTCCCCCGCGGCCTCCGCCACCTCCGCGTCCTCCGCGTGAGATGCCGTCGCCGTTGACCCCTGCCCGTCGCCCGCACGGAGGAAAAGGATGCACACGAAGCCCTTGCCCATCCATTCATACCGCTGTAGTGTTGTACTTGTGTGCAACACCGCAACACGGGAGCCTGGATGCTCGTGAACCTCGACCCCAACGACGCGCGGCCGCTGTACCTCCAGATCATGGACGAGGTGCGGCGGGCGCTCGTTGTGGGGAGCCTCAGGGCGGAAGACCCGCTCCCCTCGGTGCGCGAACTGGCCGCGGACCTCGCCATCAACCCGCGCACCGTCTCGCAGGCCTACGGCGAGCTGGAGCGCGAGGGGGTGGTGTACGTGCGCCGCGGGCAGGGGACGTTCGTGGCGCCCGGCGCCCGCCCGGACCGCGGCGCGGTGGGGCGCGGGGTGGCGCGGCGGGCGCTGCTGGAGGCGCGGCGCAACGGGCTGGACGTGGAAGAACTGGTGACCATCATCCGCGAGGTGGCGGCAGAGGAGGAGAACGCATCCCTCCCGGCCGGCGCGGCGAACCCTGGAGACGACCAATGAGCCCCCTCCATCCGGAGCCCGGCGCCCCCGCGGTGGCCACCCGCGGCCTGCACAAGCGGTACGGCCGCGAAACGGCGCTGGCCGGCGTGGACTTTCTGGTTCCCGAAGGCGCCGTGTACGTCCTCGTGGGCGCCAACGGCGCGGGCAAGAGCACCACCTTCAAGGTGCTGATGAACCTGGAGCGTCCCGACGCGGGGACGGCGGAGGTGTTCGGGGTGGATGCCGGGCGCGGCGGGCCCCGTGCGCGGGCGCAGATCGGCTACGTGCCGGAGCACCACGGCCCCGGCTACCGGTGGATGACCTGCGGCCAGCTGCTGCGGCACGCCGCGGCGTACTACCCGTCGTGGGACGCGGCGTACGCGGAGCACCTGGGGCGCGCGCTGGGCCTCAAGCCCCACCGGCGCGCCGGCACCCTGTCCAAGGGCGAAAACCGCCGGCTGCAGCTGGTGATGGCCATGGCGCACCGCCCGCCGCTGCTGCTTCTGGACGAGCCCACCGACGGGCTGGACCCCGTGATCCGCAGGCGCACCCTGGCGCTGCTGGCCGATCACCTGGCCGACACGCCCACCACCGTGGTCGTTTCCACCCATCACGTGACGGAGATGGAAACGCTCGCCGACCACGTGGGCGTGCTGCGCGAGGGCCGCCTGGTTGCCCAGATGCCGCGCGACGAGCTGCAGCGCACCGTGCGCCGCTACCGGGCGGGGGTTCCGGACGGATGGACGGCGCCCCCCGGGCTGCCGCAAGCGCGCCGCTCCCGCGCCGGGCGCGAGCTGCAGTGGACGCTGGTGGGCGAGCCGGCGGAGCTGACGGCGCGGCTCACGGCGGCCGGGGCGGAGGTGCGCGAAGTGACCACGCTGGGGCTGGAAGACGCGGCCCTCGCCTTTCTGGCCGAGGAGGACACGGTATGACGGAGTGGGTGCTTCATTCCGGCGCGCGGCCGGGCGGCGTGGCGCGCGCGCAGATCCGCGCCGTGGGCCTGGCGCTGCGCGGCCCCGCGATGGTGGCGGGCGGCGTGCTGGTGCTGGCGACGGCGCTCGCCGTCGCCGACATGCGCGGCAGCACCGGATTCAACTTTCACCCCGAGCGGTGGATGGTTCCCGGGCTTTCCGGGCTGCTCCTGCCGATGGCGGTGTGGCGGGGCGAAGAGCGCTTTGGCCCGGGCTTTCTGTGGACGCTGCCGGTGGACCGCCGCGGGCACGCGCTCGCCAAAGTGGGGGCGGGATGGGTGTGGCTGATGGCCGCCGTGGCGCTCTTTGTCCTTTGGCTGCTCGCGGTCGCGCTGGCGTCGGGCGGCAACGTGCTGGGCCCGGAGACCCTGCGGATGATCCCCCCGCTCCCGTATCCGGGCGACGGCGGCCTGAATCCCGCCGCCATCACTCCAACCGCGTGGACGCCAAACCCGGTGCTCTGGCTGGTGCCGTTCACCGCGGCGACGGCCATGTACCTGCTGTCCAGCGCGCTGGCCCTGGCCACGCCGCACCCGTTCCGGTGGCTCGCCGGCGTGCTGCTCACCTTCTTTCTGATCGCGATGGTGAGCGACGCGGCGGACGCGGACGGGGTGGCGCAGATCCCCGAGTACCTGGTCAGCCTGCTGGTGGGCGGGCGGTACGGGCTGGAATCCGTGCTCATCGCCAGCACCGAAACGCTCAAGGTGGAAACCCGGCTCACCACGGGCGAGATGGCCGTGGTGTGGCGCGGGCTTCCCGACCCCGCGCAGTGGGCGCGAAGCACTCTTCTGTGGACGGCGCTCGCCGCGGCCGCGCTCTGGGCGGCGGCATCCCGGCACCGCGAGACCCGGCGCGCCTGACGCGCACTTCCTGACCCGCACAATCCAGCATTTCCCGGGCGCTTTTTCTTCATGAAAAGGCGCCGCGGACCCCTCTTGCCCCGAATTCTCGCCATGGACCTGCGCATTCACGGTCTCTCCAAGTCGTACGCCAACGGCGTGCGCGCCCTCACCGACGTCACCCTCACCATTCCGACGGGAATGTTCGGGCTGCTGGGGCCCAACGGGGCGGGAAAATCCACCCTCATGCGCACAATCGCCACGCTGCAGGAGCCGGACACGGGAACCATTCACCTGGGCGACATCGACGTGGTGCGGCAGAAGGACCGCGTGCGCGAAACGCTCGGCTACCTGCCCCAGGAGTTCGGCGTGTACCCCGGCGTGAGCGCGGAGCGGCTGCTGGAGCACTTTGCCGTGCTCAAGGGGATCACGGACCGCCGCGCGCGGCGGGAAACGGTGGACGCGCTCCTTCACCAGACCAACCTGTACGACGTGCGCAAGAAGAAGCTCGGCGGCTTTTCCGGCGGCATGCGCCAGCGCTTCGGGGTGGCCGTCGCGCTGCTGGGCGACCCGCGGCTGCTGATCGTGGACGAGCCCACGGCGGGGCTGGACCCGGCGGAGCGCGTGCGCTTTCTGAACCTGCTGAGCGAACTGGGCGAGAACAGCGTTGTGATCCTGAGCACGCACATCGTGCAGGACGTGAGCGAACTGTGCACGCGCATGGCCATCATTGACCGCGGGCGAATTCTGCTGGAAGCCGAACCGCTGCGGAGCGTGGCCGCGCTGCAGGGGCGCATCTGGCGGCGGGTGGTCGCGCGCGACGAGCTGCCGCGGGTGGCGGGGGAGCACGCCGTCATTTCCACCAAGCTGCTGGCCGGGCGCACGGTGGTGCACGTGCACAGCGACGGGCACCCCGGCGCGGGGTTCGAGCCCGTGCAGGCAGACCTGGAAGACGTGTACTTCTGCGCCATGGCCGGGCTGGGCGCCGGGCGCGGCGAACCGGCGGTGGCGGGATGAGGTTTCGCGAGATCGTCCGCTTTGAGGCCGGGGAGCGGCTGCGGCAGCCGTTCACCTGGTTTTCGGTGGCGCTGGTGTTCGCGCTGGGGGTGCTGCGCGCGGACGCGGCGGACCTGGGAATCACGCTCTACCACGCCCCCCTCAACGCCGCCGCCTCCATGCTGATGGTGGGGATCATGGCCACGCTGGTGACCGCGGCCCTGTTCGTGGACGCGGCGCAGCGTGACGCGCGCTGGCGCATGGAGCCGCTGTTTCACACGGCGCCGCTGCGGGGGCGCGACTACCTGGGCGGGCGCTTTGCCGGCTCGCTGGCCGTCAACGCGCTGCTGCTTCTGCTCGTTCCCGCCGGGCTGCTGGCGGGCGCGGGGCTGGCGGGAACGCGCCCGGAGGAGCTGGGCGCCTTTCGCCCCGCGGCGTACGCCTTTCCCCTGCTGGTGCTTCTGCTCCCCAACCTGGTGGTGAACGGCGCGGCGCTGTTCGGGGTGGCGCTGCTGACGCGGCGGAGCCTGCCGGGCTACCTGGCCGCGCTGGCGCTCACCGTGGCCTACCAGTTCACCCTGGTGGTGGGGCAGCGCAGGGGCGGCGCGCTCTGGGCCCTGCTGGACCCCACGGGCGCCGTGGCGATGGCGCGCCAGGCGGACGGCTGGACGCGGGTGGAGCAGAACACCTCCCTCCTGCGGCTGGAGGGGCTGCTGCTGTGGAACCGGCTGCTCTGGCTGGCGCTGGCGGCGGGAATGCTGGCCCTGGCGCTGCGCCGCTTCCGCCGGATGCGCGCCGTGCCGGCCGGCGGCGCGCGTGCGCCGGAGCGGGAGGAAGCGCGTCCCGCCGCCGTCCCGCGCGAGCGGGCGGTGCCGCGCGCGCCGCGGGAGTTCCGCGCGCGGACGCACCTGCTGCAGGTGGGGGAGACCGCGCGCACGGGGCTGCTGCACATTGTCGCGGCGCGCGAATTCGGGCTCATCGCCATCCTCCTGTTCGCGTTCGCGCTGATCAGCGTGGCCGACCGGTGGATCTTTGGCGGCATGCTCTTCTGGCCGCTGACCCAGAGCGTGGCCGCCGGGCTCACCCGCCAGGGGCTGCCGGAGATCGTCGCCGTGCTCACCGTGTTCTACGCCGGAGAACTGGTGTGGCGGGAACGGGATG
>NZ_DASVTX010000508.1:0-9442 GCF_036387355.1 Longimicrobium sp.
CGCGCGCGCCGCGTTGGCCGCCGAGTCTCCCGGCTGCTCCGCCGTGCGCCACACGACGATGCGCGACCAGGCCGTGGTGGGGCCGCGCAGAAGGAGCGCCACGTGCCTGCCCTCCGCGCTCACGGTGGGATCGCCCGTTCCCCACGTCAGGTGCTGCACGGTGTCGCCCGCCACCAGCCCCGCGGCGGAAAGCAGACGCCGCGCCTCCAGCGCGTTTGCGGTCGCCTCCACCACGAACAGGGCGTACATCTCTGCGGGCGACCCGCCGTACACGCCGCGGAACGCCTCGTCAAAGGTGCGCACCTGCCGCGCGGACATCCGGCGCCACAGGTCCACCAGGCCCGCTTCGCCGCGCCGGGCCGCGAGCCACTCCAGGAACGCGGAGCCCACCATGTACGCCATGCCGCCGCTCTGGTACGCGCCCGTGACGGCGTCCAGCTGGCCGTACGCGGGAAGCCTGCCCTCCAGCGCGAACTGGCGGATGGTCGCCGCGCGGATGGCGCTGTACGGGCGGCCGCTGCCGGTGAGCCGGCCTTCCACGTAGGTGGCGTAGCCCTCCTTGACCCAGCGCGGCGCGACGGCGAGCGGCCCCTGTCCGGGGATGGCGAAGACCCCGCGCAGCCGCGCCATGGGGCGGCGGCTGGGGCGGGTGAGGTGGGCGATGTGGGTGAACTCGTGCAGGGTGAGCTGCTCGGTGTAGTTGCGCGAGTTGCCCAGCGCCGAGCGCGGATCGGGCGGGGTGGGGTAGAGCTGGATGTACGGCGTGCGCAGAAACGACCACGCGGTCCCGTTGGTTTCGCCCGCAGGGTCGTCGATGACCACGGTGACGCGGCGCTCCGGCGTGCTGCCCACCAGCGGCGCCACGGCGGACTGGATGGACTCCATGCGCGACACGGCGTCGCGGGCCCACGGCTCCAGCTCCGCGGGAAAGTGCACGTCGAAGTGCTCGGTGCGCAGGGTGCGCCACGCCAGCCAGGGGCGCGTGGTCTGCGCGCCGGCGGTGGTGGCGCACGCCGCCGCGAGCAGCAGGGCCGGCAGAACTCGCTTGATCATCAAACCGGGACCGCGGGGGGAAGAGGATGACGCTCGCCGTCTACGCGCGCCCGAGTTGGATTGTTCCGGGCTGTGCCTGATCGGTACCGGCGTCTCCGCCGCTGAGCAGTGTCCGGTACCGGTCGACACCGGAAGCGTGTACCGCATCGAAGCGGTCCAGCAGCTGTACGGTATCAAGCAGGGAAAGGCTCATCCAGCCAATCAGGTCCAGAACAAGTGCATGCTGGTCGCGCAGGTCGCGCCAGTGCCAGATGGGTTCGTGATGAAATGCGCGGTTCCGCAGGTTGCGGACCCGGTTCAGGAGCGGCGACAGCGCTTTGCGGCTGCGCTTGCTCCTGGGCGCGGAAGCAAAGATCTTCTGGCCAAAGAGCCGTGGCCAGAGCACGCGGGTAGACTCGTACCGGACGTCGAACAGCGCGGTCCAGAATCCGAAGGTGAGTTCCGCGACCAGGCGGCCCGGCGCAAGCGGTTTTCCGGTTCCAACGAGATGCAGCTTGGCTGCACGCACCTTTTTTGCCTCACTGGTGTGCAGGAGTCCGGGGCTGTCGAGCCAGCACGGAACGCGATCAGGCGGTACGGTCTGCGCAACCGGATACACCGAGCAACCAGCATCGTAGATCGTGTTCCGAAGCCCACTTCCAGCATCTGGAGCGACGGGTACAGGGCTTCACACAACGCGGCGTTCCAGAGATAGCGGGCGAGGATTTCAGGCCGTGTTGCATCGGCGCCCCCGTATCCTCTCTCCAGGCGCTCAGGCGACAGGACCTTCCACAATGCATCGCTTGAGGCGACTTGCGTGAGGTCGGGCATCTGTTTATCCTTCGTGCACAGTCCCCGGGCGATTGCTCTCCCGACCAGTGTCGGTGACCAACCCGGGGTCTTTTTTTGTCCCATAGTGTACACCAAAGACTGCCCGAAGGGTAGTTCGACCGGCAAAAGGCCGGAGGTCTGCCGGTGCTCATCAGTCGCGGGAAGCCCGGGATCGAACAAAGCCCCGCGCCCGTGCATCACGGGGCGGGGCTTCCGTTCATCCACTCGCGTACGGCACCTATCCCGCGAGCACCGGCTCCAGCACGCGGGCCGGGTAGTGCGACGCCACGTACTCCTCCAGAATCTGCTGGAACTCGGCGGCAATGTGGTCGCCCTTGAGCGTGACCGCGTGCTCGCCGTCAATGTACACCGGGGCCTTGGGCTCCTCGAACGTGCCCGGCAGGCTGATCCCCAGGTTGGCGTGCTTGCTTTCGCCCGGGCCGTTCACCACGCACCCCATCACCGCGACCTTCATCTCCTCGACGCCGGGGTGCGTCTGCCGCCACACCGGCATCTGGTCGCGCAGGTAGTTCTGAATGTCTTCCGCCAGCTTCTGAAAGTACGTGGACGTGGTGCGGCCGCAGCCGGGGCAGCTGGTGACCTGCGGGCTGAACGAGCGGATTTCCAGCGACTGCAGGATCTGCTGCGCCACGTGCACCTCTTCGGTGCGGTCGCCCCCCGGCTTGGGCGTGAGCGAGACGCGGATGGTGTCGCCGATGCCTTCCTGCAGCAGAATGGAGAGCCCCGCCGCGGACGACACGATCCCCTTGGTGCCCATCCCCGCCTCGGTGAGCCCCAGGTGCAGCGGGTAGTCGCTCAGCGGCGCCAGCTTGCGGTACACCGCCACCAGGTCCTGCACCCCGCTCACCTTGGCGGAAAGGATGATGCGGTCGTGCGGCAGCCCCAGCCGCTCCGCCGCCGCGGCGGAACGCATGGCGCTCTCCGTCATGGCGTTCAGCATCACCTCCTTGGCGTCCAGCGGGGCGGCGGAGCGCGCGTTCTCGTCCATCATTTCCGTGAGCAGCGCCTGGTCCAGCGAGCCCCAGTTTACGCCGATGCGCACCGGCTTGCCGAACTCCAGCGCCCGGTCAATGATGGCCGCGAAGTTCTCGTCGTGCCGCTTGGCGCCCACGTTGCCGGGGTTGATGCGGTACTTGGCCAGCGCCCGCGCGGTGTCGGGATACTTGTGCAGCAGCAGGTGGCCGTTGTAGTGAAAGTCGCCCACGATGGGGACGTCCACCCCGCGCATGCGCAGGAATTCAACGATGTGCGGCACCGCGCGCGCGGACTCCTCGTTGTTCACCGTCACGCGCACCACCTGGCTTCCCGCGCGCCACAGTGCGGCTACCTGCCGGACGGTGCCCTCGATGTCGGCCGTGTCGGTGTTGGTCATGGACTGCACCACCACCGGCGCGGCGCTTCCCACGGGAACGCCGCCCACGTGCACGGTAACGGTAGGCCTGCGCCGGATCGCTGACATCGTTGTGCGGAGAATCAGGAGTGTCGTGAAGGTCGCCCGAAGCCCGCAAATCTAACCCATTCCCTTACTTCGGCAAAGATGGCGGGCGGCCTGCTCCCGCGTGGGGGAACAGCGCCCGTCCTGAAACGGTACGCAGGAACGTTTGACTTCCCGCTGTCCCGGCGGACACGCCGCCCGGCCGCTGATTTTCGTCCCTTCCTCTTCCCGCCCGCTTCCCGACATGACCGTACGAGACTCCGCGCGCGCCGCCGCGCGTCCGCTGTGCACGCTGGCCCTGCTGCTGGGCGCCGCGCTGGCCCCCGCCGCCGCCGCCGCGCAGAACACCTCTCCCGCGCCCGTGGACAGCTCGCTGGTGCGCAACCAGGTGATCTCCATCCTTCCCATCCACGCGATCTTCGGCTTCTACGCCGGGGAGTACGAGCGCACCCTCAACCAGACCGTGACGCTGGGGCTCGGCGCGAGCTACTTCAGCATCGAGGACCTGCGCTACTCCACGGTGGAAGCCAAGCTGCGGTACTACCCCTCCGGCGATCCGCTGCAGGGCCTTTCGTTCGGCGTCACCGCGGGGCCCACCATGCTTTCCGACCGGGAGTACAACGACTCGTACGACGATGTTCGGCGGGAAAGCATCAACGGGCTCGGCATCGGCATCGAGATCGCGCGCAGCCAGATCCTGGGCGTGGACCGCCGCTTCTACTACGGCTACGGCGCCGGCGCCAAGCGCGTCTTCTTCAACGACTCCGAGGACCAGTTCGGCGACGCGCAGCTCATCATCCCCACGGCGCGGCTGTCGGTGGGCTACGCCTTCTGATCCCGCCCCGCGTACGGTAGGTTCTGTCGAGCGGAAGGCACGGTGCCTTTCGCTCGGCTTCGTTCTGGGAGGGAGCGGATGCGGATCGACGAAGGCGCGGTGACCCGCACGCTGGCGGATCTGGTGCGCATTCCGTCCATCAACCCCGCGTTCAGCGGCGGATCCACCCACGAGCGCGCGGTGGCGGATGAGGTGCGCGCGCGGATGGATGCGCTGGGCATGCGCACGAGCGCGCACGAGCCGGCGCCGGGGCGCGTGAGCGTCGTCGGGCGGCTGCCGGGCACGGGAGGCGGGCGGTCGCTGATGCTGTACGCGCACCACGACACGGTGGGGGTGGAGGGCATGCCGGACCCTTTCCATCCACGGATCGAGAACGGGCGGATGTACGGCCGCGGTGCCTACGACATGAAGTGCGGGCTGGCCGCCTCCCTGGCCGCGGTGCAGGCGGTGGTGGAGTCCGGCGCGCCCCTCGCGGGCGACCTGCTGATTGCGTCCGTCGCGGACGAGGAGGAGGCCAGCCTGGGGATGGAGGAGGTGCTGCGCCACCACACGGCCGATGCCTGCATTCTCACGGAGCCTACGGAGCTGGGGCTGGTGGTGGGCCACCGCGGGTTCTGCTGGATGGAGGTGGTGGTGCACGGCCGCGCCGCGCACGGCAGCGCCTTTGCCGAGGGGATCGACGCCAACCTGCGGATGGGGCGCGTGCTGGCGCGGCTGGAGGCGCTTTCCACCGCGCTGCTGGCCCGCCCGCCGCACCCGGTGGTGGGGCCGCCGTCGCTGCACGCGGCCACGCTGCAGGGCGGCACGGGGTGGAGCACCTACGCCGCGCGCTCGGTGCTGCAGATCGAGCGGCGGACGGTGCCGGGGGAGACGGAAGCCTCGGTGGTGGCCGAGGTGCGCGCGATTCTGGATGCGCTGGCGGCGGAGGACGCCACGTTCCGCGCGGAGGTGCGCCCGCTGCTCACGCGGGAGCCGTGGGCCGCGCGCCCGGATTCGCTCATCGCCGCCGCGGTGCAGGATGCGGCGGAAGCGGTGCTGGGGAGCCGCCCGGCGCGCGGCGGGGCGCCGTACTGGATGGATGCGGCGCTGCTGGGCGCGGCGGGGATCGACGCCGTGGTGATGGGGCCGGCGGGGGGCGGCGCGCACACGCCGGAGGAGTGGGTGGATCTGGAATCCGTGCACCAGACGGCGCGGATTCTGGCGTGCGCCGCGGTGACGTTCTGCGGGTGAGCGGGGCTGGGCGGGTGTCCGTGCGAGGAGGGGATCGGCAGGTGTCCGTGCCAGGCGTGGCGATTGGCGCGGGTCGGCGCGGGTCGGCGCGGGTCGGCGCGGGTCGGCGCGGGTCGGCGCGGGTCGGCGCGGGTCGGCGCGGGTCGGCGCGGGTCGGCGCGGGTCGGCGCGGGTCGGCGCGGCCGCCGTCCAGAGCGAATGAATTCGGCTGGAAGAGCACGAAGTCCGCCTTCGCGGACTGGGCCCTCAGCATCGGTGCGGCCCCCCACGAGCCGCACCGGGCCCCGGGTTCCGCGGTGCTCGCAACCCTTTTCAGCGCAACAACCTGTCATCCTGAGGAGGCGCCGGACGCACCCTCAGCCGCGCCGACCTTTGGCGCCGACGAAGGATCTACTTACCGCCCGTTCCAACTCCGCTGGCCGCGCTGACGTCCCCGTGTTGTCGTTCGTGCAGTTGAAGTCCCGAGCGTTGACGCGACAGCGGCCGCGAGTCAGGGCTTCCCGCTGTCTGAGCGGCGGATTCATCCGCTCAGGACACCATCCGCGCCACGAATGGTTGTGGATCGCACCGCGTTTTCCCCACGCCGACAACCCTCCCCCAGGTTGTGCTGGGGGAGGGTGGGTGAGTCATGCGAACCCGGGTGGGGGCCGCCCTGAACTCCGCCACCCACACCGGCACCCTGGCGCCCCGTGCAGGTGAAGTCCCCCGTCCGTTCTGGGGGACTTTCCGCCGTTGTTGCGGCGAATTCATTCGCTCAGCTGCTCCGCCACCCGCCGCCGCTCAGCGCGGCGCGCGGAGGCGGTGGATGCGGACGGTGCTTTCCGCCTGCGCGGCGGACTTCTCGCGGCGCTCGTCCGCCAGGTCCACGGCCCATCCCCGCGCCCGCATCGCGTCCAGGAACTCGCCCGCGTACACCCGCCCCGGATCGGCGATGAGCGCCATCCCGCCCGGCTCGACGATGCGCGGCAGCAGCGCGGCCAGCAGGTCCGCGTTGCGCTTTTCGTACAGCACGTCGGCGGCGACCAGGCGCGGGTAGCGCTCTTCCGGCGGCGGATGGTTCCAGTCCAGCGGGTCGGTGCGCAGCGCGCCCAGCCCGTTGCGCCACGCGTTGGTGCGCGCAAAGGCGAGCGCATCCGCGTACCAGTCGGTGGCGAGCGTGTCCGCGCCCAGGTGCAGCAGCGCCAGCGAGGGGAGCGCGACTCCCGCGCCGAGCTCGATGACGCGCACCCCGGCCCAGTCGTCTGCTCCTCCGTCCAGCAGATGCCGCGCGAGGGCGCGCGCGCTGGGCCACAGCTCCGCCCAGTACGGAAGCCGCTCATCCACCGCGTACTCGCGCTCGTCGATCAGCTCGTCCGCGGCGCGGGGCAGGAGCATGCGCACGCTCCACCCGCCATGCGCGAATTCTTCTTCGCGGACGGCGTAGCGGGCCTGCAGGGCGGCTTGGAGCTCGTGCGACATCGCTGCTACAATCTCGTTTTTCTTGCTCCCCCGCGCTCACGGGGACATGTTTGGCGGCGCGGCAAGCTGGCCGCCCCGTGATCCCCGGTCAACCGCACCCCCTGTGACGACCCTTCGGCGCAAGCCTTTTGAACGCCGCCTGCGGCGCGCGCTGCTGCTGTTCAGCGTGCTTCCCTCGCTCCTGGTGATGGGCGTGGGAACGTTCATGCTGTCGCGGAGCGTGCGCCTGAATGACGCGGTGGGCGCGTGGGAGCGCGTGGGCCGCAGCGGCGCGGAACTGGTGCAGCGCGCCGAGCAGTCCGGCGACACCGCGCTGGCACGCGCGGCGGCCGTCCATCGCGCGGAACTGGAGGAAAGCATCACCAACGCGCGCCGGTGGGAGTACCTGCTGCGCCGCGGCCTTGGCCTCATCCCCCTGGCCGGCCTGGCGGCGGGGGCGCTCCTGGCCGTGCTCGCCATGCGGGCGTCGCGGCGCATCGGGCGGCGGCTTTCCGCGCCGGTGGAGGAACTGGCGGACTGGGCGGGAATGATCGGGCAGGGGCAGCCGCTCCCCGCGCCGCACGGGCGCAGCACGTCCGACGAGTTCGCCGTGCTGCGCAACGCGCTGCGGCGCATGGCGTCGGAGCTGGAAACGTCACGGGAGCGCGCGCTGGAGGCGGAGCGCGCGCGCACGTGGATCGGGATGGCGCGACGGGTGGCGCACGAGCTCAAGAACCCGCTCACCCCCATCCGCTTCGCGCTGCGCACGCTGGAGCGCGCGGCGCCGCCCCGCGAGGACGCGCGCGAGGCGCTGGAGGTGCTGGCGGCGGAATCGGCGCGGCTGGAGGAGCTGGCGCGCACCTTCGCCCAGCTGGGCCGCATGCCCGAGGGCCCGCCGAGCGAGATCGACCTGCAGGAGATGCTGGACTACCTGCGCCGCACCCACCTTCCGGCCGAGCTTCCGTCATCCATGGAGGCCGCGGACGGGACGCCGCGCGTGCAGGGCCACCACGACGCGCTCTCCCGCGCGTTCGCCAACCTGCTGCTGAACGCCGGCGAGGCGGTGCAGGGCCGGCCGGGCGCGCGCGTGGACGTGGTGATCGGGACGGTGGATGGCGAGGTGCAGGTGCGGGTGCTGGACTCCGGGCCGGGGATCGCGCCGGAGATCGTGGAACGCATCTGGGAGCCGGACTTCACCACCCGCGCGCGCGGGACGGGGCTGGGGCTGGCTCTCGTCCGGCAGACGGTGCAGTCGCACGGCGGGCGCGTGTGGGCCCGCACGCGTGCGGAGGGCGGCGCGGAGTTCGGCGTCGCGCTTCCCGCCGCCGCGGTGCAGAACGACGCCGAACCCGCCCTCAGCGCCGGCGCGCGCGCCTTCCGCTGACGCACCCCGCGCCGTCCGATGACGCAAAACCCGGCTCCGCCGGGTTTTCCTGTTCCCGGGATGTGCGCCGGGCCTTCGGGAGGCCCGGCGGACGGGATCATATCCACATCGCCGAGGATTCCAAGCCGTTCGCCCGCTTCCGATTGCGGGGTGTGGACGGCGGACGGGGCGGCCCCGGCGCGTGCCCGCGGGGAAACTTCGGACGGCGCGGGGCGTAGAAGGCGCCCGTTCGCTCGCGCCGCTCCTGACTCCCTGCATCCGCCGCAATGCCCGCCAGCATCCTGATCGTCGACGACGAAGCGAACATCCGCCGCATGCTGGGCAGCCTGCTGCGCGCCGAGGGCTACCGCACGCGCGAGGCGGGAAGCGGCCTGGGCGCCCTGGCCGAGGTGCAGGCAGAGGAGCCCGACGCCGTGCTGATGGACCTGTACATGGGGAGCGAGAGCGGCTTGGACGCGCTCCCCCGGCTGCGCGAGGCCGCGCCCGAGCTGCCGGTGATCATGATGAGCGGGCGCGCCTCCCTGTCCGACGCGGTCAAGGCCACGCGGCTGGGCGCCTTTCACTTCATCGAAAAGCCGCTCTCCCCCGAAGCCGTCCTGCTGACGCTGGGCTCCGCGCTGGAGCTGCGCAAGGCGCGCGACCTGAACCGCGCCCTGCGCGAGGAACTGGGGGACCGCGACGAGATGGTGGGCCGCAGCCCCGGCGTGGAGCGGGTGCGGCAGATGATCGCCCGCGTGGCGCCCACGGACGCGCGTGTCCTCATCACCGGCGAATCGGGGACGGGCAAGGAGGTGGCGGCCAGCGCCATTCACTACGGCAGCGCCCGGGCTGGCGGGCCGTTCGTAAAGCTGAACTGCGCCGCCATCCCCAAGGACCTGGTGGAGTCGGAGATGTTCGGCCACGAGCGCGGCGCGTTCACCGGCGCCACGGAGCGCCGGCGCGGACGCTTCGAGGTCGCCAGCGGGGGCACGCTGTTTCTGGATGAGATCGGCGACCTGAGCCTGGCCGCGCAGGCCAAGCTGCTGCGGGCGCTGGAGCAGGGGGAGATCGAGCGTGTTGGCGGCACGGAAACCATCGCGGTGGACGTGCGCATCCTGACCGCCACCAACAAGGACCTGCGCGCCGAGGTGGCGGCCGGGCGCTTTCGCGAGGACCTGTACTTTCGCCTGCACGTCATCCCCCTGCACCTGCCGCCCCTGCGCGAGCGGCCGGGCGACGTGGCGCTGCTGGTGGAGCA
>NZ_DASVTX010000509.1:0-4990 GCF_036387355.1 Longimicrobium sp.
CGGGTGCTGCAGCGAAACGACCGCCGTGTACCCCTGCTTCTTGAGCGCCGCGAGCCGCGCCTTGTCGGGGTACGCGCCGAAGAGGAACTGCGCGCCGTTCTCCGACGTGAGCGCCTCGCCGTGCTGCCCGCCGCCCGCCACCGCGGCCATCATGCGGTTGGGGTCCATCCACCCCCAGAGCGAAAGCGCGCACAGCGCCGTGACGAACACCGGGATGCCGATGCGCACCCGGCGCCGCTCGGCGCGCAGGGTGGCGGCGGCCAGGGCCAGCGCGATCATCAGCGATCCCACCACGAAGGCCAGGATTACCCCCTTCATCACCAGGTCTTCGGCGTTCTGCCCCCAGCCGCGCGAGTGCAGCGCGTTCGTGACCCAGCCCGCCGGCCCCAGCAGCACCGCCGTCCCCGTGGGGAGCGCGGCCATGAGCCACAGGTACCCCACCGTACACACCGTGCGCTGTACGCTCGGCCGCTCCCGCATGGTCATCGTATCCATCGTTTCCTCCCACGTCCTCGGTCCCGCCAGTCCGCGCGCGTTCACAGTCCCGCCGCGGTCGCCTTGCCCGTATTCCGTCCCGTCCGTCCGCTCCGTGCCGGCGCCGCCGCGGCCGGTTTCGCGGGGGCGCCGGGGAGCAGCTTGATCTCCCGCCGCAGCTTTACGCCGATGGCGAAGCGCACCCCGATGGGCGTTTCGATCGCCCGCGCGAACACCACCTCGCCCGCACCCTGAATTTCCGTGCCCGGCACCCGGAAGCGGACGTGCGTGCGCGGCGCGATGGGCTCCGTCATCACCAGCCGGGCGCCGCCCTCGCTCACCTCTTCCAGAAAGCCCACCTCCTGCCGCGCGTTCTTGCGCCCGCCCAGCAGCACGGTGGCGGGCATGTGCACCGGCCGCCGCGCCTCGCGCCGCACGTTGCGCACCCACTCCAGCGTCTTTTCAAACGGGTTGGGCGAGGTGATGCGGTACTGCGACTGCTCCAGCGGCACCGCGTGCGTGGTGCAGTGCAGCTCGATCTGGTCGCGCACGGCCATGGGCACGTCGCGGAACTCGATGCCGGAGCGGAACACGGGAAGCGGCTCCCCGCCGCCGCGGCGGCGGCGCTTCTTTCCGGTGGGCTCGCTGCGCAGCACGGTGCCGTCCACCTGCACCGTCTGCGTGCTCAGGGGAAGGGTGAGCCGCACCTGCGTTCCCGGCTCGATGACGGCGCTGCTGCGCAGCGACATCCCCGACGGGTTCAGGTCCTCGGCCAGCGCCACGGCCCGGCGCGTGCGCCCGCCCACGCCGGCGACGGCGATGCTGACGGGGAACTGGTCGCGGAAGCGGTGGTCGGAGCGCTGCTGGCGCACCCGCAGGCTCATCCGCACCACGGAAAGCGCCACGGCGAAGTTGATGGCCGCCCAGAACAGGTTGCTCTGAAACGCGATGGACTTCCATCCATCCAGCCCGCCGTACCCGATCCACCCGAAGCGGTGCATGACCGTGGCCCACACCACGCCCAGCACCGTCATGGCCATCAGCACCACCTGCGGCGCGTAGGTCTTGAAAGGGACGTGCCCGGGACCCTTGGGCGTGACCTTGAACGTCTGCGGCTTGCGGCTGAAGATGCTGAACACCGCCCGCGTGTACGTCCAGAACTTCACCATGTGGAAGCGCTCGGCGATCCACGTGTTGCTGCGCCCGCGCGCCCACGCCTCCGACAGCAGAAAGCTGAGGAAGAGGAAGGGGAGGAACCGCGCCAGGAAGTCGCGGTTCAGCGCCTTGATGGGGAGCACGCCGGTAAAGAAGAAGATGAGCGGCGACGCGTAGTACACCAGCTTCTGCAGACCGCCCAGGTACGCCGTAAGCGATCCGAAGTAGCTGATGCGCTGCGCCAGCGACAGCCCCGGATAAGTGATGGGGTTGTAGCGGCGGAGCACCTGCATGCCGCCCTGCCCCCAGCGCAGGTGCTGGGTGTGGAACGCCACCGCCGAGTGCGCGGCCAGGCCGTACACCAGGCTTTCGCCGTAGAAGGCGCTGTTCCACCCGTCGGCGTGCAGCCGCAGCGACGTCTCGATGTCTTCGGTGATGGTCTGCGTGCTGAACCCGCCGATGCTGTCCAGCGCCGCGCGGCGGATCACCGCGCTGCACCCGCAGAAAAAGGTGCTGTTGATGCTGTCCTTGCCGGGCTGGATGACGCCGAAGAACAGGCGCTGCTCCTCCCAGATGCGGCGGGACTCGCTGTCGACGTTGTACGTGAAGGCGTCGGTGTTGTAGAAGTCCTGCGGCGTCTGCACAAAGGCCAGCCTGGGATCTTCTTCAAAGAAGCCGAGCACCCGGTCCAGGATGTGGGGAAGCGGAACGTGGTCCGCGTCCAGCTGCAGAATGAAGTCGCCCGAGGTGTGATGCAGGGCGTAGTTCAGGTTGCCGGCCTTGGCGTGCTCGTTGGTGGGGCGCCGCAGGTAGCCGATCCCCAGCTCGCGGGCCATGGCCTCCACTTCGTCGCGCTTGCCGTCGTCCAGCACCCAGGTGGCGTGCGGGTAGCGGATGGCGCGCGCCCCCACCGCCGTGCGCCGGATCACCTCCAGCGGCTCGTCGTAGCAGGTGATGAACACGTCCACGCTCATTCCCGCCGGGGCGGGAAGGGGCTGGCGGTGCTTGATCTTCCACACCGACAGGATCATGACGAACGCGGTCAGCAGCCCCCACGTTTCCGCGAGGGCCAGGGGAATGCTGAACCAGAGCGCGTCCGGGTTGAGCGTCCAGCCCCATCGCCACACGATGTAGTACGTCCAGTACGAAAGCGTCACCACGGCGATGGCGCGCACCAGCCACTCCTGCCACCGGGGAAGGCGCGGCACGGCGTTGGGCGGGCGCCGGCGAAGCGGCTCCAGCGCGGCGGGGTTGTTGGCGGCGTTCATCACGTTTTTCCTGCGCTTGATCTCTGCCCGTCAGCCCGGCGCGCCCTGCATCAGCTGCGCGCGGGTGCTGATTTCTGCTACACCCTCCGGGACCAGCCCGGGTGGTGGGGTCGCCATGCCAGAAGCATGCCCTCAGAACGCATGTTCCTCGGGTATGGCTAAATAGCAGCGCCGCATCGGTTTACCCGATGCGGCGCGTGTCAGTCCCGCAGGTTCGTTCAACAGGTGCTACACAGCCGGCTGCTCCGGCGCGGAACCTTCCGCGTCAGCGGACGGCGAGCTGTCCCGCGGGGACGGAGGTGCTCACGAAGGCGGTCTGCACCCGGGCGTCGCTCATGGCGGCGCGGAAGGCATCCAGGGAGGCAGTGGTGGAATCGATGCGCCAGTCGGCTTCCTTGTTGGCGTCGAACCACACGGCGCCCACCACGGCGGGGTTGGCCTTGAGGGCGGCGTAGGCGTCCTTGATCCACGTGGCCTTGGCGGTGCCGGTGCCCTCCTCCGTGGCGAACTCGCCCACCAGAATGGGCTTGCCGGGAAAGCGCGCCGCCATGTCGCTCAGCATGTGCTCGGCGGAGGTGCCGTCGAACATTTCGCCGAAGCTCTTCCAGCTTCCGCCCCACACGCGCGGCGCGTTGAAGCCGTGCGCGCCGATGTAGTCCACGTACGTGGCGCCGGGATAGTAGTTGGCGTACCAGTTCCAGTGCGACGTGCCCGCGGCGTAGGCCACCGGGTTGCCGACGTTGGGGTTCCACACCCAGCGGATGTTGGTGGCGCCTTCGCGGCGAAAGATGTCCACCATCCGGCGCCAGGCCTGGACGAAGCGGGCGGGGCCGCCGGCCTCGCCGCCGTTGAGCGCGCCCTGCCAGGCGTAGTTCCAGTTGCCGTTCATCTCCCACCCGGGCTCCAGCAGCACGGGGCGGCCGAACGCGCGAAAGTCGCGGGCCATCTGCGTGAGGGTGGCGTCAGCCTGCCCGGCGTTGATGGCGTCCAGCAGGCCGGTCGCGGGGGCACCGCTCCAGCGCAGGTCGACGGCCAGGTAATTGGTGGCGCCGGCGGCATCCACCTGGCGGGCAAGCCGCCCGCACCAGCCCACGCTGCTCCAGTCGCAGCGCAGGTCGTGGAAGGTCTTGACCAGCGACGGCCGCTTGCCGGAACGCTGGGCGAAGGCGGTGATTCCCGCGCCGATGTTTTCCGGCGTGCTGGCGGCGTCGCCCAGGTACGCGCCGGCGTAGAACGGGCGCGTGTCGGTGGTGGGCGCCGGGGGGGGCGGAAGGGGCGACTTCTTGGCGTCGACGACGGCGTCGTTCTGCGTAGGCATGTCGGAGCATGCAGCAAAAAGCGCGGCGGAGGCCAGCAGGCCCAGGAACGGACGAAAGGCGGAACGCTGCATTCGGGATGGCACTCGGGTCGGCGGCTCGACTGGCGTGGCGCGGGGGATCCGCGCGGTAGCCTCGGGGCTTTGCGTCCCCGCCTTTCGGCGGGTTTGCCGTTTTCATCGGTGCCCGGAGCCGGCGGGGATGCCGGCGCGGGGCGGGATGTCCCTTGCCCCTAGGCGAAACGCATTCCGTTTCCTCTCCAATCCACAAATCCAGCAACGGCAAGGGTTTATGCGTGTCCGGGCGCGGCCGGGGGCACGGGCGTGTCCCGCAATCCGCACGCGTTCGGGTCATCTGCAAGGGATGCGGGAACATGCGTGTGCTTGCATCCTCGTATCTGCCGCACTCGCAGGTGCTTGCGATGATCCCGGCTGAGGACCCCGGAAGCGGGGCAGGTGAGCCGGGCGGATGGCGCGCGCCTTGCCTGAGCGGTGGTGCCGCGCCGTGCTGCTGCGCGCGGCGGTGGCAGACCCCACATCCCCCGCGGACGATGCGCAAACCAATTCTCCTGGCGGCGGTGCTGTGCCTGGCCGCCCCGCCGCTCCGGGCGCAGGACGCGCCGCCGGCCGCCGCGGCCCAGACGTCGGACGCCGTTCTCTTCAACCAGGCGGCGGTGACGGCATGGTCGTACGCCAACGCCAACTACAACGCGCAGACGGGGTGGATCAACTCCGTGGCCGGGTACCAGTACGCCACGGTGTGGGACATCGGCAGCGG
>NZ_DASVTX010000510.1:0-7836 GCF_036387355.1 Longimicrobium sp.
CGCCCCGCGCATCATACAGCCTGACCCTCGCGCCCCTCTCATCCGCCCATGTTCCACATCGACCCGACCGACCCCACCCCGGTGGAAGCCCAGGTCGTCCGCACGGTGCGCTCCGCCATCGGCGCCGGCCTGCTGTCCCCGGGCGACGTGCTCCCCACCGCGCGCCAGCTTTCCGTGGACCTGCGCGTGGGGATGAACGCCGTCGCGCGCGGCTACGCGGAGCTGGAACGACAGCAGGTACTCGAAACCCGGTCCGGGGTGGGGATCGTAGTGAAGGCGGCACCGCACGAGATGCAGCGTGCGGACGTCCTCGCGGAGCTCAGCGCGCTGGAAGACACCTTTCTGCGGGAGGCCGCGGCGCTGGGCTTTGGGCTCGACGACGTGATCATTCACCTGGACAGCCGGCGAACCCGGTAGGAGCCTGTATGGCAGGCACGGACGTGACCCCCTCCGTTTCCAACAACCTTCCCGCCGCGCAGAGCGCCAGGCCCCCGCGCGGCAACATTCTGGGCACCCTGGCCCTGGCCGTTCCCACGGCCATCGGCGGCGCCATGGCGGTGGCGGTCGCGGAGCCCATGGCGCTCCTGGCGGGCGCGGCGGTGGGTCTGGTGGCCATGTTCTCGCCCAAGATCGCCTCGCAGTGGGAGCGCGCGGTGGTGCTCAAGTGGGGCCGCTACGACGGCGTGCGCGGCCCCGGCGTCTTCTGGGTGATCCCCGGCGTGCACACCGTGGCGGCGTGGGTGGACCACCGCACCGTGGCCACCTCCTTTGCCGCCGAGCAGACGCTGACCTCCGACGCCGTGCCGGTGAACGTGGACGCCGTCCTGTTCTGGACGGTGTTCGACGCGCAGAAGGCCGCGCTGGAGGTGCAGGACTACCAGCAGGCCGTGAGTTGGGCCGCGCAGACCGCGCTGCGCGACATCATCGGGCGCACCTCGCTTACGGAGCTGCTGGCCGGACGCGAGCGGATCGAGCAGGAGCTGCAGTCCCTCATCGACCGGCGCACCACGCCCTGGGGCGTCAGCGTGCACTCGGTGGAAATGCGCGACGTCGTGATCCCCGCCTCGCTGCAGGACGCCATGTCGCGCCAGGCGCAGGCCGCGCGGGAAAAGCAGGCGCGCATCATCCTGGGCGAGGCGGAGGTGGAGATCGCCAAGCTGTTCGAGAAGGCGGCCGAAAGCTACCAGGGCAACCCCACGGCGCTGCAGCTCCGGCAGATGAACATCCTGTACGAAGGGCTCAAGCAGAAGGGCGGGATGATGGTGGTGCCCAGCACCATCGTGGATTCCATGGGCCACGCCGGCATCATGGCCGCGGCCTCGCTCGCCAACCAGCAGTCCGGCGGCAACGGCGCCCGGCCCGCCCCCGCGCCGGAACCCGAGATCGCGCTGCGGATCGCGGAGACCAACCTGTTCCCGGAGCCCTGACCCGCACGTTGGCTGGCACGAAGGGCCGGCCGCCGCGGCCGGCCCGCTGCGCGTGGGGAGAACTCCGGCCCCGCGTCCCCATCCTTCCCCATGGCGCGCCGGCCGTTCGGCGACGATCATGCGGCCGTCCACCCACGCGTCCCCCGCGCCCCGGCCCGCCTATGCACGAGCAGCTTCAGTCCCTCGCCGACGACTTTCAGAGCGCGTCCGAACGCGTGCACCGGCTGCGCCAGTCCGTTCCGCCCGCCCGCTGGGCCGAGCGCCCGCCCTCTGGCGGCTGGTCCGTCGCGGAGTGCATCGCGCACCTGAACCTGACGGCGGAGGCGTACGTCCCCAGGATGCGGGATGCGCTGCGGCAGGCGCGCGCCGCGGGCGGCACGGCGCCGGCGCGGTTCCGCATGGGGCTGATCGGATGGCTGATCCACCGCGTGGTGAGCCCCGGATCCCGGACGCGCGTCAAGACGTCGCCCGCATTCGTCCCCACGGCGGCGGATTCCGCGGACGCTCTCGTGCGGCGGTTCGATGAACTGCAGGCGGCACAGCAGGAGCTGCTGCGCGAGGCGGACGGGCTCCCGCTGCAGCGCATCCCCATCGCCTCGCCGTTCAACGCGCGGGTCCGCTACAACGCCTTTGCGGCGCTCGCCATCCAACCCGCGCACCAGCACCGGCACCTGGACCAGGCGGAGCGCGTCTGGGCGGACATCCAGCCCCGGGGTTGAAGCGCGGGCCGCGCGGGGCCAGATTCGGCGCACCCGCGCCTTTCTGCTCCCCGCGCCCACGGTCCGCCGCATGTGCTGTCCAGAGCTGGTCCGCTCCATTCCGTCCGGTCCGCCGCCGCCCCGCGGCCCCGCGCAGGGCGCCCTCGCGCTGGGGCCGGATGTGCTCGCCCGGCTGCGTTCCGTGTGCGACCTCACGCACCCGCTGACGGCGGACTTTCCCGTGTTTCCCGCGTACCGGCCGTTCCGCGCCACGCCGCTTTTTTCCGTGGAGCGGAACGGCTTTTTTGCGCAGGAACTCTGCTATGCCGAGCACACGGGGACGCACCTGGACGCCCCGGCGCACTTCTACGTGGAGGGCGGCGGAACGGAGAGCGTTCACGCCCCCGACCTGATCGCGCCGCTGGCGGTCGTGTCCATTGCCGGTCGCGCCGCGCGGGACGAGGATACGCTGCTGGGGGTGGATGACCTGCTGGCGTACGAGCGCCGCCACGGCCGCATTCCGCCGCGGGCCGTCGTGGCGCTGCACAGCGGGTGGGAGGCGCGGCTGGACCAGCCCGGGCACTTTCTGAACGCGGATGCGTCGGGGGTCATGCACGCGCCCGGATTCAGCCCCGAAGCCGCCGAATGGCTGGTGCACGAGCGCGACGTAGCCGCCGCGGCTACGGACACGCTGAGCCTGGACTTCGGCCCGGCAAAGGTGTACGAGGCGCACCTCGCGCTGCTGGGCGCGGGGCGCTACGGGCTGGAGAACGTGGCCCGGCTGGACCGCGTGCCGCCCGCGGGCGCCGTGATCGTGGTCGGCGCGCCGGCGCACCGCGGCGGCTCCGGCGGCCCCGCACGCCTCCTGGCCCTGTACTGACCTTCGCCATGCTGCGCGACGCCATTACTCTGCCCACGATCGCCTGCGAGCGACTGCACCTGCGCTGGCTTACGCCCGACGACGTGCCGGCGCTTTTTACCGTGTTCGGCGACCCGGAGGTCTGCCGCTACTGGAGCAGCCCCGCCATGCCGGCCCTGGAGGACGCGGCCGCGCTCCGCGACCAGATCGTGTCGCTCTTTGCCCAGCGCGCGCTCTTCCAGTGGGGCGTCGCGCTGCGGGAGACGGACGAGGTGATCGGCACCTGCACGCTGGCCGGGCTGGACAACGCGCACCGCCGCGCGTCGGTGGGATACGCGCTCGCCCGTGCGCACTGGGGCCGCGGCTACGCCGGCGAGGTGCTGGCCCGTCTGGTGCGCTTTGCGTTCGACGACCTGGACCTGCACCGGCTGGAGGCCGACGCCGATCCGCGCAACCTGGCCAGCCTTCGCGCGCTGGAGCGCGTGGGCTTCGTGCGCGAGGGCTACCAGCGCGAGCGCTACCACCACATGGGCGAAATTCAGGACACCGTCCTCTTCGGCCTGCTGCGCCGCGAGTGGCGCGAGTCCCGGCCGGATCTGCAGCATCCGTCCGGAGGCTAGGGAAGCAAGAGCGGGGCAGGAAAGAGTTCTGGAAAGCGGGTTGGGCCTGGACAGGACGTCTTTATGGACCGAGAGGCCAAACTTGCTTCCTGCAAGAACTTACCATCCACTCCATGTGGATCGGATCCGGATTCACATACTCGCGGTGCTGGGACGGAACACGAGGATGGCCCGAGTGGGTTGAATGCAGAAAGGTATGTAGAACGGGGTGAGCCGGGCGGCTCACCCCGTGTTCTTGCTTGAGCGGGAACGCTACTCGTCTTCGTCGCCCTCTTCGCGGCCCTTGCGGCTGATCAGCTTGTTGAAGCGGTCCAGCTCGCCGTCGTCGCCCTTCATGTCGCGGTGCAGCAGGGCGAGTTCGTTTTCCTCGAACTTTTCAAAGAACTCTTCCCAGCTGATCTCCTCCAGCGAGTCCTTGCCGGAGTACCCGGGAAAGTCGATGCGAAGGATGCCGGGATCCTCCTTGTCGCCCGTGCGCTTTACGTGCGAGGGCTTTCCGCCCCGCTCCTCCACCCAGCGGCGGATGAAGTCGTGGTCGGTCGTGGTATGCGCGCTGCGATCCGTCTTGCCCATCGTCGCCTCCGGAGAGCGGTCTGAACCCTGCCTCGTGGCGCGTCCGCGCCGGCCCGGCGCGCCCCCACAAGCACACCTCGTACCGCGGCGCGCCATCGTGCGGCTGCCGGGCGATCCGCCGCGGTGGAGAGCCTGTGGACACTGCCTCCACGCACCTGTCCGCCGACCTCCTGTGGTGCCTGCGTCAGCGGATGAACAGGATCGAACAGCTCCCGGCAGAGGCGACGCGATCGAGCTCGTGGTGATCGGAGGTGACGAAGTGCCCCGCCGCGCGCTGGGTGAGCGCGACCCCGCACGCATCCGCGATCGAGATCCGCCGCAGCTCGCTCTTCATCCTGCCGACCTCCCGCCAGAACGCCGGATCCAGATCGCTCCGCTCAATCACCCCGTCCGCCGCAAGCTCGCCCAGATGGCGCTCCGCTCGCACCTCGCCAAAGTCCCGGTGCATATTGTAGTAGACCTCGCACAGGTTGATGGCGTGTGCAAGACAAGTATTTGCTGGGTCGCCCAGGATCCGCTCCACGACATACGCACCGTCCTCATCGTTCAAATAGGCGAGCATGGCAGAGGAATCCAGGACGTAGATCACCGCCCCCTCCGCTGCTCTTCTTCTTCGATCTCTTCGTGCTTGCGGCGGAGGAACTCGTCTACGGAACTGAGCATCCCTCGACCCGCACCGTAGCCGCTCGGACGCGCAACATGGACGGGCGGCACAGGCCCGACATCGACCGCATCGCTGCCCGGCGCCATGGCTGGTCCACGCGTGCTTTGCCCGTTCGCTTGGGATCCATGTCGCCGAGCGAACCTCCGCTCGTCCTCTTCGATCTCCTCGTGTTTGCGGCGGAGGAATTCGTCTACCGAGATGAGCTCTCCCCGGGTGTTCCCCCGCGCGCTCGGACGCCTTGCCGGCTGAGCCGACGCAGGAGCTTCGGACAGATTGGGTGAAGCCGCCTCTGCATCTGCGCTGTGATCCTCCATCGCAGCCCGTTCTTCCATCATCTCTGCCTCCCTCCTGCTTGCTCCGACACAGCTTCCCGCGCCGGGGTTCCGGACCGCGATCCACAGTGTCACGACTGACCAGAAGTCTGTACGAAAGGCAGCTTCCTGGCAAGGGAAAACTCCAGCAGACATGCGGATTTCAGGCACCATGCGGGGAATTAGGATTTCGCCCTCACGTAAGCCGCCGCAGAGGCGACAAATGCAAGGTCGCAACGGCCGCGCACAACGCCGTCCGGCACCGGACGGGTGGCAGTCGGCCGAGCGGATCGAGGGGGCCGGAATTTGGCCGATCATCTGCCAAAAGCGGCTTCCCGCCTGATCCGGGAGCGCTGCCCCGCTGAGCCATGCTCATGGAATCACAGTTGCGACAGAGCGGGCAGCCGCCTCCAACCACGCGTTCGAAGCGGCACGCGGGACATGCACAAACCACCGCAGCGTCACACACCAGGACCAGGGATCCGCACATGGCGGCAGGGACGGAAGTCGCACTCGAGCAGGGGCAGGTAGAGGGCGTGCAGGTGCTGGGAGAGGGAAACGGCACGGGCGCGCGTGTGCTCACGCCGCAGGCGCTGCAGTTCGTCGCCGACCTTCACCGCCGCTTCAACGCGACGCGCATGGAGCTGCTGGCCGCCCGCGACGAGCGGCAGGCCTGGCTGGACGACGACGGCGAGCCCGGGTTTCTGGAGGAGACGGCCCACGTTCGCGAAGGCGACTGGAAGGTGGCGTCGTGCCCGCCCGACCTGCAGGACCGCCGCGTGGAGATCACCGGCCCCACCGACGCCAAGATGGTGATCAACGCCCTCAACTCGGGCGCCAGCTGCTTCATGGCCGACTTTGAGGACGCGCTCTCGCCCACGTGGAAGAACGTGCTTTCCGGCCAGGCCAACCTGATGGACGCGGTGCGCCGCACCCTGTCGCTGGACGCCGGCGGCAAGCAGTACCGCCTGAACGAAAAGACGGCCGTGCTCATCGTGCGGCCGCGCGGGTGGCACCTGCCGGAGCGCCACGTGCTGGTGGACGGCTCGCCCATCAGCGCGTCGCTCTTTGACTTCGGCCTGTACTTCTTCCACAACGCGCAGGAGCTGCTCAGCCGCGGCACCGGGCCGTACTTCTATCTCCCCAAGATGGAAAGCCATCTGGAGGCGCGGCTGTGGAACGACGTGTTCAACGCCGCCCAGGACGCGCTCGGCATTCCGCGGGGAACCATTCGCGCCACGGTGCTCATCGAGACCATCCTGGTCGCGTTCGAGATGGACGAGATCCTGTACGAGCTGCGCGACCACGCCGCCGCCCTGAACGCCGGCCGGTGGGACTACATCTTCAGCGTCATCAAGAAGTTCCGGAACCGCGGCGACTTTGTTCTGCCCGACCGCGTGCAGGTGACCATGACCGTTCCCTTCATGAAGTGCTACGCGGAACTGCTGGTGCAGACCTGCCACCGCCGCGGCGCGCACGCCATGGGCGGCATGGCGGCCTTCATCCCCAGCCGGCGCGACGCGGAGGTGAACGAGCGCGCCCTGGCCAGGGTGCGGGAAGACAAGAGCCGCGAGGCCGGGCAGGGCTTCGACGGCACCTGGGTGGCGCACCCGGACCTGGTGCCCATCGCGAAGGCGGAGTTCGACAAGGTGCTGGGCGACCGCCCCAACCAGAAGGAGAAGCTGCGCGAGGAGGTGAGCGTGGCCGCGCACTCCCTGCTGGAAACGGGGATCGTGGGCGGGCAGATCACGGAAGAAGGAGCGCGCCTGAACGTGAACGTGGCGCTGCAGTACATCGAGCAGTGGCTGCTGGGCAACGGCGCCGCCGCCATCCACAACCTCATGGAAGACGCCGCCACCGCCGAGATCAGCCGTGCGCAGCTGTGGCAGTGGATCCGCCATCGCGCGCCCATTCTGAACGACGGCGACGGGGACGGCTTCTTCACCCCGGACGACTACACGCGCCTGCGCGACGCGGAGATGGCCGCGCTGCGCCCGGAGCGCGAGGACCCGCGCTGCCTGGAAAGCGCGTGCAAGCTGCTGGACGAGCTGGTGCTGGGCGACGAGTTCGTTGCGTTTCTGACCCTTCCCGCATACGCGCTCCTGGACTGACCCGGACGCCACCCTACGATCCTGACCGGAGAACGAACGATGTCGCAGAAGCTGGAGCAGCAGGCTGCCGAGCTGCAGATCAAGTGGGTGACGGACCCGCGCTGGGAGGGCATCACCCGCCCCTATTCCGCCGAAGAGGTGGTGCGCCTGCGCGGATCGGTGCTCATCGAGCAGACGCTGGCCCGGCGCGGCGCCGAGCGCCTGTGGCGGCAGCTGCACGAGCCCGACGCGGTGCGCAGCTTTGGCGCGCTGACGGGCGCGCAGGCGGTGCAGATGGTCAAGGGCGGGCTGCAGGCCATCTACCTGTCCGGCTGGCAGGTGGCCGGCGACGCCAACCTGAGCGGGCAGACGTACCCGGACCAGAGCCTGTACCCGTCCAACAGCGTGCCGCAGGTGGTGCGCCGGCTGAACAACGCGCTGGCCCGCGCCGACCAGGTGGAGTTCTCGGAGAACGGCCAGGCGGGGCGCGACTGGTTCGTGCCCATCGTGGCGGATGCCGAGGCGGGCTTCGGCGGCCCGCTGCACGGCTTCGAGCTGATGAAGAGCATGATAGAGGCGGGCGCGGCGGGGGTG
>NZ_DASVTX010000511.1:0-3689 GCF_036387355.1 Longimicrobium sp.
CGAGGACGGCGACGGCTGCGACAGCGCGACGGCGAGCAGGTGGCGGAAGGTGTTGCGCGTCTCCACGTCCACCGGCCTGCCTCCGGCATGCGCCCGCAGCAGGCTTTCGAGCAGCGCTTCGTGCTCCGGGGCGAGCGCGGCCACGGGCGCAGGGGCGGACGGCTGCATCGTGCGCGCGGGCTCGCAGGCGGCCAGCAGCACGAGCGCGAGAGCCGCGGCGCGCAGCATCGGTTGATGGTTCATCATCCCTCTTTGGTCGATCGTGGCCGGGGCGCGCGGCGCGCCCCGGAAATGAACCTCGCCGGTTTACGGAGTGACGACCTCGTTCTCTTCCGGCGGGCAGGGGATGGACGTGCTGATGCAGGAGACCTGCTTGGTTTCCGGGTTGGTGACGCAGACGGTCTTCCAGCAGCTGACCGTGATCTGCGCGGATGACGGGGTGCCGAAGGCGGCGGTCATCCCCACGCCGAGCGTGGCGGCGAAGGCGAGGCTCAGAACGGGTTTGCGAAGACGTGGCATTGTCGATCCTCCCATGAAAGGTCATTGCCGCGCCGGGGCGGCTGTCGCATCTGTACATGTTCAGGTGCGCTACGCAAAGTGCGTCGGATACAGAAAGTGCGCAAGGGGACAATACGGCGCGGAGGCGGATTGCCGTTCATCGCCCGAAACGACGAAGGCGGCGATCCGGAGAGGACCGCCGCCTTGGCGACATCGTGCGTACAAACCGCGTCAGTGCGGCGGATCCAGCGGGGGCGGAACGGGCGCGCCGCGCTCGCCGTGCTGCAGCGTGCTGTGGCGGATTCCGTACAGGAAGTAGATGGCCAGACCGATGGCGAGCCAGATGGCGAAGCGCTCCCACGCGTGCCCCGGAAGGCCGTACATCACGTAGATGCAGGCACCCGCGCCGATGAGGGTGACCGGCCACACGAACGGAACGCGGAACGGCCGCGGGCGGTCGGGATCGGTAATGCGCAGCACCAGCACGCCGATGCACACGATGGCGAACGCCGACAGCGTGCCGATGTTGGTGAGGTCGTAGATCTCGTTCTCATCCGCGAACAGCGCGCCGGTGGCCACGGCGGCGCCGGTGAGCAGCGTGGTGACGTACGGAACGCGCGCCTTGCCGCTCACTTTTGCCGCCCAGCGCGGCAGCAGGCCGTCGCGGGCCATGGCGTAGAAGATCCGCGGCTGGCCGTACTGGAACACCAGCAGCACCGCCGTGAGCGACACCACCGCGCCGGCCGAAACGATCCATCCCGCCGTCTTGAGCCCTGCCACGTCCAGCGCCTGCGCCAGCGGGTCCGCGCCCTTGAGCTGCTGGTAGGGCACAAGGCCGGTCGCCACCAGGCCCACGATCACGTAGATCGCGGTGCAGATGGCCAGGCCGCCCAGAATGCCGATGGGCAGGTTGCGCTGCGGGTCCTTGGTTTCTTCCGCCGCGGTACTGATGGCGTCGAAGCCGATGTAGGCAAAGAAGACGATGGCCGCGCCCTGGTGAATGCCGCGCCAGCCGTTGGGGGCGAACGGGGTGAAGTTGTCCATGTTCACGTGCATGGACCCCACGATCACGAACAGCAGCAGCACCAGCAGCTTGATGACCACCATGATGTTGTTGGCGCGCGCGCTTTCGCGCACGCCCAGCATGAGCAGCCAGGTGACGGCGGCCACGATGAAGAAGGCCGGCAGGTTCACCAGAAACGGCATGCCCAGAAAGCGCGGCGCCGACTGCATGAGCGCCTGCACCTCGGGGTCCGAGCTCTTGAGCACGGCGCGGTAGCCGTGCGTCAGGTAGCCGGGAAGGTGAATGCCGAAGCCGCTCAGGAGCGAGTTGAAGTAGCCGCTCCACGCCACCGCCACGGCCACGTTGCCCACGGCGTATTCCAGGATCAGGTCCCAGCCGATGATCCACGCCACCAGTTCGCCCAGCGTGGCGTACGAGTAGGCGTACGCGCTGCCGGCCTGGGGAATCATGGAAGCCAGCTCGGCGTAGCAGAGCGCGGCCAGCCCGCAGACGGCGCCCAGCAGCAGGAACGAGATCACCAGCGCGGGGCCGGCGCCGTAGCGCACCACCACGCCGTTGGGAAGGATTTCGCCCGCCGCGGCCGTGCCGATGGACGAAAAGATCCCCGCGCCGATCACCGCGCCGATGGCGAGCATGATCAGGTCGCCGGCGCCCAGTTCGCGCTTCAGCGAGTTGGGATGCCCCTCCTCGGTGATCAGCTCCGCGATGGGCTTTCTTCGGAACAGTTGCATGTTGGCTGGTGGGGTTTCAGGACGAAGCGGCACGTCCCCGAACGGGCGTTGCGGGAAGGTGCCGGACGGACCCGAACCGGCGCGGAGCGCGCCGGCCATGCGTGTGATGGGGCTCGGGCAGGCGCGGTAAAGTGCGGGGCGCGGCGGCTTCCGTCAATGCGGCGCGTGCAAACGCCCGTCCCGGCGGCCGCACACTCTGCGGCGAACCAACGAAATGCAGGTGCTCTGCATCCTATTCCCGCAACGGCGCCGCTCGCCCGCAACGCCTCGCCCCGTCCGCGGCGCGGGCCTACTTTCCCATCCGTGCCCCGCGCCGCTAGGTTGAGGGTGCTAGATTGTTAGCACACCGCGCGCCGTCCCCGTCATCCCACGTCATCAACGGTCCGGAGGTTCCCCTGGTCACAGCCGAACAGGAAGTCCAGACGCTGCTTTCCGACGCCGCGCGCCTGCGTGAGCAGGTGCGCCGCCGCATCGTGGGCCAGGGGGCGGTGCTGGACGAGGTGCTGATGTGCCTGCTGGCCGGCGGCCACGCGCTGCTGGTGGGCGTGCCCGGGCTGGCCAAGACGCTCCTGGTCCGCACGCTCAGCGAGGCGCTGGAGCTGGAGTTCCGCCGCGTGCAGTTCACCCCGGACCTCATGCCGGGCGACATCACCGGCACGGAAGTCATCGAAGAAGACCGGTCCACCGGCCGCCGCTCGGCGCGCTTCATCCGCGGGCCCATCTTTACCCAGGTGCTGCTGGCGGACGAGATCAACCGCACCCCGCCCAAGACGCAGGCCGCGCTGCTGGAGGCCATGCAGGAGGGCCGCGTAACGGCCGGTGGGGAGGACATGCCCCTGCCGCGCCCCTTCTTTGTGCTCGCGACGCAGAACCCGGTGGAGCAGGAGGGCACGTATCCGCTCCCCGAGGCGCAGCTGGACCGCTTCATGTTCGACATCCGCCTGGACTATCCGTCCGCGGAGGAAGAGGTGGAGATCCTGCGCGCCACGACGGGGGTGCAGGACTCGCCGGTGGAGCGGGTGCTGGATGCTGCGCGGGTGATGACGCTGCAGCGGTGGACGCGCGAGGTGCCGGTGGCGGACAACGTGTTTCAGTACGCCGCCTCGCTGGTGCGCGCCACGCGGCCCACGGGCGCGGATGCGCACGAGGACGTGAAGCGGTGGATTCGCTGGGGCGCCGGCCCGCGCGCCGGGCAGGCGCTGATCCTGGGCGCCAAGGCTCACGCGCTGCTCAGCGGCCGCTTTCACGTGACGCCGGACGACATTCGCCGTGTGGCGGCCCCCGTGCTGCGCCACCGCGTCCTGGTGAACTTTCACGCGGAAGCGGAGGGCGTGTCGCCGGACCAGGTGATCGCGCGGTTGATGGAGAGTGTGGCGCCGCCGCGGAGCGGGTTGTGAAAAAGAAGTGCGTGAGTGCGGGGTGCGTGAGTGCGGGGA
>NZ_DASVTX010000512.1:0-5334 GCF_036387355.1 Longimicrobium sp.
CGCCTGCGCCTTGAGCACCGACCCTTCGCGGCGCACGTTCAGCACCAGCGTGGGGGTGACCTGGTACGCGCCCGCATAGCTGTCCAGCACCGCGGCGGGCACCGTCACCAGGGCACGCACGCCGGCCAGCGCGTCCGCCACCGTCTCCTCCGTGCGCGGCGACACCGCCTCGTCCGGACCCAGGCGGGGGCGCAGCCGCACGCCCGTCACCCGCCCGCCCTCGCGAAGAAAGAGGAAGCGCGATCCGCTGGCGGGGTTCACGAACTGGTGGTCGCCAATGGGGATCAGCTCCTGCCGCGGGTTGCGGCCGCGCTGCACGTAGAACTTTCCGTCTTCCCGCGTGAACACGCGGCGCTCGTCGCCCACGCGGTACACGCCCGTGTACACGTCCATCGCGGCGGCGGACAGGTTGACGGCCGCGGGAATGGAGCTGCGTCCCAGCACCCGCTCGGCGATGCGGCTGGAGAAGGTCTCGGGGTTGCCGAAGTCCCGCTCTGCGTTGCTGAGCACGTAGATGTGCAGCCGCTCCGACGGCATCAGCAGGTCGTGGCTGCTGAAGCCGTTGATGTCGCCGCCGTGCTCCAGCGTAGGCTGCCCCGCCAGGCGGGAGATGAACCAGCCGTACCCGTACCCCGTGGACCGGCCGTCCGGAAGCGTGCCGGCGGCGTGCGCGCGCCGCCACGTCTCCGGCTTCAGAAAGCGCCCTTCCGCCACGGCGTGGCCCCACTTGAGCAGGTCGTCGGTGGTGGACGCGATGGCGCCCGCCGAGTACGGGTGCGACAGGCTCAGGTACTCCGAGTTGCGCACCACGCGCCCCTCGGCGAGTTCGTACCCGCGCACCCGGCCGGGGATGATGGCGCTCTGCGATTCCACGTACGTGCTGCGCATTCCCAGCGGCTCAAAGATGCGGGCGCGCAGAAAGTCCGCGTAGCTCTGGCCGCTCACTTTTTCGATGATGGCGCCCAGCAGCGCGAAGCCGGAGTTGTTGTACCGCCAATCCTGGCCCGGCGCAAAGTCCATGGGCGCGTCGCGAAAGATGGCGATCAGCTCCGCGGGCGACACGTCGTTCCGCCGGGCGCGGCGCCACTCCGCCATGGAGGTGTAGCTGCGGATCCCCGACGTGTGGTTCAGCAGGTGCGCGATGGTGATCCGCCGGCCCTGCGTGGGATAGTCGGGAAAGAACTTCGTGACCTCGTCATCCACCGAAAGCTTTCCCTCGTCGGCCAGCATGAGGACGGCGACGGCGGTGAACTGCTTGGTGATGGAGCCCAGCCGCAGCACGTGCTCCGGGCGCAGCGGCACGCCCAGCTCGATGTCGGCCATGCCGTACGCCTTGCGCATCAGCACGCGGCCGTTGCGCTCCACGATCACGGAGGCGCCAGGCCCCCCGGCGGGGTACGCCGCGGCCAGCATGGAATCCATCGCGGCGAGCGACGGGTCGACTACCACCGGGGCGCTCTGCGCGCGCAGGGCGGAAGGGGCGGCAAGGAGCGAGGCGAGGGCCAGCCTGCCCAGAGAGCGTGTCGTTTTCGTCAACATGAGGAGAAGCGTGTTGGGGATCGGAATGCCAGTGCTGCCGGGGGGTGTACGACGGCAGGCGGGCGGGAGTTTCATATTTGTCGACAAACGAATGGGCGGGTGGCTTTCCGGGATGTTGAGCCCGCGCCGGCGGGCGCGGGCGGCCGGCCGGTTCCGCGGTCCGGCGCGTGTCACCGTTCTTGCCCTGCATGCGGGAGAATACTGGATCGGACACACCGGGGGCAGGGGGCCGCATGGCAAACGTGAGCGGAGTGGCGGGGCAGGCGGGCGCGGCGGCCAGGGGCGCGGCGCGCAACGCGGCGCCCTGGGTGGAGCGGCTGGCGCGCATCGGGTACGCGGCGCGCGGGGTCGTGTACGTGCTCCTGGGCATCATCGCGGGGCAGGCGGCGCTGGGCAAGCGCGGCGTCACCGACCAGCGCGGCGTGTTCGCCGAGATCGTCAGCCGCCCGGGCGGCAAGTTCATGCTGGGCCTTGTGGCGCTGGGGCTGATGGGGTACGCGGTGTGGCGGTTTGTGGCCGCGAGCATCAATCCGGAAGGCGACAGCGCCGGACGGCGCGCCGCGTTCGCCGTCAGCGGGGTGGTGCACACGGGCCTCGCCCTGTCCGCGGCGCGGATGGCGATGTCGTCCTCGTCCGGCGGGGGTGGCAACGCGAACGCATCGCTCACGGCCAAGGCGCTGGACGCGCCCGGCGGGCAGTTCCTGGTGGCGGCCGCGGGGCTCGTCATCGCGGGCTACGGGATCCAGCAGATCATCCATGGCTGGCGCGCGGAGCTGGACAAGCGGCTGGACCTGTCGCGGCTGGAGGCAAACACGCGCCGCGCCGCCATCACCGCCGCGCGCGCCGGACTGGCGGCGCGCGGCGTGGTGTTCATCCTCATCGGCTTCTTTCTGGTGCAGGCCGCGCGGCACGACAACGCCAGCGAAACGCGCGGGATGGATGGCGCGCTGCGGGCCCTGCACAACACCGCGTACGGACCGTGGCTGCTGGGGCTGGTGGCGCTGGGGCTGATCGGGTTCGGCGTGACTCAGCTGCTGAACGCGCGCTATCGGCGGATCACGCCGGCCTGATCCGCGCGTGGCGGAGGTGGATGAAAAGAGGAGGGCACCGGTGATGGCGCCCTCCTCTTTTTCTTGTGCCCAGCGGACGGGGCGGACGGGGCGACGGGGCGGACGGTGGAACGCGCCGCCGGTGTGGCCCTCACCCGGCCGCGCTGAGACGCGTCCACCCTCTCCCACGAACAGATGTGGGAGAGGGGGCAAACGGCATCTCCGGGAGCGTCGGAAGGGGTCGTGCGAGGGGCTGTCCACACGGTCTTCTGCCGCAGGCTTCAAGGTTCGTACAAACGCTGACCGGTTGGCGGCACAGCGTCTGCGAGCCGGAGCGGCTCCCCGTGATCCACCCTGGATGGCGGGGCGGTGCCTGTTCATTGGGGGCGCCGGATGGGCAGGTGGCGACGATCCGCTCCGGGATCCTCGCCCGCACCGTGCTGCGCGCCGCATGGGCGGGCGATGGCCAGCCCGGGCGCGACGCACAACCGACCAGGAGGCCGCATGACGCTGGCGAGGGTGGGGAAGGTGGCGGGTCTGGTGCTGCTGGCCGGCACGCTGAACTCGTGCAACTACGTGCGGCTGCTGCGGCCCAGCGTGCTGCGGCAGCTGAACCCGCGGATGGTGGACCTGGTGAACTACCTCCCCGAGGTGGATGACCAGAACGAAGCCATCGTGGGCCGCCTGTTCGCGCACGGCGGCCTGTCGCGCGCGGACCGCGGACCGGACGGCGTGTACCGCCAGTACGTGCGCATTCCGCCGGGCGAGTACATCTGGCAGCCCGCCATCATCGTCATGCCCGCGGGGGGCGAGCTGGAGCTGGAGTTTCAGAACGACGACCCTTGGTCGTACCACGCCGTGCTGCTCCCCAACTCGGGGAACCGGCAGGCCATGACGCTCCCCATCAACACCCGGGGCCGGGCCCGCATTCGCCTGGACGCGCCGGGTTACTACTGGTTCGGCTGCCCCGTGGCCAACCACGCCACCCGCGGCATGCTGGGCCTGGTGCTGGTGGAGGGCGAGGTGCCCGCCGAAGCCAGGCTGGACCGCCCCCGCCAACGCCGCCCCTGAGGATTGCCCATGCGCAGATCATGGTTTGCCGCGGCGGCGCTGCTGGCCGCCGCCGCGTGCGCCCCCAACCGCCCGGTGTACCCCGTCACCCGCACCGCCGCGCCGCTCCCGTCGTGGAACGAGGCCATCGTGGGCCGCGCGCCCGCCGCCTCCGGCGCGGTGACGGGCGACCGCCTGGTGCGTGCCCGCTCGGAGCCGCGCAACTGGATGACGTACTACGGCGCGTACGACGGCCAGCGGTACAGCACGCTGGACCAGGTGAACACGGGCAACGTGGCGCGGCTGCGCCCGGCGTGGCAGTTCCAGTTCGCGCCCGTGGGGCTCATCGCCACGCCCGGCACCTACTCGTTCGAGGCGGCGCCCATCGTGGTGGACGGAACGATGTTCGTGTCCGGCTGGGACGGCTACCTGTGGGCGCTGGACGCCACCAACGGCCGCGTGCTGTGGCAGTACCAGCACGCGATTCCGCTGGACGTGCCGCTCTGCTGCGGGAACGTGAACCGCGGCGTGGCCGTGGCGCAGGGCAAGGTGATGATGGCGACGCAGAACGCCCACCTTGTGGCGCTGGACGCATCCACCGGGCAGAAGGTGTGGGAGCAGGTGTTCGGCGACGTGCGCGCCGGCGAGAGCGCCACCATGGCGCCGCTGGTGGTCAAGAACATGGTGATCGTGGGCGGGTCCGGCGGCGAGTACGGCGTGCGCGGCCACATGGACGCCTTCGACATCGACACGGGCCGGCGGCTGTGGCGGCGCTACAACGTGCCGCGCCCCGGCGAGCCCGGCGCGGAAACGTGGACGGGGGACACCTGGGAGCGCGGCGGCGGCACGGCGTGGATCACGGGAACGTACGATCCCGAGCTGGACCTGGTGTACTGGGGGACGGGCAATCCCGGACCCGTGTTTGACGGGCGCACCCGGCCGGGGAACAACCTGTACACCAGCAGCGTCGTGGCCTTTGATCCGGACGACGGCGTGACCCGCTGGCACTACCAGTGGACGCCGGGCGACGTGTGGGACTACGACGGGGTGAACGAGAACATCCTGTTCGACCGCGACGGGCGAAAGCTGCTGGCCCACTTTGACCGCAACGGATACCTGTTCGTGCTGGACCGCACCAACGGCCAGCTGGTGCGCGCCCAGGCGTTCGCGCGGGCCACGTGGGGCACCATCGACGCGCGCGGCGCGGTGACGCCGCAGCGCATGCCCACGCGCGAGGGCACGGAGATCTGCCCGGGGCCGGCGGGCGCCAAGGAGTGGCCGCACGCCTCGTACAATCCGCAGACGGGGCTGCTGTACACGCCGGTCATCGAGGCGTGCGCGGACTTTCGCCTGCGTCCCGTGGAGTTCCGCGAGGGGCTGTACTACCTGGGCGGCGAGGCGGAGGTCAAGGGCGAGCAGTGGGGCGCCGTGAAGGCGATCGACCCCATGACCGGGCGCGAGGTGTGGACGTGGCGCGGGGAGCACCCCATGGTGGCGTCCATGCTGAGCACGGCGGGGAACCTGGTGTTCACCGGCGAGCCGAACGGCTACTTCAACGCGTGGAACGCGCGGACGGGTGAGGTGCTGTGGAGGTTCCAGACGGGGAACGGCATTCACAGCAATCCGGTGACGTATTCGGTGGATGGAAAGCAGTACATCGCGGTGCCCACGGGGTGGGGCGGATGGCTGGAGGGCT
>NZ_DASVTX010000513.1:0-8615 GCF_036387355.1 Longimicrobium sp.
GGCTCCGGGTCCGACTCCCACACGGGCTCCAGACACCACTGAGGAGGCGACCTCCGCACCGGCACACCACATACATCTATGCCGTGCTCCCGTTTCATGCGCCATGGGTCGGCGCAGCCGGTGAATGACACTCCCACGAACAGATGTGGGAGAGGGGGCACACCCCAACAGCGGGGGCCCATCCCCCCGGCCCATCCTCGTGCAAAAATGCCCCGCGGAGGGGACTAGAATCCCCTGCGGTTGAAGCCTCGAACGACGCGTGTGGGCGCCGTGTCGGGGCGTCCCGCTGTTGGAGCGGCGGATTCATCCGCTCAGGCCACCGCTCGCGGCGTCGCTGCCTGCCACCCGCGCCGGGCGATCCGCCCCGAGCAGGTGAAGTCCCCCCGTCCGTTTGGGGGGACTTTCCCCCGTTGTTGCGGCGAATTCATTCGCTCAGCCCGGACCGTGCCGCCCGCTCAACCGCTCCAGCATCCCCCAGAACCCGGGAAAGCTCACGTCCACCACGGCGCGGTCGTCCACCTGGATGTCGTTCTCCGGGCGCATCCCCAGCACACCAAAGGCCATCGCGATCCGGTGATCGTGAAACGCACGGATGCCGCCGCGCAGCGGACGATCCGATCCGCGCACCACGATCCCGTCCTCCAGTTCCTCCGCGTCCGCGCCGATGGCCCGCAGGTTCTGCGCGAGCGCGGCGATGCGGTCCGTCTCCTTCACCCGCAGCTCCCCCGCGCCCGTGATGCGCGTTTCCCCCTCCGCGCGCGCGGCGAGCACGGCCAGCATGGGAATTTCGTCGATGGCCGCCGGCACCTCCGCGCCGCCGACCGCGATTCCCCGCAGCCGCGCGGGGGCAACGAGCAGGTCCGCCACCGGCTCCCCGCCCTCCACGCGCTCGTTCTCCTGGCGGATGGCGGCGCCCATCCGCTCCACCAGGCGAAAGAAGCCGGTGCGGGTGGGGTTCACGCAGACGTTGCGGATGCGCAGCTCGCCCGCGTCCGCCAGCAGCGCCAGCGCCACCAGGAACGCCGCGGACGAGGGGTCGCCCGGCACGGCCAGGTCCAGCGGCGGCAGCGCGCGCCCGCTAGGCGCCAGGCGGATGTGCACGCCATCGTCCGTCTCCGCCGTGTCCACGCGCTCGCCCAGGGCGACGAGCATACGCTCGGTGTGGTCGCGAGAAAGCGCCGGCTCGGTGACGGAAACAGCGACGCCCGCGCCCAATCCGCCCAGCAGAACGGCGCTCTTGATCTGCGCGCTGGCCTTGGGCGAGCGGTAGTCCAGCGCACGCAGCGGCCCGCCGATGATCTCGATGGGAAGGCGGTCCGGCGCGCCCTGCTCGCGAAAGCGCGCGCCCATCGCGGCGAGCGGATCCGTGATGCGGCGCATGGGGCGGCCGCGCAGCGACTCGTCTCCCGTCAGCGTCGCGCGAAACGGCCGGCTGGCGAGCAGGCCCATCATCAACCGCGACGTGGTGCCGCTGTTGCCGCAGTCCAGCGCGCCAGACGGTTCCGCCCAGGCGCCGATCCCCCGCCCCGCCACGCGGATCTCGGAGCCGTCCGCCGGGAGAACGGGAACGCTGCAGCCCAGGGCGCGCAGCACGGACGCGGTGCTCTGGCAGTCCTCCCCCGGCAGCAGGCCCCGCAGGCGGCTTTCGCCCTCCGCCGCCGCGGCAAACATGAGCGCGCGGTGCGTAAGAGACTTGTCGCCCGGTACGGCGACGTCACCGGAAACGTGCAGCTTCATGATCAGTGCGCGCGGGGTGGATGGGGGCGAGCGGCCAACCTACCCGGCCCGCCCCGCGCCCCGCACGCTTCGCCGGTGCTCCGCGGAACCGCCTCCGTCGAGGCGGATTCGGCAATGGCTCGTTCCGCCATCCGCTTCTTGAGTTTCCGCGCGTCATCCCTCCACGACCGCCGCTCCCACCGGTGCCCGTTCTGCTCGAAGTCGATCGCGCGCCGCACGGCGTCGCCCTCAAACCAGAAATCCAGCCGCCGCTTCCACAAGTAGTGCGTCCACAGGACGGCGGGCATCAACACCAGAGGGATCTCCAGAAGCGCAATGTGATCACCAAAGATGAACCGGAGCGGATACACGCTGCAGGTCACCGCGAGGGGAATCATCAAGAAGAACCAGGCCCAGCAGGCGAACCTGCGTACGCTGTACCCCAATGCCGCGATGTAGCCGCCGGCCAGCAGACCGAGCGCTACAGCGCTGATCGACATCCCCAGCACCCCGGGCTCGCGATCATCCAGATACAGGATGCCCGTCCGGACGGATGCCGCGAACACGGCCGCGGCGGCAATATAGAGCGCCGCGACGACCGTGTTTCCCATCCAGGTGTGCTCCGGATAGCTGAGCCCCTGCATCCGCGGCGCGTCGTGCCGGGAGTCAGGGGCCGTGGGCCGGAACCATACGTCTTCGAAGTCGGGCCGGGGCATGCGCCTGCGTAACCGCGGTTGGGGATCGGGCCGGGCGATGATGCATGCAGCGGACCGGCGCGCTACCCCGCCGCGCCAGCCAGGTGCTCGCGGGCGAACTCGAGGCCGTACAGCGTGAGATACGGCTCGATGCGCTGCACCGTGCGGCAGTGCGGCCCGATCAGTTCCGCCAGCCCGCCCGTGGCGACGACGAGCAGGTCGTCGCTCCCCCACTCCTCGCGGATGCGGGTGACCGTGCCGTCGATGGCGTCCACCGCGCCGTAAAAGATGCCGCTCTGGATGCACGCGTCCGTCCGCCGCCCGATGACGCGCTGCGGCGGCACCAGTTCCACGCGCGGCAGCTTGGCGGTGCGGTCCGTAAGGCTGCTGGCTGCCGTCTTGACCCCCGGCGAAATCACCCCGCCGATGAACACGCCGTCGCGCGTGATGCAGTCGAACGTCGTCGCCGTGCCCAGGTCCACCACCACGGTGTCGGTGCCGAACATCCGCCGCGCCGCCAGCGTGTTCACGATGCGGTCCGCTCCCACGGTCATCGGCTCGTCCACGTCCAGCTGGATGGGGAGCGGTGTGCGCGCGTTCACATCCACGGCGGAAACGGACAGGTAGCGGCGGCAGGCTTCACGCAGCACCGCGGTCATCGCCGGCACCACCGAGCCGATGGTGGCGGCGCGCACCGTTGTGGACCCCGCGCCGGAAGCGGAGAGGAGCTGAACGAGGATGAGGCCGTACTCGTCCGCGGTGCGGCGGGAGTCGGTGCTCACGCGCCAGTGCCCGCGCAGCTCCGAATCCTGGAACCAGCCGATGACCGTTTCGGTGTTGCCGACGTCGAAAACGAGGTCCATGGGGGACGGAAGTGCGTGAGTGCGGGGTGCGTGAGTGCGGAACGGCGGTGCCCAGGTACAAGGGCCGAGTGCCCAGTCAGGCCCCGCGCGCCTGCGCCGCCGTACGCCGCCGTACGCCCACGAAGGCGAGACGGCGCGGAGGCGCGAGGCGCGAGACGCAAGACGCGAGACGCGACTACGAAGACGCGACGGCGCCAACACAATGCGGAACCTTCAGATACCCCGCCCACGCCCCCCCAAATGTCATCCTGAGGAGGCGCCGGCCGCCCTTTCCGCCGCACCGACAACGGGCGCCGACGAAGGATCTACTATCCCGTGAGAACGGGCGTGCGTGTCGCGACGTTGGCTCCGCGAGAAGTAGATCCTTCAGTCGCGCACGATTCGGCGCCGTGAAGGGGCGGCGCGCGCTCCATCAGGATGACAGCTTTGTGCTCATAACGAGTTCCAGCACAACAACCTGTCATCCTGAGGAGGCGCCGGCCGAACTCCTCTCAACACCGTGCTTTGGCGCCGACGAAGGATCTACTGTCCCGTGAGAACGGGCGTGCGTGTCGCGACGTTGGCTCGGCGGAAAGCAGATCCTTCGACTTCGCGCCATCCTCCGGCGCGGCGGATGGATCGGCGCGGCGCTTCGCTCAGGATGACATCGCGTTCGCGCGGGATCGTGCTCCCGCCATCCTGGATCAACATGAAGCGCGCAGCAAAACTCCTTCACCGGCAAAGGCTTACACACTGGCCCCTGACGTGGGGTCGAGCCGCACGGGGCGGACGGTGCCGGAGGTGATGGTGCGCAGAACGCCGTCCCGGCCGCGGACCAGAAGGCCGCCGCCGGGGCCGATGCCGAGCGCCACGCCTTCCATCTCCTGCGGGCCCGTGACCCGCACCTCGCGCCCTTCCAGCGCATCGCGCCGGCGCAGCGCGTCCAGCAGCGCGCCCCCGAGCTGCGCGGGCGGACAGGCCAGCGCCCGCGCGATCGCGCCCGCCACGGCGCCCGCCACGTGCACCCGCGGCGGCGCCCACCCCGCCACGATGCGCAGCGACGTGGCGAGCTCGCGCACCTCCGGCGCAAAGTCGCCCGGCGCGTGCAGCACGTTGATCCCGATCCCCACGATCACCGCGCCCGGCCCGGCCGCGTCCCAGCTCCCCTCGCACAGAATGCCGGCGAACTTGCGCCCGGCCAGCTGCAGGTCGTTGGGCCACTTGATCATCGCCGCCACGGGCCGGGTGAACGAGTCCACCGCCTCCGCCGCGGCCAGGCCCACAAGGATGGGGAGCAGCCCCGGCGCGGGAAGCTCCGCCGGCCGCGCGATCACCGACATCCAGATCCCCAGCCCCGCGGGCGACTGCCACGCCTTTCCGCCGCGGCCCCGCCCCGCCGTCTGCTCCTCGGCCACCACCACCGTTCCGTGCGGGGCACCGGAATCCGCCAGCGCGCGGGCGGCGTCGTTGGTGCTCCCGACTTCGGCGTACGCGTGCACCGCCGGAAGCGTCCACGCGGCGGCGAGCTCCGCCCCCGTGCGCCCCTCCCAGCGCTCCGGCGAACCCGTCACTCCGCCGCGCGAAGCTGCAGCGACAGGTCCAGCGCCGGTGCCGAGTGGGTCAGCGCGCCGATGGAGATGAAGTCCACCCCCGTCTCGGCGTACGAACGGATGGTTTCCAGCGTGATTCCGCCGGACGCTTCCGTTTCCGGACGCGGCGCGGCATGCGCGTGCACGATCTCCACCGCCTGCCGCATGAGCACCGGGCTCATGTTGTCGAACATGATGCGGTCCGCGCCGGTTCCCAGCGCCTCGCGCACCTCTTCCAGCGTGGTGGTCTCCACCTCCACCCGCAGCCCGCGCTCGTTCCGGGCGCGCACCGCATCCACCGCCGCGGAAATCCCGCCCGCCGCGGCAATGTGGTTGTCCTTGATCATCACCATGTCGAACAGGCCCACGCGGTGGTTGGCCCCGCCGCCCGCCACCACCGCCGCCTTTTCCAGCAGCCGCATGCCCGGCGTCGTCTTGCGCGTGTCGATGACGCGCGCCCCCGTTCCCTCCACCGCGGCCACGTAGCGGCGCGTGACCGTGGCCACGCCCGACAGGCGCTGCAGAAAGTTGAGCGCTGTCCGCTCGCCCGTGAGGATGGAGCGCGCGGAGCCCCGGATGACCATCGCCAGGTCGCCGGGCAGGAGCGCCGTGCCGTCCGGCGCGGACACCTCGATCTCCAGCGACGGATCCACGCGGCGGAACGCCTCCGCCGCCACCTCCGCGCCGGCGATCACCCCCGCGGCCTTGGCGACGATGCGCGCCTCGGCCCGGCGCCCCTCCGGCACCGTCCACAGCGTGGTGAAGTCTCCCTCGCCCACATCTTCGGCCAGCGCGGCGTCGACGAGCGCCGCGGCTTCGGCGGAAAGCGCCATCAGTCGTCTCCCGTGGCGGCCAGCTCGGGAACGGCCACCGCGGCCGGCCCGGCGATCACCCGTTCGTAGAATCGTTCGTACTGCGGAACAATGGTGTCCGCGGCAAAGCGGTCCACCGCGACCCGCGTGGCGTCCAGGCTCATCCGCGACCAGCGCGCGTTGTCGGAAAGAATGTGCACCGCGGCGTCCGCCATCGCTTCCACGTCGCCGATCTCGCCCAGGTGACCGGTCACGCCCTCCTCCACCACCTCGGGAATGCCGCCCGCGCGGGACGCCACCACCGGCGTGCCGCTCGCCATGGCCTCCAGCGCCACCAGCCCGAACGACTCGCTCTCCGACGGCAGAAGCATCAGGTCCGCGCACGCCATCAGCTCGGCCACCGACTCCTGCTTGCCCAGAAAAATGACGCGGTTGCTGATCCCCAGCTCCTCGGCCTCGGCAATGGCGAGCGGCCGGTCCGGCCCGTCGCCCACAAAGACGAGGCGCGAGGGAACGCGGCGGTTCAGCCGCTCAAAGATGCGCACCACGTCGCGGATGCGCTTGACCGGGCGAAAGTTGCTCACGTGCAGAACCAGCATTTCGCCCGGCCGCACCAGCGCGTCCTTGTGGCAGGGGTGCGTGGCGCGGTCGTACAGCTTGGGGTCGATGAAGTTGTAGATGACCTCGATGTCCTCTTCCGGCACGGCGAAGTGGTCCACCGTTTCGCGCTTCAGGTAGTCCGACACGGCGGTGATGCCGTCGGACTTGCCCATGCTGAACTTGGTGATGTCGAACCAGCTGCGCTCCTGCCCCACCAGCGTGATGTCGGTGCCGTGCAGCGTGGTGACGATCTTGAGGGGGTGGCTGGCGCCCAGCATTTCCTTGGCGATCCACGCGGAGGTGGCGTGCGGAATGGCGTAGTGGACGTGCAGCAGGTCCAGCCCGTGGCGCAGCGTGGTTTCGTGCATCGCCGCGGCCAGCGCGAGCGAATAGTTGTGGTGCTCGAAGAGCGGGTAGCGCGCCGTCTCCACTTCGTGAAAGTAGATGCGCTCCATGAAGTGCGACAGGCGGAACGGCTGGGCGTACGAGATGAAGTGAATCTCGTGCCCACGCTGCGCCAGCTCGATTCCCAGTTCCGTCGCCACGGCCCCGGAGCCGCCGTAGGTGGGATAGCAGGTGATGCCGATCTTCATGGAATCGCTCGGAGGCGAAGAAGAGTCAAAGAAAAGTGCCCAGGTTCAAGCGCCCGGTGCCCAGGTGCAGGGAAAAGTGCCCCGGCTCAAGTGCCGGGAGAAGTGCCCAGGTTCAAGTGCCCAGTGCCGAAGGACGTGTATACGCGGTCCAGCATCGGATCGCCGTTGGGCACTTGACCCTGGGCACTGGGCACTTCTCTTCCCGCACCCGTGGTCAGCAGCCCCGATCGCCCTTGGGCACTTGACCCTGAGCACTGGGCACTTGTTTTCCTGCTGTCCACGCCGCCACGATCGCGTCCGCAAGCTCCGCGCGCGGCCGGGTGGCGTCCAGCCACACCGCGCCGGGGGGAAGCTGGGTGCGAAACCAGGTGCGCTGGCGCTTGGTGTACGACTTGGTGTTCTTCCCCACCTCGGCCAGTGCGTCGGGCAGCGTGCGCTCGCGGCGAAAGTACGGCATCAGCTCCGCGTAGCCGTGCGCGTTCAGCCCGGGCGCGTCCTCGCCGTACCGGCCGATCAGGGCGCGCACCTCGTCCAGCAGCCCGCCTAACACCATCTCGCCGATGCGCCGGTCGATGCGCGCGTGCAGCACGTCGCGCGGCACGTCCAGCACGAACGGGAGCACGGCGACGGGCTCCTCCACGGGGCCGGAGTTGCGGTGCCACCACGAGATGGGCCGGCCGGTGAGCAGCGGCACTTCCAGCGCGCGCATCAACCGCTGGCGCCCGCCCCAGTGCCGGAAGCGCTCGGCGGATTCGGGATCGTGCGCCTCCAGCCAGCGGTGCACCGTGGCGTCGTCCATCCGCTCCATGAGCGCGGTGATGCGGGCGCGCGGCGCGGGCGGCAGCTCCGGTGCCTGAAAGATGGGATGGGTAAGGGCGCGAAGAAAGAACCCGGTCCCGCCCACCAGCAGCGGCACCCGGTTTCTCCCCTGGATTTCAGTGATCTTCGCCCGCGCGTACTCCGCCCAGCGCGCGGCGTTGAAGCGCTCCGAGGGATCGGCGATGTCGATCCCCCAGTGCGGAACGGCGGCCCGCTCCTCCGCCGTCGGCTTGGCGGTCCCCACGTCCATCCCGCGGAAGACGGAGCGGGAATCCATGCTGATGATTTCGCCATCCACCCGCCGCGCCACTTCGATGCCGAGCGCGGTCTTTCCGGATGCGGTGGGGCCGACAAGGGCAAGGGCGGCGTACGGCATCAGCGGGCGGGGGCGGGACGGGAGGCGCGGGGCCGCAGTGCGTGGGATACGACGGTCCGCCGCCCAAGAGCGAATGAATTCGCCGCTGGAGAAGCACAAAGTCCGCCTTCGCGGACTGCGGCGGCGGACATCTGCCTGATGTGCGGAATCATGATGGCGCCGCGTGCCCCCGCTCGGGAAGCCGATCGCGCGCTTTTATCCTGAGAGCACGTTGGAAGATCGGTCGGGTCTGAGCGCCGGACCGTCAGGGTCATTCTGAGGGAGGCGCCGCGCGTGCTCTCCCCATGCTGAGACCCTGGCGCCGACTGAAGAATCCCGCCACACAGCGTCCCATGCACGGCGGGTTGCGCGGCGTGCCGTGACGGTTGCAGACGCAGCGAGGAGGCCGGGGCACTCCGCGCCGGCCAGCGTCCAAGCCGATCCTTCGGCCCAGGATCCTTCAGTCGCACGAGATCCAGCGCGGCGGCGGGTGCGGTGCGCTGCTCCTTCAGGATGACACTCGGGCGCCGAAGTGTGGGGCCGAACGCTAGCGTACCCATCATCCCGATCGCCCGAAGCGCTTGTGCAGTTCCG
>NZ_DASVTX010000514.1:0-7353 GCF_036387355.1 Longimicrobium sp.
CGGCCGAGAACCCCGCCGCGCCCTCCGCCTGCAGCCGCACGCTGATCCCCGGCGTCCGCTGCACGCCGAGTGCGGAAAGGGATGCCGTGTACCTGCCGTGCGACGCGCGATACGCCGTCTGCGCCTGCGTGAAGGAGCGCAGCACCGCCGTCAGCTGCGCATACGTCTGATCCGATCCGGCCGGTGCGACGGACCCGGTCACATGGACGACCATCAGGCAGAACAGCGCGAGCGGTTGCATGGCGGCGGCACCGGTTCGGAGGGATCGCGGAACGCAGGAAATCTACCCTGAACCGCCGCTGTCCGCAACGTACACTTTTGACGCCACAGGCGGGATTGAAGGGGGAAAGGTGACTGATGAATTAGCCGCAACAACGGCGGAAAGCGCGGCGGCGGGTTCGGCGCGAGTTGCGCAGGCTCGCGCGGCAGAGGGTATCCTGAGCGGATGAATCCGCCGCTCCAACAGCGGAAAGCCCCGACTCGTGGCGCTGTCGCGTCCACGATCGGGGCTTCAACTGCGTCAGGGATCGGCGCGATTCTGGTGTGTGCTCCCTCTCCCACATCTGTTCGTCGGAGAGGGTCGTCGTGCGCAGCACGCGGGGTGAGGGCCACAGCCGCCGGACGCGCCGCCATCCGCTCATCGCACCAAAGCCGCCGATGCAGTCCGCGCAGGCGGACTCCGTGCTGTTCCAGCGGCGAATTCATTCGCTCTGGACAGGCGGCACGCGCCATCCACTCCAGATGCACCCACCGCAATTCATCATCCCTCGAACGACAAAAGCCCGGCGCGCGGCGCCGGGCTTCAGTCATCCACCACCCCACGACGTTCAGCGGCCCAGAGTGCGGTTCAGCAGGTCCGCGAGGCGGTAGCCGGCCAGCACAATGCGGGGCTCGGCCAGGTTCCACGCGTACGGCAGGTACCGCTCCGGCGCGCGCTGGTTGCGCACCAGCCACGACGGATACGCGTTCTGCGCCACGCGGAACCCTTCGCGCGACCACGTCTCGAACTGCCCCGGCAGCAGCCGGCTGGCAAAGCGCGCGCGCGGCCACTCGGCCATCAGCCGGCGGGAAATGCTTCCCACGTAGTCGCTCTCGCTCCGGTCCGCCATGGCCCACGGAACCGCGTGGCCCACCAGCGAATCCCAATACCCGTGCAGGTTGTTGTACGGATACACGCCCCCGAGCCGGAAGTCGTTTCCGCCGCGATCGCCCGCCGTGTCCTGCGCCGTGATGCGGGCGTTGTTGTGCAGCGGCTGGTGCGCGTCACCCACCAGGTGCAGCGCCCACGCCAGGTCGATGGCCTGCGCGCTGTCGGGAACCGAGGCGTTGCCCAGCTCCCCCGCGATGCGCTGCGCCTGGTCGATCAGCAGCCCGGCGCGCGGAATGTCATCGCGGTCCACGGGGCGGCCGTCGGGGCCCACCTGCCAGAAGAAGTTGACGTAGTGCCAGTCGCTGTGGCCGTAGACGGAGGCGGGATTGTCGCGGCCGCGCACCATGTCGGGCCACACCGCCGCCATGATGAACCAGTCGCGCATCCGCTCCTCTTCCGTCCCCTGCGACGGCATCAGCGCGGCCAGGCCGGTGCGCGGGGGCGCGGCGCGCAGAAGCTGGACGGCCCGGGCGCGCGCGGCCGGCGTCATGTTTTCCCAGGCGATGCGCGCCACCACGCGGTGCCCCAGTTCGTCCCACGCGTACGCGGGGGTGGACCAGAGCGCGCAGAACGCGACGGCCAGCGCCAGAATTCGTGCTTTCATCGCTTACATCCGGATCGGTTGCAGGTGCGTCGGGCCCCGGGCCCGCCCTGAACATTCACGCGGGCGCCGTCCGCGTCAAATCGCATCGCCCCGTGCCCTCAGCCGTGCCCCGCGGACCCGGCAAGCGCCTCCACGGAAAGGTGCTCGGCGCGCTCCAGCAGCCGCCCCAGGATCTCCCGGGCCGCGTGCGTGTCCTGCCCGTCACCCCGGGGCGCCTCGCGCGCCAGCAGCGCGTCGATCTCCTCGCCCAGAATCTCGTATTCGCGGTGCAGCTGCACGGCAGACCATCCCAGCCGCCCGCGCTGCTCCCCGTGCCGCGCGGCGATCACGCGCTTGATGTCCATCCCGTCGCGCAGCAGCGCCGGCTCCGCCCCGCCCTCGTCCAGCGAAACGAGCGTCGTGCCCAGGTCCGTCAGGAACGTGACCATGTGGTTTTCCAACTGCGCGCGGTCCAGCGACTGCGCGCCGGGGATCAGCGGGTCCGCGCGCAGCCGCTCGCCCAGCCGGTGCACCAGCTCCTCCGCGCGCGTGTTCAGCAGGTCGCCCAGCCGGGTAAGGCCGGGGATCTGGTGCGGCGCGGTGGGCCACCCTTCACCCGGGCCGGCGGGGTGCCCCGGCGCGGCAGGGAGCCAGAGCACGAAGCACGAGCCGCGGCCCGGGGTGCTGCGCACCGTGAGGTCGCCCCCCATCAGCCGGGCGAAGCGGCGGCTGATGGTGAGCCCCAGCCCGGTGCCCTCGTGGCGGCGCGTGTGCCCTTCCTCGGCCTGTGTGAACGGCTCAAAGATGCGCCCCTGCTGCTCCGGCGCGATCCCCACCCCGGTATCCGCGACCTCGAACGCGGCCCAGGGCCCCGGCCCGTCCACCCGCGCTTCCGGCCCGGGAACAAGGGCCAGCCGGCAGCAGAGCGTCACCTTTCCGCCTTCCGGCGTGAACTTGATCGCGTTGGAGAGCAGGTTCACCAGGATCTGCCGCACGCGGTCTTCGTCGCCGATGTAGGCGGCGTTCGGATCGCACTCCGACTCGTCCGTGACGGTCACGGAGCGGGCCGCGGCCTGCGGACCCACCAGGTCCAGCGCATCCGACGTCGTGCCGCGGAAGGGGGTGGGCTCGCGCCACACCTCCATCTCCCCCGCCTCCACCTTGCTGAAGTCCAGCACGTCGTTGATGAGGCCCAGCAGGTGGCGGCTGCTTCCCTTGATGCGCGCCAGGTGCTCCGCCTGCTGCTCCGTCACCGGCCCGCCCAGCCCCATCTCCATCAGTTCCGAGTAGCCGATGACGGCGTTGATGGGGGTGCGGATCTCGTGCGACATCATCGCCAGAAACTGGCTCTTGGCGCGGTTGGCCGCCTCCAGTTCCCCGGTCCGTTCGCGGATGGACTGCGCCATGCGCGCAAAGGTGTCGGCGAAGCGCCGCACTTCCGCCGGGCCCCCGCGGGGAATGGCCAGGTTCACCTCGCCCTGCCCCAGCCGGTTGGCCGCCTCGCCCAGCCGCTGCATCGGCCGCGTGACGGAGCGGGCGAGAAAGATGGACAGGATCAGCGCCCCGGCGGCCAGCAGCAGCCCGGAGCCGATGATGTGCTCCGAAAGCGTGCCCACCGGGGCGAACGCCTCCGTCTGGTGAATGTGCGCCATGATGCACCCGCCGCCGATCTCTTCGATGTAGCGAAAGGCGTGGATGACGCGGGCGTTGCGGTAGTCGGCGGCCAGGGTGGCGCCGTCCTGGCCGGCCAGGCAGCGCCGCATGGGGATGGAGTTTACGGGATGGCTGTAGCCCTGCGCGGCCGCGTAGCGGGGCGTCGTCAGAAAGATGCCCGCGCGGTCCGCCAGAAAGGTTTCTCCCGAGCTTCCCAGCCCGGCGCGGTCCGCAAAGATGTCGCGCAGCGCGTGCAGGTCGTCAAAGCGCAGCGACAGCACGGCGCCGCCCGCACCGTCCGCGCGGATCACGTAGTACGGCCCGCCGTCCGCCCGCCGCGCAAAGCGGGCCAGCTGCCGCGCGGGCCACGATCCTCCGTCCACCACGCCCGCCACCGTTCCCACCCCCAGCGGGGGCTGCCCGGGGCGGGTGAGCACCGCCCCGGAGAAGCCTTCGGTGGCCCGCAGCACGGCGAGCGAGTACCGGCACCGTTCCTCGGACGCGCACTCCGCCGCGGTGGCGGCCAGGAACGACGACGCGCGGCTGCGCTGCCCCGCCAGCCGCCGCAGCAGCGCGCCCTCGCGTTCGTGGGCAGCGGTCTGCACGGAGGCCAGGGCGTTGCGGCGCAGAATGGATTCCGACGCGCGATAGGCCAGCCCGCCAATGACGGCGCTGGCCCCGAGCGACAGAAGCGTGAAGAGAAGAACGAGTTGCGTTCGGAGCGACATTCTCGTGCGCGGCCCGTGTGCGCGCGGCGGGCGGAACCGCGCGGGGGCCGCGGGAATGCACTTCCCGTGCGAACCCCTGCGGTGCGGGGGGCGGAGTCCGTCCCAAGGCGTTTGCCACGGAGGACTCGCAGGTTCGCGGAGGAACGCGGCTGCCTTTGACGCAGCGAGCGCAGACGTGGACAGGAAACGGACAACGGGATGAGGACGACCGGTTCCGTTCTCTTCCTCTGTGTCTCTGTGCCTCTGTTAGAGCCTTATTCCTTCGGCTTCCGCAGTCCGCCCACGCTGATCTCCTCCGCGCGCGCCAGCAGGCGGCCGAGTGCCGCCAGGCCCGGCTCCGTGGCCGCATCGTCGGCCACGCCGCGCTGCACCGCCGCGTTCACCTCTTCACGCAGGATCTGGTACTCGCGCCGCAGCGCCTCCAGGTTCCAGCCCAGCCGTGCGCGTTGCTCGCCATGGCGCTCCGCCATCATGCGCTGAAAGTCGCTGCCGTCGCGCAGCAGCACGCCTTCGATGTCCGTTTCGTCCGCTTCTTCCATCACCACCAGCGTCTGCGCGATGTCAGCAAGCATCGCCGCCATGTGGTCTTCCAGGTCCACGCGCGCCAGCCGCGCGGCCTCCGGCACGCCGGGATCGTCGCGCATGCGTCCCACGTAGCTGCGCAGCACGCGGTCCACCCCGGCCTGCAGCGCCTCGCCCGCCCGCGCCAGCCCCCGCGCGGGCGGCGTGCCGGGGGCCGTGACGCGCGCGGGGAGCCAGAGGGTGAACGCGGCGCCCTGGCCCAGCGTGCTCCGCAGCGTCAGGTCGCCCCCCATCAGCCGCGCGAACTCGCGGCTGATCGTCAACCCGAGTCCGGTGCCGCCGCGGGTGCGCGTGTGCCCCGTCTCTGCCTGCACGAACGGGAGAAAGACGGATTCCAGCTGGTCCGGCGCGATCCCCAGCCCGGTGTCGCGGACGCGAAAGAACGTCCACGGCCCCGACCCCATCAGCCGCGCCCCCGGGTCCGGCTCGTCGGACGTGCCCACGTCTACCGTGACCTGGCCGCCCGGCTGCGTAAACTTGACGGCGTTGCTCAGCAGGTTGACCAGGACCTGCCGCACCCGGTCCTCGTCGCCCACGTACGTCACGTCGCACCCGGCGCACCGATCGTAGACCGCCACGCCCCGCACGTCCGCCTGCGGCTGCACCAGGGTAAGGGCGCTCACGACCGCGGTCGCCGCATCGGCCGGCTCGCGCTCCACCGCCATACGCCCCGCGGACAGCTTGGACAGGTCCAGCACGTCTTCCACCAGCCCCAGCAGGTGGTGGTTGCTCACCCGGATGCGCTCCAGGTACTCGCGCTGCCCCGGCGTAAGCGGCCCGGCCAGCTCCATGTCCAGCAGGTCCGCGTAGCCCAGCGAGGCGTTCAGCGGCGTGCGCAGCTCGTGGCTCATGTTGGCCAGGAACTCGCTCTTGGCCCGGTTCGCGTTTTCCGCCTCCGCACGGGCGTCGCGCTCCCGCTCGGCCGCTTCTTCCGCGCCGGCGCGCTGCCGCCGCTCGGCGTCGTACAGCCGGGCCCGCTCCATCACCTGCGCCGCCATTCCGCCCAGGGTGGACAGGAAGGTCCGCGTGCCCTCGTCGAACTCCTGCGCGCGCCGGAAGCTGAACGAAAGCCCCGCCAGCACGCGCCCCCGCGAGCAGACCGGAATGCCCACGTACGCCACGATCCCCGCCTCCGCGAACTCCGGCGCCATCGCCGGATAGCGCGCCTGCATCTCCGCCGCGTCCGGCACCAGCACGGGCGTACGGTGGATGACGGAATCCGAAAGGGGCCGCCCGGGCGAAATGGGCCAGCGCACCCAGCGGCCGGACACCTCGGCGGGATAGCCGCGCAGGTGCAGCATCTCGATGACGCGATCCCCGTCCTCCAGCAGGCCGAACGCGCCCGCGTCCGCGCCCAGCGCCTCCATTCCGTGCACCACGCACACCTCCGCCGCCTGCCCGGTGCTGCTGGCCTCGTTCAGCGCCGTGGCGAACGCCTGCAGCCGCCGCGCGCGCTCGGCCGCGCGTTCCGCGTCGCGCAGCAGCCGCGCGTTCTGAATGGCCGTCCCCGCGCGGCGCCCCAGGTCCTCCGCCAGCGCCAGGTCCGCCTGGGTGTACGACCGCCCCGATTCCGCCGACACCAGGGAGATCGCCCCCACGTTCTCCCCGCCCGCGGCGATGGGGACGGTGATGAGCGCGTTGAAGCCCACCTCGCGCAGCAGCCGCAGGTGCTCCTCGTCGCGGGCGGCGGCCGCCACCATGGCGTCGGAGATCTCCGGAACAAACTCCGCGCGCCCCGTGCGGATCACGTGCGCCGCCCCGGTGGCCGCCTCCGGGTCCGGCGGATAACGGCGGGTGAGCTCCTCGGCCCAGCGCATGCGCTCCGGGTCGCGGTGCGCCAGCGTGCGGGTGAGCCCCCCCGGCGAGGCGATGGTGACGATGCACCACGTCGCCAGCCGCTCCGTGGCCAGCCGCGCGACGGCGCGCAGGGTGGCGTCGTAGTCCAGCGACGAGGCCAGCACCTCGCTGGCGTGCGACAGAAAGGCCAGGCGCACGCGGTCCAGCTCCGCTTCTTCCGCCGCGCGCCGCCGCCCCGTGATGTCCAGCACGGCCGTCCCGGTGGTGAACGGGTCCGTCCCCCGCGTCGCCACGCTCATCTCCACCCACACGTGCCGGCCGCCCGCCCGCAGCCAGCGGACCTCCGTGCGGTATCCATCCCGCGTCCCCGCCAGCACCTCCGCGTGCAGCGCCGCCTCCGCCGCGCGGTCGTCGGGGTGAATCCACCCGTCCATCGGCCCGGCGCCCGCCTCGCCGTCCTCCCTGCCCAGGAGCCGCGCCGCGGCCGGGTTCAGGTGCAGGGGACGGCGGTCCGCGCCGGCCACCACGATCCCCACCCCCGCCCGGTCCAGCGCGTCGGCCAGCCCGGCATCGCGGGAGATGCCGGGCGGAACGTCGTTCAGCGAGGGGGACGGGAGCATGGACATGCGCTGGCTGCGGCTGGCTCGGCCGGATGAACGGAGGATGGCGCCCGGGCGGCGGACCGGGGTGCGCTCAGCAAAACGCACTCCCGCGCGCCAGGATCGCGCAGCGGGGCCGGAACGCCCGACGGCATTCCGGCCCCGCGATGCGGCGATCCGTGCGTGCTACCAGCCGCGGTGCGACATGCGGCGCAGGATCTCCGACCGGTACTGCGGCGTGTTCCCGGGCGTCCGGCGGCG
>NZ_DASVTX010000515.1:0-2797 GCF_036387355.1 Longimicrobium sp.
GCAATCGAAGGCTCCCGCCGGGAGGCCTCCGGTGCACGGCCGGCCGGCGTGGCGCGCCCCGACCCTCGGCCGCGGCAGCGGACGGGATGCCCGCGGCGCCCGCCTGCTGAATCTCCGCGGCCCCACGGCGCGTATGCACAAGCCGTTGGGCCGCCGTACGTTGGCGGACGAACGGGATGCTTGACACGGAGCCCGCGGAGGCGCAGCATTGCGTGCCGCCGGATGTTCCGCCGCGGCACCCCCCCCACGCCCGGCCGCCGGGCCCGCCACCCATTTTCCGCGAGACCACGCATGACCGCTCCCCTCCGCACCCTCACCCTGCGCGCCGCCGCCCTCGGCCTGGCGCTTTCCGCCTCCGCCTGCGGCTTTGGCGGCGACGATGCCGCCGCCACCGGCGACGTGGATCCCGCCAAGGTGGATGCCAGCCAGTCCGCCTCGGTGACCGAGGATGAGCAGGCGAGCTTTTCCGCCCCGGCCGACAGCGTGCTGACGCCGCAGCAGGTAGACAAGTACCTGCGTACGGCGCTGCTGCAGTTTGACCTGGTGCACAAGGAAGCCCCGCGCCTGCACCAGAGGCTGGCCGAGATGGAGGAGCGCGGCCAGAAGGGCGGGCTGATCGCCGGGCTGCGCAACGTGGCCGCGGCGGGGAGCATGGTGGTGGAATACACGGACCTGGTGGGCGGCAGCTACGTGCGCTCGGCCCGCACCCTGGGCTACAACCCCGCCGAGATGGAGTGGGTGCGCGACCGCATGACGGAGGTGTCCGGCTACCTGGCGCTCAAGCCCATGCACGAATCCCTCGTTTCGCAGGCGCGCACCCTGCGCGAGCAGGCCCAGCAGTACCGCGGCCAGCCCGGCTACACGGACGAGATGATCAACCTGATGGAAAGCAACGCCGCGCAGATGGAGCAGCAGGCCAAAGCCAGCCTGGAATCCGCCGGAGCGGTGAGCCGCAACATGGAAGTGCTCAAGCGGGCGCGCGGCAACGTGACGGAGCCCATGTGGGGCGCCGTGGCCTTCGTGGGCGGCCCGTCGGGGCTGCTGGGCGCCGTGGCCGGGCTGGCGGACCCGCAGGACACCACCACCGCCCGCCACTTCCGCGAGTGGCGCCAGCTGTACCGCGACGCGCTGGAGAACAAGGTCACGCCGGGGATGGAAGCCGGAAAGAACATCGTGCTCCCGGGGAGCAACTGAGCGCCCTCACCCACTCCGCCGGGCGGCCGCGCGCCGCCCTGCTGCTGGGCGCCACCGGGCTGGTGGGCGGCCACGTGCTGGACCTGCTGCTGGCCAGCCCCGGCTACGCCCGCGTTTCCGTGATCGGGCGGCGCGGGCTGGAACGCGAGCACCCGCGGCTGGTGCAGCACGTCGTCGACATGAACCGCATGGCCGAGCACGCCGAGTGGTTCGCCGTGGACGACGTGTTCTGCTGCCTGGGAACGACCATCGCGGCGGCCGGGTCGCAGGAGGCGTTTCGCCGGGTGGACCACGATTACGTGGTGCAGTGCGCCCAGTTGGCGGCGCAGGGCGGCGCGGCGCGCTATCTTCTGGTGAGCGCGGCCGGCGCGAACGCCCGGTCGCGCGTGTTCTACAACCGCACCAAGGGCGAGGCCGAGGACGAGGTGCGCGCCACCACCATCCCCGGCGTGACGCTGCTGCGCCCGTCGCTGCTGCTGGGTGAGCGCACGGAGCACCGCCCCGGCGAGGCGCTGGCGCAGCGCGTGGCCCCCGTGCTCAACCCGTTGATGGTGGGCCCGCTGCGCCGGTACCGCGGCGTGGACGCGCGCGTGGTCGCCAAGGCCATGGTGCGCCTGGCGGCGGAGGAGCCGCGGGGCGTGCGGGTGGTGGAATCAGAAGAGATCCAGGAACTGGGCGGCGCATAGATGACGGAACGCGAGGATCGGGACGGGACGGAGGGGGGCGGGGCCGCGATGCCGGTGATCGACCGCACGCCGCCGGGAGGATGCGGGTTTACGGGGTGCATGTGGATGGTGATGATCGTCTTCAGCCTGCTGCTGGCCCTGCTCATCTTCGGCCTGCTCACGCGCGTGTGGATCGCGCCGCCGCCGGTTCGGTAGGCGGCACGCTGTCCATCTCCCTCACGCACGGCTGTGGCGGAATGCGGATGATTGTGACCATCCCGGGATCCTCGTGAGCGGATTCGCGGGATTCGTCGTTCCCGGCGGCGCCGTGGACGGGGCGCTGCTGGAGCGGATGGCGGGCGGGCTCTCCTTTTGCGCCCCGGACGGCACCGCGGTCCGCGTGGCCGGGCGCGCGGGGCTGGCCCACGCACGCCTGCGCACCGGCGACGCGGGCGAGGCGAACGACCGCCAGCCGTTCTCGTTGGATGGACAGACCTGGATTGTCGCGGACGCGCGCATCGACGCGCGCGCCGAGCTGGTGCGCGCGCTGGGCGCGGGCGGCATCCGCACGTCCGCGGACCGGCCGGCCGCGGAGCTGATCCTGCACGCGGTCCGCGTGTGGGGTGACGCCGCGCCGGAGCGGCTGCGGGGCGACTACGCCTTCGCCGTCTGGGACGCGGAGCGCGAACGCATGTTCTGCGCGCGGTCGCCGTTCGGCTTCAAGGCCTTCTTCTACAACGCGACCGCGGGCGCCTTCGTCTTTTCCAACACGCTGGACTGCGTTCGCCTGCACCCCGCGGCGGGCGCGGCGCTGGACCAGGAGTGGATCGCGGACTTTCTGGTCCACGGCGAATCGCAGTCCCAGAGCGCCACCGTCTACGCCGCCATCCGCCAGCTGGACGCGGGGCACACGCTGGTCGCGGAGCACGGCCGCGTGG
>NZ_DASVTX010000516.1:0-11372 GCF_036387355.1 Longimicrobium sp.
TCCCCCAGGTGCGAGTGGGACCGTCCGCGTTCACCAGTTCCAGCAGCCCCGGCCGCGCGGGGCTGGGAATGAGCTGCAGCGCGTTCTCCGTGCGCGACCCGAACAGGGTGGCGTTCACCTCCAGCGCGCCCACGGTGCGGCCCACGTCCAGCGACGCGGTGCGGGCGCGCTCGGGCTTCAGTACATCCCGCAGCGGCGGCAGCAGGCGGGTGAGGCCGGTCGCCTCCGTCTCCTCGGTGAACGGCGTGGGAGCGAACCAGCCGGTGCCCACGGAGCCGCGCACCGTCCACCCCGCGGGGCGCAGCAGGAGCGAAAGGCGCGGGTTGAGAAACGCCCCGTCCTCGCTGTGCCAGTCCGCGCGGCCGGCCAGCGACACCGTCATCCACTCCGCGGGCGAGTACTCCTCCTGGCCAAACAGGGACGGCTGGGTGTAAGTGTAGTCGAAGCCCAGCACGTCGTCGGCGCGGTACGTCTCCGCCTGCAGCGCCGCGCCCAGCACCCAGGTGTGCCCGCGCGAGGTGCCGGAGTACGCGGCCTCGCCAAAGGCGGTGGAGTGCACGTCGTCTTCCGTCACGTCGCCGAAGCCGTGCGCGTGGCGCTGCGCCATGGCGGATGCGCGGACGGTGAGCAGGCGCGTGCCGCCCAGCAGAACGCGGCCCAGCGCGCCCACGTCTCCGCGGCGGGTCTCCAGCGTCTCCGGGAACTCGCCCCCGGGCACGCGGCCGCCGCCCTCGCGGTCCTCCGCCGTGGCGCCAAGCGTGAGGAACAGCGAGCGGCCGGCTGCGTCGTCCCAGAACAGGCGGGGCCGCAGCACAGCGCGCCGGTAGCCGGGCAGGTCCGTCCAGCGGTCGCCGTCCACGTCCGCCCGCGACTGCCGGTGCGCGCTGGCCAGCAGGGTGTATCCCCACTGTTCGTTCAGCGGGGCGGAGGCGAACCCGACGACGTCGGTGCCGTCGCGCGTGGTCTGGTTCAGCAGCAGTTCGCGCACGGGCTCGTCGCCCGGGCGGCGGGAAATGAGGTTCACCACGCCGCCCAGCGCCGACGATCCGTACAGCGCGGACGCGGCGCCCTTGATGACCTCCACCTGGCCCAGGTCCATGGGCGGAATCTGCAGCAGCCCCAGCGCGCCGGACTGGCCGCCGTACAGCGGCAGCCCGTCGGACAGGATCTGCGTGTAGCGGCCGCGGAGGCCCTGCACGCGCACGCTGGCGCCGCCCAGCGACGGGCTGGTGGTCTGCACGCGCAGGCCCGAGGTCTCGTTGAGCATCATGCTGATGTCGCCGGGCGTCATCATCATCTTCTCCTCCACCTCTTCGCGCGACAGCACTTCCACGCGCGTGGGCTCGTCTTCCACCCGCTGCCCCGTGCGCGTGGAGGTCACCACGATTGCTTCCAGTTCCTCTGATTCCCGCTCCAGCGAGACGAGCACGGCGGTGTCGCGTCCGGCGGTCAGGGTGAGCGCGGCCTGCCACACCGCGAATCCCATCCGGCTCACGCGCACGGTCCGTGTGCCGGGCGCGAGCCGCAGCACCGCCGTCCCGTCCGCATCCGTTTGCGCGGTGACGGAATCGGACTGCACCCGCGCGTTCGCCACGGGCTCATTCTCCGCGCGGACGGTGACGGTGACGCGCACGGTTTCCTGCGCGGCCAGGGTGCGCGGGAGGGCGACGGCGATGATGAACAGCAGCGCGGCGAGCAGCGGGCGCGCGGCGCGAAGGCGATGGATGGTCACGAGTTGCACGACGGGTGTATGCGGTTCGCGCTCGCGGCGGGCGAGCGGGATTGGATCGATGGATCTTGAGACGGGGATGTAAGCCCCGGCGGGGCGGGAGGTCAAGACGATGGGTGGTGAGCGCGGGGGGGGCTGAGCGACTGATGAAGTGGCCGCAACAACGGCTGCAAGCCTCACGATCCTGCCGTGAGGCTGGCGGGCGGGCTGCGGTGATCCCATCCCATCCGCGCAAACATCTGAGCCCGGTTTTCGCACGAGGGCAGGACGAGCGCTTCCGACCGCGGTGGCGCACCGGAACCTGCCATCGGAGTGTCGCATGCAGGCTCGTATCTTCTGCAGCTGTCTTGTCCTGGCGATTGCCGCGCCGCTGCACGCGCAGTCCGCTTCGCGGGCAGACGAGGGAACGGCGCTGGCCGTCGCCGCGGCGGCGCAGGTGAGCCCCGCGCTCAGGCCGGGCGCATTGGATGCGCGGCTGCTCGCTCCCGGGCTCGGCGACGCGCGGCGGACGGATGGCGCGCGGTCCATTCCGTGGCCCGAAGATCCCGGGCTGCAGGCGGTCGCCGCGGCTGGGATCGGATGTGTGGTGCTGGGGCTGGTGTTCTACTTCACGTCGAACTCCAATTCTCGCGGGGACAACTTCTGGTGGGGATGCCTGTTCGGCGGCTTCATCGGCTCCGGCGCGCCCAGCGGCTGGAGGCTCCCGGATGACAACCATCCCGCTGCGCCGCAACGAGCACCGGCGAACTGAGCAGCCAGCGGCGGCACCCCGATGTGGGTGCCGCCGCTGTCGCATTCGGGATGTGCGAGGTCGATGGGCGTCGTAGACGGCCGCTTTGAATCCGGCCCGGCGGATCGGGAGGGCGGTGCGGCCGCGGGTTCTTCCGCCAGGCGCGCGGAATCATCAGAATGCACGCGATCCGCGGGCTTGTGGACGGTGGATGCGGCCCGGCGAAAAATCTTTCATCGACCGATGTAGAGAACGGCGCGGCGGCTCCGACTACTGGATGCAAGCGCCGATGACGGCTGCCTCGCACCGCGCCAGCAGGGCGCGCCCAACCCCTCTCGGGAGACCGGACCATGAAGTACATGATGCTGATGCACACGCCCGCCGGCAGCGGACCCGCCGACTACCAGATCAACCAGTGGACGCCGGACGACCTCAAGGCGCACATCGGGTTCATGCACGACTTCAACAAGGACCTCAAGGCGGCGGGCGAGTGGGTGGACGCGCAGGGCCTTACCGCCCCCAGCGAGGCGCGGCTGGTGCGTGCGGGTGCGGACGGCGCGCCGGTCACCGACGGCCCGTTCCCGGAAAGCAAGGAGTTCCTTGCCGGCTTCTGGATCATCGACGTGGCGAGCGCCGAGCGCGCGTACGAGCTGGCCGCCAAGGCCTCCGCCGCGCCCGGGCCCGGCGGCAAGCCGCTCAACATGCCCATCGAGGTGCGCCCCGTAGGCTCCGCGCCCACGACGGACTGACGACCCGCCCGGCCCCCGCCTGCCGCGCGGGGGCCTGTGGTCCACGTGAGCTGAATCCACCCAACGCATCCAGAATCAAAGGGTTACCCCTGTGAAGTTCATGTTGATGATGCACACGCCGCCCCAGACCAGCGAGTGGCCCTTTCTGCAGTGGCGCCCGGAGGACTGGGACGCGCACATGGAGTACTGGCGCACGCTGAACGCGGACCTGGCCGCGGCCGGCGAGTTCGTGCAGGTGCAGGCGCTCACGGAGCCCGGCCGCGCGCGGCGGGTGCAGGCGGGGAGCGACGGCGCGCCGCCCGTGACCGACGGTCCGTTCCCCGAGAGCAAGGAGTTCCTGGCCGGCTACTGGATCATCGACGTGGACAGCGCCGAGCGCGCGTACCAGGTGGCCGCGCGTGCCTCCGCCGCCCCCGGCCCCGGCGGCGCGCCAATGAACATGGGCATCGAGGTCCGGCAGGTGATGAGCGCCCCGTTGCCCGACGCGTGACGGATTCCGTGAGCCCCGAACTCGAGCACCTGCTGCGCGACCTTGCGCCGCAGGTGCTCGAATTCAACACGCCACACCGTGGCGTGCCCCGCAAGCTGGAACTAGTAAGCTATGAACTTTAGGAAACAAAATGACAGGTTGATGCGGTCGGCCTGACCGACTAGAATCGCTCTTCGTAGATCCGTGCTCCGCCTCGTCGGGACTCTCAGATGCCCAGTCGCTCAGAAGCCGAGAAGCTCTTCCTGCAGCACCTTGCGTTTGTTGAGCGGGTAGCCGCACAGGCTTCGCACCGTGCAGGGCTCTCGGATATCGAAGCCGAAGAGTTCAGTTCACAGGTCCTATTAAAGCTCATGCAGGATGACTACGCTGCCATAAGAGCCTTCCGTGGAACGTCCAGAATATCAACATATTTAACTACGATTGTGACACGCCAGTTCATCGAACACGTACGGCAGCGGGGCGGGCGGTGGCGCGCGTCGGCAGCAGCAATGCGGCATGGCCCACCAGCTATCGAGCTAGAGCGACTGATCTATAGACACGGCTATTCGCTTGCTGAGGCAGCCGAGAAACTTCGTAGTACGGGTGCCACAACATCTTCGAATGGGGACTTGGCTCAATTGTTGGCTCGACTTCCTGTTCGGGATCCACTACGACCTGTCAAAGTGCCGTCCGAGCACATACTAGATCGGATTGAGAGTGGTTATGATCAGGAGCCAGAACTAGCCGATTCGGACAGCGCTGCGCGGTCAATGGCGCTAGACGAAGCGCTGAAGACTCTTGAGCCCGAAGACCGACTCATCGTGCAGATGCGCTTTGGTGACGGATACTCTGTAGCCGACGTTGCGCGCGTGCTACAGGTTCCACCCAAGACTCTCTACCGCAGGGTGGAGGGGCTTCGGCTTCGCCTTCGCGAGTACTTAGAGAACAGCGGCATACAAGACTTTGTTCATCCCGGGATCCTCGGCCCTGATGGACTTCCCATTCGGGAAGAGGTTCTGCAGGAAAGCCGCATCATTACTGATATCAGCAGCGCGAATTCCAGAATAATAAGTTTGGTGGAGCGGGATCCCGCGACCATGTACGATCTGTCGCCGCGCCAATTTGAAGAGCTTGTAGCGGAATTGCTCAGTAAGAAAGGCTACACGATTGAGCTTACGCCTGCTTCGAAGGACGGAGGATTCGACATGTATGCCGCGCGAAAAGACGGAATAGGTGAGTTCTTGTATTTGGTTGAATGCAAAAGGTACGCACAATTCCGACCTGTTGGAGTAGATGTCGTCCGTTCTCTCTACGGGGTCGTGCAGAAGGAACGCGCGACGGCAGGTATCATCGTCACTACCTCTCGATTCACCCGTGGCGCTGCTGAATTTCAGACTACCGTGCCGCACCAGCTTTCGTTACGGGACTACCTACATCTTCAAGAGTGGCTCGCGCCAACGTTCTTCTAACATTCCACCGCTCCTCTCTGGTGAGTTCCACTGAACCCACAGGTCGAGTAGTGCAGCGTAGCGCGAGTTTGCCGAGGACCACATGATCCCGAAATCCGCAGAACCGGTCGTGGAGCACCTGCTGCGCGATCTTGCGCCGCAGGTGCTGGCGGCGGTGGCGCGCCGGCACGGCGACTTCAGCGCGGCGGAAGACGCGGTGCAGGAGGCGCTGATCGCCGCCGCGGCGCAGTGGCCGGCGGGCGGCGTGCCCGCCAACCCGCGCGGCTGGCTGTACCACGTCGCGCTGCGAAAGATTACCGATCACCTGCGCAGCGAAATGGCGCGCCGCCGCCGCGAGGACGCCGTGGCCACGCAGGTGTGGGCGGAGTGGGCCTTCGTGCCGCCGCCGGACGTGGAGGTAGGTGTGCAGGAGGACGATTCGCTCGCGCTGCTGTTCATGTGCTGCCATCCGGCGCTCACGCCGCCCTCCGCCATTGCCCTCACCCTTCGCGCCGTGGGCGGGCTTACGACGGCGCAGATCGCACGCGCCTTTCTGGTGCCCGAGGCCACCATGGCACAGCGGATCAGCCGCGCCAAGCTGAGCATCAAGGCGTCGGACGTGCCGTTCGAGGTGCCCGGCGCGGGGGAGCGGGCCGCGCGGCTCAGCGCCGTGCTCCACGTGCTCTACCTCATCTTCAACGAAGGATACGCGAGCAGCACCGGCGCCCAGCTGCAGCGCACCGACCTCGCCAACGAGGCCATCCGCCTCGCGCGCATGCTGCGCGAGCTGCTGCCGCATGATGGCGAGGTCGCGGGGCTTCTGGCGCTGATGCTGCTCACGGACGCGCGGCGGCACGCGCGCACGGGCGCGAGCGGCGAACTGATCCCGCTGGACGAGCAGGACCGCTCACTGTGGGACCGCGGGCAGATCGCGGAAGGCGTCGCCCTCGTTTCCGGCGCGCTGGCGGCGGGAAGCGTGGGACCGTACGCCATCCAGGCCGCGATCAGCGCCGTGCACGACGAGGCCGCGAGCGCGGATGAAACGGACTGGCCGCAGATCCACGCTCTGTACCTGGTGCTGGAGCGCATGTCCGACAATCCCATGGTGTCGCTGAACCGGGCGATCGCCGCGGCCATGGTGCAGGGGCCGCACGCCGGGCTGGAGCTGATCCGCGCGCTGGACGACGATCCGCGGCTGCGGGGCCACTACCGCCTGGACGCCGTGCGCGCGCACCTGCTGGAGCGTGCGGGCGATGCGGCGGGCGCCATGGCCCACTACCGCGCCGCCGCCGAGCGCACCGCCAGCGCCCCCGAACGCGACTACCTGACGCTCAAGGCCGCCCACCTTGCCGCCGCGCAGGCGGACGCGGATCCCGGCACCTGATCCACACCCTTCTCCCTTGCCGCCATGGACGAGCTTGCCGAAGTGAACCGGATGTCGGATGCGGGCCACAGCGACTTCGCGGTCCTCACGCGTGACGATGAGCGGATGGTGCTGATCGGCGGCTTTGACCTGGATTACTACCACGACGTCCAGGTGACCTTCCACGGCGTGGTCTCCACCGAGTGCCCGGAGTTCCTGTACACACCTCACTTCCACGACGCGGGTGCGGAGGGGGAGCACCGGCACTTCGTCGTCCGCGACGAGGAGGGCGAGTACCACGTCGTGGCGCGCGGGGTGGACGTGCAGCGCGGAAAGGTGTTTCACTACGACCGCGGCAACCTGCTTCGCCCCGGCGAGCGGATCGCGCCGTGGGTGCGGCGCGGGGCGGAGTAGCCGCACGTCCGATGGCATGCTGGATCGGTCCTGCACGAGCCGCCGCTGGACGATTCCGCCTCGCAGACTGTTGCGGGCCAGAGATCGACATCTGCGCGGCCGAGAGTATCCTGAGCGAATGAATTCGCCGCAACAACGGCGGAAAGTCCCCCCAACGGACGGGGGGACTTCACCTGCACGCGGGGGACTGGTCGCGGTGCCGAGACCGGAGATCCGCGTCACCGATCGTCTCCTGAGCGGATGAACCGCCGCTCAAGAAGTGGTAAGCCCCGACTCGTCGCCGCTGCCGCGTCCGCGCCCGGGGCTTCAACTGCATAAGGAGGCCGCGCAACTCTGGTGTGTGCTCCCTCCCCCAGATCCGTTCGTGGGAGAGGGTCGTCGTGCGCAGGACGCGGGGTGAGGGCCACAGCAGCGGACCGCGCCCAACCTCCGTTCTGCGCCAGGTTACCGCCGCCGCCCGCGCCTCCTCCCCATCCGCCCTGAAGCGCCCCCGCGCCCGATCCGGTATCTTGCCGCGCCGAGAGCGATCCACCGTGGCGGAACCGGGACATGAGCAGAGCGGAGCAGGGCGGGGCGAGCAGGGCGCCCGCGGGATTCGTGCGGGTGCGGGGGGCGCGGGAGCACAACCTCAAGAACGTGGACGTCGACATTCCGCGCGACGTGCTCGTGGTGTTCACCGGCGTGTCGGGGTCGGGCAAGTCCTCGTTGGCGTTCGGCACGCTGTACGCCGAGGCGCAGCGGCGATACCTGGAGTCCGTGGCGCCGTACGCCCGCCGCCTGTTCCACCAGATGGGCGTGCCCCAGGTGGACTCCATCGACGGCCTGCCGCCCGCCGTGGCCCTGCAGCAGCAGCGCGGCTCCTCCACCACGCGCTCCTCCGTGGGCAGCGTCACCACGCTCAGCAACCTGCTGCGCATGCTGTACTCGCGCGCCGGCGACTATCCGCCGGGCCAGCCCATCATCTACGCCGAAGCGTTCTCGCCCAACACCCCGGAGGGCGCCTGCCCGCACTGCCACGGGCTGGGGCAGGTGTACGAGGTGACGGAGCAGTCCATGGTTCCGGACCCGTCGCTCACCATCCGCGAGCGCGCCGTGGCCGCGTGGCCCACCGCGTGGGGCGGGCAGAACCAGCGCGACATCCTGGTCACCCTCGGCTACGACGTGGACCGTCCGTGGTGGGAACTATCGCAGAGCGAGCGCGACTGGATCCTGTTCACCGACGAGCAGCCCGTGGTCCCGGTGTACGCGGGGGTGACGCCGGAGCAGACGCGCCGGGCCCTGCAGCGGGGCGACGAGCCCAGCTACATGGGGACCTTCAGCAGCGCGCGGCGGCACGTGCTGCACACCTTTGCCAACACGCAGAGCGCGGCGATGAAGCGGCGCGCGCTGCAGTTCATGCTCAGCACGGGATGTCCCGTCTGCGGCGGCAAACGGCTGCGCGCGGAGTCGCTTTCCGTCACCTTCGCGGGGATGGACATCACCGAACTGTCGCGCCTGCCGCTCGCCCGCCTGGCCGCCCTCATCCGCCCGCACGCCGACGGGACCGCGGCCGGGCGCGGCGCGGACGACGATGCCCATCCGGAAAAGGCCATCGTCCGCCAGCGCATCGCCCGGGACGCGGTGGACCGGCTGGACGTACTGCTGGACATGGGGCTGGGATACCTGTCGCTGGAGCGCAGCACGCCCAGCCTGTCGCCCGGCGAACTGCAGCGCCTGCGGCTGGCCACGCAGGTGCACAGCAACCTGTTCGGCGTCGTCTACGTGCTTGACGAGCCCAGCGCCGGGCTGCATCCCGCAGACACGGAGGCGCTGCTGCGCGCCCTCGCGGGGCTCAAGGCCGCGGGGAACTCGCTGTTCGTCGTCGAGCACGACCTGGACGTGATCCGCCAGGCGGACTGGATCGTGGACGTGGGTCCCGCCGCGGGCGAGCAGGGCGGGGAGGTGCTCTACAGCGGCCCGCCGGAAGGGCTGCGGGCGATCGAAATCAGCCAGACGCGCCGCCACCTGTTCGGGCGCGAGGGACTGCCCCCGCGCACCCTGCGCCAGCCCGCGGGGTGGCTGGAACTGGAAGGCGTCACCCGCAACAACCTGCACGGTCTGGATGTCCGCTTTCCCCTCGGCGTGCTGACGAGCGTGTCCGGCGTGTCGGGATCAGGCAAGAGCAGCCTGGTGAGCCAGGCGCTGGTGGAACTGGCGGCGGAGCACCTGGGCCACGAGCCCGCCGCCGAGGAAAGCGACGACGCCGAGCCGTCCGCCACGGTCGCGGTGGGCGGGCGGATCGCGGCGGGGATGGAGGGGATCAGCCGGCTGGTGCGGGTGGACCAGAAGCCCATCGGCCGCACCCCGCGCAGCAACCTTGCGACGTACACGGGATTGTTCGACCACGTGCGCCGCATCTTTGCCGCCACCCCCGCGGCGCGGAAGCGGAAGTACGACGCCGGGCGCTTCTCGTTCAACGTGGCCAAGGGGCGCTGCGAAACGTGCGAGGGCGAGGGATTCGTGATGGTGGAACTGCTGTTCCTGCCCAGCGTCTACGCGCCGTGCCCCACCTGCCACGGCGCGCGCTACAACGCGGCCACGCTGGAGATCGAGAACCGCGGGCAGAACATCGCGCAGGTGCTGGGGATGACGGTGGATGGTGCGTACGAGTTCTTCGCGGACGAGCCGCAGGTGCGGCGCCCGCTGCACGTGCTGCGCGAAGTGGGGCTCGGCTACCTGCGCCTGGGCCAGCCCGCCACGGAGCTTTCCGGCGGCGAGGCGCAGCGCATCAAGCTGGCGACGGAACTGCAGCGGGCGCAGCGCGGCCACGCCCTGTACATCCTGGACGAGCCCACGACCGGGCTGCACCCCGCGGACGTGGAAAAGCTGGTCATCCAGCTGGACGAACTCGTTACCGCCGGCAACACCGTCGTGGTGGTCGAGCACGACATGCGCGTGGTGGCGGCGAGCGACTGGGTGATCGACATCGGGCCCGGCGCGGGCGAAGAGGGCGGGCGCGTGGTCGCCAGCGGCCCGCCAGCGGAGGTGGCGCGATGCACGGAGAGCCGCACGGCGGCGTACCTGGCGCGCGAATTCCAGTGAGGGCCGGATGAAGCTCCGGTTCGGCAAGGCGAGGCACGGGTGGCTGCCCACCACGCTCCATCTGGACGAAGACGGTCCGCTCGCCTTCGACATCTCCTATCTTCCGTACGACTTCGTGGGCGAACTCGTCACCGCGCTCTCCGGCGTGCTGGATGGGCCGGGCGAGTACGTCGCGCGCATCTGCGAGGAGCCGCTGGAGCACGACTGGCGGTTTCGCGCATTCGATCCCTCCGCGGTCGTCTTTGACGTGGTGACCTTCTGGAACGGGCGCGGCCGAAAGGGCGAGGTGGTTGCAAGCGCGTGGGGTACGCCGCACGACATCGTGCTCCCGCTGTGGCGAGGACTCCGCGAAGTGGCCAGCCGGGCGCGCGCGGAAGGGTGGAATTCCCACTGGAGTGAGCCCTTCCCGTTCGAGGCGCTCGAGCGGCTGACGGAGCGCGTGGAGGGGTAAGCCGGGCGGGCATTCGCGGGGTGGAACCCGGGAGTGCCAGCCTGCGGCTGCGGCTGCGCCCGCGGCCGGCGCGCGGCGGACGAGCACGAAGACCCCGCGGGGAGGGCGGAGGGAGGCCGCGGCGGCGCACCTGCCCGCCCGCACGGGCCCGATTCGCGGCGTCTGCCGGCCGCCGCACCATCCTTCCGCCGCCCCGGCTGGTCCGCTAGCTTCGTCTTCCAAGGCCACGGGGCCGCGCTCGCCGCATGCCGAAGGATCGCGCCTGCGCGCGGCCCGTGCCGAACGGGGCGCCGCGCTCCCGTGCTCGTGTGCGCCCCGCGGCGTTCGCAAGCGGACACCTTTCCTGCCCAGGCATGATCTCAGTCGCGCTCATTGAAGACAACCGGCTCGTGCGCGAGGGGCTGGCGGCCATGCTGGACCGCACCGCGGACTTCACGGTCGTCGCCGCCGCGTCCGGCGGAGAGCCTGCCCGGCTTCGCGAAGCCAAGCCGGAAGTCATTCTTCTGGACGTGGGGCTGTGGGACGACGACAGCCTGCGCGTGGCCGAAACGCTCAAGCGGGAATATCCGGACTCGCGGGTGATCATCATGGACCTGCTGCCGGTGCACGAGGACATCATCGAGTTCGTGAACGCGGGCGTGTCGGGGTTCATTCTCAAGGACGCCACCTTCGAGGACCTGGTGAGCACCATCCGCTCGGTGGCGAATGGAGAGCACGTGCTGCCGCCGCAGATGACCTCGTCGCTGTTCTCGCAGATCGCGCGCGAGGCGGTGGGGCGAGGGCGCACGGGAGCCATGGAAGCCGTCAAGATGACGCCCCGCGAGCGCGAGGTGATCGGCCTGATTGCCGAGGGGCTGAGCAACAAGGAGATCGCCGCGCGGCTCCGCATCGCCACCTACACGGTCAAGAGCCACGTGCGCAACGTGATGGAAAAGCTG
>NZ_DASVTX010000517.1:0-4039 GCF_036387355.1 Longimicrobium sp.
GGGCCGCCCTCGTGCAGGACGGAAAGTGGTGGGCGCGCCGCCACGAGCAGCTGGAGCCCAAGCCCGAGGACGTGGGCGAGCTGGAGACGAGCGTCCGCGTCCTTTCCGAGCAGATCGACGACCGCGCCCGCAAGCACACCCGCTGCCAGAGCGCCGTCCGCGAGCGCGACGAGCTTTCGGCGGATCTCACGCAGCGCGTGGCGCGGCGCGAGCAGCTGGGCGCGGAGATCCAGTCGCTCCCCTCCGGCTACGACGCCGCCGAGCACCGCCAGGCGGAAAAGCGGCTGGGCGAACTGCGCGAGTTGGAAAAGCGCGCCGCCCGGCTGGACGAAACCGCCGCCCGCCGCCCGCACTGGGCCGCGGAGCAGGAGGCCGCCCGCGCCCGCGAGGCCGACGCGGTGGAGCGCGGCCGCGCCGCCGCCGGCGAGCGGGGCGCCCTCGCCTTTTCCGAGGAAGCCTTCGCCTCCGTGCGGGCGGAGCACGAGCGCGCCGACGCCGCCCTGCGCGGCGCGCAGCTGCACGAGGCCGACGCCAACGGCAACGTGCGCACGGCCGAAGAAGCCGTGCAGGCCGCCCGCCGCGCCGAAACCGAGTTCGAGGAGCGCAGCCGCGCCGTGGAGGCGCAGGAAGAAGACCTGCGCTACCACGACGAGCTGGACGCCGCATACAGCGAACTGCGCCAGGAGCTGAACGACCAGGTGCGCCCCGAGCTTTCCGAAATCGCCTCGGCTTTCCTGTCGCAGCTTACGGACGGGCGCTACACGGCGATGGAAATCGACGAGGCGTACAACCTCATGGTGCTGGACGAGGGCGAGGAAAAGCCCGTCATCTCCGGCGGCGAGGAAGACATCGCCAACCTGGTGCTGCGCCTTTCCCTGTCGCAGATGATCGCGGAGCGCGCGGGCCACCCGCTCTCCCTGCTGATCCTGGACGAAGTGTTCGGCTCGCTGGACGTGGCCCGGCGCGACAACGTCGTCCAGCTTCTGCACCACCTGGAAGACCGCTTCGAGCAGGTGATCCTCATCACCCACATCGACGGCATCCGCGAAAGCCTGGACCAGGTGCTGCGGGTGGATTACGACGAGCGCGCCGGCACCTCGCGCGTATACGAAGAAAACGTGAACGGCGGCGCGGAGTTCCCCGAGGCCCCCATGGCCGCGGACTGATCGCGCCCGCGCCGCACCTCGCGCGCGCCTCCCTCATCCCTGAAGTCCGTCCGAATGCCGTCCTACACGCCGTCCCTCCCCGACTTTCTGCGGCTGGCCGGGGATGCCACCCTGGTGCCGGTGTCGCGCGAGTTTCTGTTCGACACCGACACCGCCGTGTCCGCCTTCTACAAGCTGGCGCGCCCGCCCTTCGGGTTCCTGCTGGAATCCGTGGTGGGCGGCGAGCGGTGGGCGCGCTACACCCTGCTGGGAAGCGAGCCCCGCTCGGCGTGGCGCCTGCGCGGCACCCGGGTAGACACGTGGACGCCGGACGGGGGATGGACGGAGCCGGTGGAATCCGCCGACCCGCTCGGCGACTTCGACGCCCTGCTGCAGGCGCACCGCCCCGCGGAGGTGCCCGGCCTGCCGCGCTTCTGGGGCGGGGCGGTGGGCTACTTCGGATACGACGTCGTTCGCCTGATCGAGCGGCTTCCCGACGTCCCCGCCGACGACCTGGGGCTCCCCGACGCGGTGTTCATGTTCACGGGGACCACGATCATCGTCGACAACCTCTTCAACCGCGCCCGCGCCGTCATTGCGGTCGAAACGCAAGGGGTGTCACAAGATGAGTTGGAAAGGCGTTATCATTCCGCGACACGGGAAGTGGAAGCCCTGATCGCGCGGCTGGGCGACGCCGCCGGCCCCGCGCCGCTGGCCCTGGCCGCGGGGGACGAGGACCCCGGCTTCACCAGCACCTCCACCCCGGAGCGCTACCAGGACGGCGTGCGCCGCGTGCAGGAGTACATCCGCGCCGGCGACGCCTTTCAGGTCGTGCTCTCGCAGCGGCTCACCGTGCCGCTGCGCGCGCGCCCGTTTGACCTGTACCGCGCCCTGCGCACGCTCAATCCGTCGCCGTACCTGTTCTACCTGGAACTGGACGGAATGCAGCTGATCGGGTCGTCGCCCGAGGTCATGGTGCGGCTGGAGGAAGGGACCGTCACGGTGCGCCCCATCGCGGGCACCCGCCGCCGCGGGCGCGACGAGGCGCACGACGACGAGCTCGCCGCCGACCTCCTGGCCGATCCCAAGGAGGTAGCCGAGCACCTGATGCTGCTGGACCTGGGGCGCAACGACGTGGGCCGCGTGTCGCGCTGGGGCACGGTGCGCGTGCCGCAGCGCATGATGATTGAAAAGTACTCGCACGTGCTGCACATGGTCTCCACGGTGGAGGGCGCGCTGCGCGAGGGGCTTTCGGCCATGGACGTGTTCCGCGCCTCCTTTCCCGCAGGCACGGTGTCGGGCGCGCCCAAGGTGCGGGCCATGGAAATCATCGACGAGCTGGAGCCGGTGCGCCGCGGGGCCTATGCCGGCGCGGCGGGCTACTTCGGGTACGGCGGGCGCTCCATGGACACCGCCATCGCCATCCGCACCGTGGTGGCGCGCGACGGAAAGGCGCACGTGCAGGCCGGCGCCGGCATCGTGGCCGACTCGCGCCCGGCCGACGAGTACGATGAAACGCTCAACAAGGCCCGCGCGCTGCTGCGCGCGGTGCGCATGGTGGAGCAGCCGGAGGGCTGAAACGGCCGCAGGGGAGAGTCCGGGGCCGGGCGTGATGCATCGGTGGCAGGGAGCAGAAGTGCTCTTGACATGATCGAACGCCCGTTCTATATACCAGACATTCCAGCCATACGGTTCTCCGCTTCCCTGTCGTTCGCGCCCTTTCCGACGTTCCCAATCCTGTGGCCTACGCGCTCCGGCGCGCTCTCATATCCGTCGTTGTTCGCAATCCGTCCACTCTTCCAGGAGGTCTTCCAGCGAGCCCGTTTATTCACCAGAAGGCTGTACCCCGATCGGGCGACTCCGCGCTTCTCGTGTGAACCGCGGCGGCCGTCTGGCGGCGACGGAGAGCGCATGCCGCGCGTCTCCGATTCGCACGGATCGGATCCAACCTCGGTGGCCCGCAGGGGGCTGCCGAACCACAGGAGGACGAGGAATGCAAAACTTCCGTCGGCTGATCGCGGTCGTGATCGCGGCGGCCCTCACGCCCGTTGCCTTGCTGGCGCAGGACGCCGCAACGGTAACCGGCCGCGTGACGAACGCTCAGGGCCAGCCCGAGCCCTCGGTGCTCGTGCGCATCGAGAGCCTCAACGTAGGATCCCCCACCGGTCCGGACGGCAACTACCGCCTGTCCATTCCGGGCGCCCGCATTCGTGCGGGGCAGAGCGTGACCATCACGGCCACGCGCCAGGGCCTGGGCACCGTCTCCCGCCAGCTTACGCTGTCGCCGGGCGCCAGCCTGACCCAGAACTTCCAGATGAGCACCAGCGTCATCCAGCTCGACGAGCTGGTGGTGACCGGTGTGGCCGCGCCGACGTCGCGGGCCCGCGTTCCGTTCGAAGTCGCCAGCGTGACCGCCGAGGACCTGGTGGTTCCCGCGACCTCCGCGGCCGGCGCCATCCAGGGCAAGGTCGCCGGTGCGCGCGTGGTGCAGGGCAGCGGACAGCCGGGCTCGGCCCCGTCCATCCTGCTGCGCGGCCCCACGAGCATCAACGCCACCGGCCGCACGCAGGACCCGCTCTACATCGTGGACGGCGTCATTCTGGGCGGCGGCAACGGCCTGGGCGACATCGACCCCCAGGACATCGAGAGCATCGAAGTGGTGAAGGGCGCCGCCGCTGCCTCGCTGTACGGCTCGCGCGCCGCCGCCGGCGTCATTCAGGTGCGCACGCGCCGCGGCCGGAACCTCTCGGGTGAGCGCACGCGCTACACCACCCGCCTCGAGGCCGGCAAGAGCGACATCGAACACTACATCGACGTCGCCCAGCACCACCCGTGGCGCATGAACGCGGACAAGACTCGCTTTGTGCGCGCCAACGGCACCGAGTACGACTGGA
>NZ_DASVTX010000518.1:0-2363 GCF_036387355.1 Longimicrobium sp.
GCGCGGAGGCCGCGGACGCCTTTCCGCCGCGGGTGCGGGGGGAAGTGCGCGCCACGCTCGCCGCCGCCCTCGCCGCGCCGGGCACCGCGTTCCGCTGCCAGGGCCGGCTTGCCCGCGCCACGGCCGCCACGCCCCGCATTCGCTTTGCCCTGCGCGCGGCGGACGGGATGGTGCTGGTGGGGTGCGAGCCCGTGGTGCGCAGCCGGCAGTCCGCGCGCGAGGCGGCGTACCTGCGGGCGCTGGCGCACGGCGCGCTGGAGGCCACCTCCGACGGGCTGCTGGTGGTGGATGCGAAGGGGCGGGTGCGCGCCGCCAACCAGCGCGTGCTGGACATGTGGCGCATCTCCGGCCCGGTGGTTCCCGGCACGCAGGACCGCGCGCTGAGGGAGGCCGTGCGCGCGCAGCTGGCGGACGCGGGCGCGTACGTGGCCCGCGTGCACGCCATCATGAGCGCGACGGAGCGGGGGAGCTACGACGTGGTGGAGTTCCTGGACGGCCGCGTGTACGAGCGCTACTCGCAGCCGCTCTGGGTGGAGGGGCGCGCGGAGGGGCGGGTGTGGAGCTTTCTGGACATTACCGAAAGCCGCCGCGCGGAGCAGGTGCTGCAGGCCAGCGAAGACCGCTTTCACCACGCGGCCCGCGGCGCGCACGACGGGCTGTGGGAGTGGGAGGTGGATGGGGACACCCTGTCGCTTTCCCCCCGGTGGGCCGCCGCGCTGGGAATGCCGGATGCGCCGCTGCGGTGCACGCTGGCGGACTGGGCCGCGCTCATCCACCCCAACGACCGCGACCGCTTTCTGTCCGCCCTGGACACGCACCTGCGGGGCGACCAGCCGGTGTTCGAGTGCGAGTACCGGGCGCGCCACGCGGACGGCGGCGAGCGGTGGATGCTGTGCCGCGGCCTGGCGGTGCGCGGGGAGGACGGGCGGGCGGTGCGGGTGGCCGGCTCGCAGGCGGACGTCACGGGGCGCCGCAGCGCGGAGGAGGCGCTGGCCATCCGCGACCTGTACGACGAGCTGACGGAGCTGCCCAACCGCGGCCTGTTCAAGGACCGGCTGCGGCAGGCGGTGCGCCGCGGGCGGCCGTTCGCGGTGGCGCTGCTGGACCTGGACCGCTTCAAGACCATCAACGAGTCGTTGGGCCACACCGTGGGCGACGAGGTGCTGCGCGAGGTGGCGCGCCGGCTGGAGGCGTGCCTCACGCCGGGGGACACCGTGGCCCGCTTTGGCGCGGACGTCTTTACCCTGCTGCTGGACGGCGTGGCGGACGCCAGCGAGGCGACGCGCATGGCGGGGCAGGTGCTGCGGGCGATGGGCGCGCCCATCCGTGCAGGCGGCCGGGAGGTGTTCACCAGTGCCAGCATCGGCCTGGTGCTCCCCAATCCCGAGCATTCGGCGGACGAACTGCTGCGCGACGCCGACACGGCCATGCACCGCGCCAAGGCGGCGGGGCGGGGCCGGTGCCAGCTGTTCGATCCGCGGATGCACGCCCAGGCCGTGGCGCGCCTGCAGATGGAGACGCAGCTGCGCCGCGCGGTGGACCGGCAGGAGCTGTCCGTGGTCTACCAGCCGCTGATCCGGCTGGACTCGGGCGTGGTGGAGGGGTTCGAGGCGCTGGTGCGGTGGACGCAGGAGGACGGCACGACGCGCTCGCCGGCGGAGTTCATCCCCCTGGCGGAGGAGACGGGATTGATCGTTCCGCTCGGGATCCAGGTGCTGCGCGCGGCGTGCATGCAGATGGCGGCGTGGCGCGCGAGCGTCGGCACGCGGGCGCTGCACGTGAACGTGAACCTGAGCGCGCGGCAGCTGGCGCACCCGGGGCTGGCGGGGGACGTGGCCGCGATTCTGGCGGAAACGGGGCTGGACGGCGGCGTGCTGCGGCTGGAGATCACGGAAAGTGTGCTGGCGGAAAACGCGGAGGCCACGACGGCCACCATGGCGGCGCTGCGGGCGCTGGGCGTGTGCCTGTGCATCGACGACTTCGGGACGGGATACTCGTCGCTGGCCTACCTGCACCGCCTGCCGGTGGACTGCCTCAAGGTCGACCGCAGCTTCGTGCACCGCATCGGGACGGACCAGGAGAGCGCGGAGATCGTGCGCACCATCCTGTCGCTGGCGCGCAACCTGGGGCTGCGCACCGTGGCCGAGGGTGTGGAAACGGACGACCAGCTGCGCTTCGTGCGCGAGGCCGGCTGCGACTACGCGCAGGGCTTCGGCATTCACCGGCCGCTGGACGTGGCCGCGGCGACGGCGCTGCTGGGGGATACGGCAGGGAATAGGGAATAGGGAATAGGGAATAGGGAATAGGGAATAGGGAATAGGGAATAGGGAATAGGGAATAGGGAATAGGGAATAGGGAATAGG
>NZ_DASVTX010000519.1:0-43829 GCF_036387355.1 Longimicrobium sp.
CCCGAATGCAGCTATCCGCTGATCGCATTCATCGCGCTCACCGGTTGCCGAATGCGCGAGGCATTCGGGATCGAAATCGAGGATGTCGACTTCGGCAGGCGAGTTGTTCGCATCCACCCGAACTCCTGGCGGAGGCTGAAAACGCCTAGATCGACACGCGCCGTGCCGCTCTGGCCGCAACTCGCGGACGTTCTGTCTGACTATCTTGGCGAGTACGGCTCGCGGCTGAACAGACTCCTCTTTCCATCCGAGCGTCTGTTGGCATGTGGGAGGGAGGGATTGATCACAGACTCCCGAAAGATGCTCGACACGCTCGGCAGTCGGGTCGGTTTCCAGCCGGGAGAGGTGCGCTGGAACAAGCTCCGCCACGGCTATGCAACCGCCCGGCTGCAGACGCTCGACCGCGGAGCTCCCGTGTCGACCTTCACCGTGGCGCGCGAACTGGGCCACACGGGCGTGCACCTGGTCGAGCGGATTTACGGCCACTTGGGCGAAGTGCGTCACCGCTCAGAAGTGGTGGAGTTCCGAGTAGAGCAGCATCTCGACCGGTTGTTGCCACTGCTAACGAACTTGTTGTATAGCTTCTCTCTACCTCTCTCGGAGCCGTCTTCAAGCTCGACGTCCTACTAGGCCTGCTCGTCCCGATCCGGAACACTCGAGCAGAACGGCCTTTGAAGCACGCCCTCCGGTTGGCAAAGAAGATCGGTGCCCCGAGCCGACCACACGATTCTACGCACGATCAACACCGCCAAAAATCCAGTAGTGGAGCCGATTTCCACGAGAGACTACCGAAACGATTACTCGATGCACGCATGGCTGCCGCTGCGGCGTAGTTAGCCGTAGGTCAATCTTTCGAGCTACGATGGAGCAGAGATCGCCTCGGGTGGCGTTAAGCTCAAGCAAGAGTCTAGCTTACAATGGATCACGCATCCTCGCCCGTTGCGGCTCTCATGAGGGCAGATCAGCGGGTTTTTGCACCGATTTCGCAGTTCTTTTCACACAATTCTGCGCACGGAGCCGCTGAACTGGACGCTACAAACAGAAAAGCCCCCGCCGTAAGTTACGGTGGGGGCTCAACTTAGAGTACGCGCCAGGCTGGACTCGAACCAGCGACGTACGGCTTAGAAGAGCATAGGCGCTGTCACACGGCGTCACCGAGGGTGCCTAGATCCCACGGCTTTACTACGTTTCCGTCACCCAGCGTCACCCAGCAGCACGCGATAACTGTAAAAGATCTGCGAAAATTTCCCCTCCAGCGCAAGTGGCCACGGGGGGCGACGTGTAAGGGTGGTTCACCGAGCCCGATGCGGCGCTCCGCCGCTTGCAGTACCCGCTGGGAGAAGGGAGCGCGGGCCGGAGCGCCACCCGTCCACGCTGGATAGGACTGGCTTGGAACGGGTTTGTTGCGGTCCGGAGTGTCGGGAAGATCACCGCGGATGGAATCGCGCCTGCCGGAACGGCTACGGGGATGCCCCAAGCGAAAAAGTCGGGCGCTTCATAACTTGGGTGTGGAAACCGGGGTATCCGGAATGAAACAGCCCCGGTTCATTCCAAGTCGGGTCGACTCCCTCGGAACTTCAATAGGACCTGGTAGATCTCGGGGACTAGTGTCCTGAATCACAAGTCCGTTGCCTGTACAGCCGCGTTCCCGCCCGCATGCAGGCCGCGGGTCCGCAGCGCAGGTGGGAACGAACTAATTGATTCAGGACACTAGCATCCCCAATGCTGCACGCTCCATCGCCGAAGTACCGACCACCTGGAGGAGCGCGCTTTCGAGTCGCTCCAGCCCGGCCGGACAGAACTCGGCTGCAAACTCGTCCATCACGCCGCTGAGTCGACGCGCGTCTAGATCGGCGAGCATCGGTTTTCCCGCGCTAGCGGGTACGCTGAGCCCGAGCAGGTGGAAGGCCGATTCGCGCGCCGCGTACGAAAAAAGTCCAGCGACAAGCACTTCGCTGCCCACGTCTTGGAAGATCGGGCTAAACGCTCCTGGATCTTCGAGGAGGAGCCAGAGGCGCGTCGTCTGTCTCATCTAGACGGCACTGAAGCTCAGCTTTTGCCGCGTCGGGATCGATGAGGACCCACTCCAGCAAATCCTCCAATTTTCGGGCGGCGGCCTCCAACCGAAGAGCGTGCGAAACATAGAACGGGGCGCTCGGCTCGATTAGACAGGGGCTGTCGCCTGCGTCCCGGGGCACCTCACGCCAGACTTCCGCGACCACGTAGGTCTGGGGACAGCGGCCGCTCGGAGACACGAATCGCAGTACCGCTCACGACGGCGATCAGCCCAGTGTCGGACAGCGCGTCGAGGGGTCGCCACGAGCGGAAGCTCGTTCCCGGGGTCCAGCCGCTCCTCGTTGGTCGCCAGCCGACAAAGCTTGATGTAGGACGCGCGAATCGCCCCCAGCGTGGAGCACCCGGTTACTGCGCATCGTCCTTCCTACCTGGCGAGTACGGCGATGCGGAAGGCACCTGTCCGATGCGGGGCGCTCACCAGCGCGTCCCGCTCGGTCCCGTTGAGCAACGTCGACCGAGGATGCGCAAGGGGGGCACCTCCCGCGGGTCGCGATCCCAGAGGAGCTCTCCAGCGCTCCGTGGCGACTGCGTCCGTGGCGCGGGTCGCCGCGCCACCGCGGCGCCCCGGAAGTGGCGCGATGTCCCCGCGGAGATCACGGAAGACGGCTGCTGACCGGATCTCCCGGAAGCGGCGGGCTGGACCGGTTCCTCACTCATCGGAGATTCCATCGTCCTGCGGGGGCGAGCAGCTTTCCAGGCTACCGCACGGCTGCGCCGAGTACGGAGCCCTCAGTTCCGCGGGCACAGCGGCTCACGTTTCTGTCTCCCATGAATTCAGCCCACTCCGGGTCCGACATCTCCCGGTTCGCGATCCTGCACGCCATCGCCCTCCATGACTCCGAACGGAGATCCCAGATCAGGACCTCCCCGGTCCCGCTGTTCGTCGCCAGCCAGAGGCCGAGCGGACTGAAGGCGAGTCTCTGGTCAACTCCGTAGGCTCCGGTCCGCATCTCTCCGAACAGCTGGCCGGTGGCGGCGTCCCAGAGTCTCACCCTCCCCTCCGACCCTGCCCATGCCAGGATGACCCATCGGGACTGAATGCCAGCACTCCTCCGTAGCCGTCGTTCGTCGTGAGCTGGCGGCGGAGCCTGCGCCGGCGGGAGACGTCCCAGAGCGAGACACGGCGGTCCAGCGTCCCGGTCGCCAGCAGCCGGCCGTCGGGGCTGAACGCGAGGCCGCCGATCCCGGCGCTGTCCGGAAGCGAAGGCAGTCTGCTCCCCGTATCCGCGTTCCACCGATAGACGGTACCGTCCTGACTGCCACCCGCGAGCACCCTTCCGTCCGGAGAGAACGCAACACGGTAGATGGGGCTGGGCTCCTCGGGCTCAGATGGAGGTGAGCGACCGCCTCCCGCCCGCTCGCCCTCCCGGCTCCCCACCCTGGCGTCCCACCCCTCCAGGACCCGGGGGAGCGGCTGCAGCGTCGTGAGGTCCCGGCGAAGTACGGTACCGTTCCCGCTCCCGACCGCCAGCAAAGCGCCATCCGGACTGACCGCGACGTGCCAGGGGTACTCCGTGTTCGGCAACCCCCACACCTCATCCGTCTTCCAGTCCCAGACGACCACGCGGTCCTGTCCGGGGAACGCCAGACGCCGGCCATCCGCATCGAAGGCAATGCCGCGCATGGCGACGTTGCCCTCTGGAACGAAGCGAGCAGACGGTCGCCCCTCAGCTCCCAGACCGCGACACGCCCATCGCCGGCGGCTGCCAGCAGCGCTCCATCGCGGCTGAAGGCGAGGCCCGCCTGGCGGGCCGCAAAAGGGAGGGACCGGGCGAGCCGGTTCCGGATGGCAATGTTCCAGAGGATGACCTGCCCCTCGGAGTCTCCGCTGGCCAGCGAAGCGCCGTCGGGTCCCACGGCCACGGCCAAGATGTTCCCGTCGGCACCGGCTGTCGTCCGCCCGTACTCGCGGCCGGAAGCGACATCCCAGGAGATCAGGGTCCTGCCGCTCGTTCCCGCTGCGATCAGCCGCCCGGCGGCCGTGAACGTGATGAGCGCAGCCGCGTACCGCGGGGGACGCGCCACTCCCCCCGTTGTTCGGCGCGTCGCGGGATCCCACGCGATGATCTGCATGGTGTCCGCGGACGCCAGCGTCTTCCCGTCGGCGCTGAAGGCCAGGCCCACGACCGACGAGCGATGGCCCGTGATCGGGATCCCGTTCCCACCGCGCACGTCCCACAACACGATCTTTCCCTGGACGCAGCGGGTTCCTCCCCATTCCTCCTCCTGCTCCACCGTGCGGCCACATCCTCCGGAGGCCAGCGTGTTGCGGTCTGTGGGGCTGAACGCCACGCTCGCGTGGAGGTTCTCCGTGCCCTCATAGAGCGTCGACCACGCTGCCGTCGAGAAGTCATAGATGCTGATCGTCTGGTCGATTGCACCGGCCGCCACACGGGTGGCGGACGGATCGAGGGCGACCGCCACGATCGTAGAAAGGTTCGCCTTCGGTGAACGGATGGGCTGGCGCGTGGCCACGTCATACAGGGTGACCGTGCCGTCGAAGTTGCCGGAGACCAGCCGCTTGCCGTCGTGTCCGAACGTCAGGGCGTAGGCTTCTCCGCTGCGTCCCCACAGGTGGCCCACGAGCTCCGGGCTATGGACGAGGCTCGCCAGGAGCGTTCGCCGCGCGTCGAGCGTGGGCGCGATCCGGTCGCTCGCCAGCGAGAGAAGGAGCGCCCGATCGAGCCGCCGGTCCCGGTAGCTGAGCGCCTGCGCCGCGAGCTGGCGCGCGAGGGCGATGTCGCGCTGGCGCAGCGCCCTCCCGCGCTCGATCCAGGCCCACGCCGTCAGGGCGAGCAGCACGGCCGCAAGGGTGACGAGCGTACCCACCGTCCCCCGCCGGAGCTGCCGGCGCCGCGCCAGGCTCCGCTCCACGAAACGAAGCTCCCGCAGGTTCAGGCCGCTCGGCCCGCCGTCCAGCCGGGCAACCTGGTCCAGGCGGGGATCGTCGTCCCAGAGTCGTGCGGCGGGTCCATCTCCCCGGGTCGAGAGCCGGCGGAGGATGCGCCGCGCGCCGGCGCCGGGCCACGCCCCCAGGATCGCGCCGTTCTCCCGCCCGTCCGGCCGAGCCTCGTCGTCGCTGGTCACAGGATCCCTCGAGGGTGCAATGAACCCGGCGGGCGCCACCGGGCGTTCCGGTGAAGGGTACCATCCCTGATTCAAGGAGGAGCCACGGCCCGCAACCCGGGCCCGGCAGCGACATTCTATCCGACCCCGTGCCGCGGGCCGCACGCCGGCCGGCGCGGGCTGCACGAACCTCCAAGGCCGCGACGGCGGTGGAGACACGGTCCCGCCGCAAGGGCACGTGCAGCGCGCGATGCCGACTGCTTCGACCCATGGGAACTCGCCGCCGTCCGGCGTGCATCCCGGCTCACGGCCCCCGCCACCGCCCCACGACGACGCCGGCCAGCCCGTCGCCCCCCGCCGCGGCGGCGTTCAGCTCCGCGCGGAAGCCGCTGCGGACGGCCGGGTAATCCGGGATGCGCTTCATGACACCTTCCCCGTCCAGGCGCACCCCCATGAGTCCTTCCCCCAGGCGTGCCGCCCACGCGGCCGAACCAGCGGCCGGCGGAGCGACCGGCCAGGCGCGCACCACGCCCTCGTCGTCCAGGGTGAGGAGCCGCTCTCCCGCGCTGTCGAACGAGATGGCGACCACCTCTCGCAGGTGCGGGATCCCGTCGACCAGCGGCGTGCCGGTGGCCGCATCGAGCACGATTACCTCGGTCGCGTCCCCCCCGCCGCGGAGCAGCGCCAGCCAGCGCCCGTCCGGGCTGACCACCGCCACCCGGCTTTCGCGGAACGCCGGGCGTGGGGCAACCACGGCGTTGCCACGCCGCGTAGCGCGCACGGTGATTCCCTCCGTGGACCCGATCATCCGGAACGATGCGGCAGGCAGCGTGACCACCACCGACGTATCGCTGTCGCGGTGGACGGCGGTCGCCGCACGCAGGAGTGCCGTCGCCACGTTCCGGTCGATCCCGCTCCCCTCCTCCGCGTGCATCCGGGCCTGCTGGGTGTCTGCGGCGCTCCACTGCTGCAGCACGCGGCTGCTGAAATCCTCCAGAAGGTAGGCATCGCCGCCCGCGCTCATCGCCACCACCATGGCCCCGTGAAGCCTCGAGTCCCGCCAGAGGGGCACGCATCGCTCAGCATCCCATCGCTGCGCGCGCACGGTCACCATCTCCAGCTGCCACAGGAGCGTCGCGGTCTTCCGGTCGGGCCCGTACGCCGCGGTACGGATCCCCCCCTGGACCGGGATCCTGCATCGGACCTCGCCCGTGCCTTCCAGCAGGTAGAGCGCGGCACTGTCCCCCTGGAGCACGGCAAAGGCAATCCCGCCGCCGTCGACGCTCCAGCGAAGCTCCTGGACGGCGCGCCCCGGGACACGAAGCGGACGCGCCCAGAGGGGTGCCCCGGTCCGTGTATCCGCTACCGAAAGGAGCACGGAATCACCAACGAGGATGGTGGCCGCCACTCGCGAGCCGTCGGGTGAGAACGCGCCTGTCGCGAGCCGGTCCGGGAGCGCGACTCGCGGGGAAGATTGCTCGTCGAGTGGAAGCGGATGCCAGAACATCACCACACCATCGCGGGTGGGGAGCGCGATCCGCCCATCAGGCCCGAACACGAACGAACCCGCGGCATGGCGGCCGGGCGCCACCATGCGCTCACCCCGGTGGAGCAGCGCATCGGTGCCCATGGCCCACACCCGGGCGACCCTACTCCCGTCGACGGCCAGGTAGCGCCCGCCCTCGAGCAGGGCAAAGCCGTTCTGCGCGCGGTCCCGAAGCACGGTGACGGCTGAATCCGGGCCGTTTCCCCACCGGTGGACGGCGAATCCGCTGTCGCCGCGGGTGACCACGGACCCGTCCCGGCGGACTTCGGCGATGTGCTCGTGGGCGGTTGCGACCGGCGGGGTGAGCGGCGCTCCGGTCAGGGGGTTCCACGTCCGGAGCCGGCGGTGCCGTGCCGTGGCGGCGGCGGTGTCGCTCCGCGGGACCACGTTGGCCGTGAGCACCGCGACCGTGCTGGAGTCCGGGCCGAACGCCACGTCCAGGACCGGATCCGGGTGGACGAGCGGCCGCCGCGAGAGGACTCGTCCCGTCGCAAGGTCCAGCAGCCGCGATTCGTAGCCGCGCCCGTTCGAGGCCGCGCGGGTGAGGAGGACCCAGAAGCGCCCGGGAACGGCGAGCACGCCCACGCTCCGCGCACCCGTCGGGTCCGCGAAGCCCGTCGCGCCCGGGCTGGGCCGGCCCTGGAGGTACGTTCCGACCCGGGCGGGAACCATCGAAAGCATGGAATCGATGTCGGCCACGACCCGCCCCCCCTCCACGTCCCACACCCGCAGGCGCAGGTGCGACGTGGAGTCGGAGGCCAGGTCCCACTCGGCGAGGAGGAGGCGCGATCCGTCGGCGCTGAAGGCGAGGATCTCGGGCTGCCATTCGTGGAGCTTCACCATCCGCGTGGCGCCCGTCTCCGTCTCCCACACGTACAGCAGATCCTCCGGCTCCCGTCCCTCCTCTCCGCCGTAGGCGAAGGAAGCCGCCAGACGCCCGTCCTGACTGAACGCCTCGCCCCCCTGCGCCAGCCAGCGCCCCTTCGCGGTATCGAAGGGCGTGGGGAGCGGGCGCCCGGTGCGTGTGTCCCAGACCCCGAGCCACGCGTCCGGCACTGTGGCCGCCACGTGGCGCCACTGCGCGTCGAAGGTGTAGTACGTGACCGGGACCCCCAGATGGAGCACCCGGTCGGGGGCTCCGGCGGCCAGGTGCGCCGCACGCAGCGCGTACACGCCGCGGCGGGGGTCGCGGCCGGGCGACGCCTCGACGGCCGCCGCGAGGAGAAGGAGCGCCCTGCCGAGGTCGCCGCCGGACTCCGCCTCCTGCTGAGCGGCGGCGAACCGTTCCCGCGCCAGCGTAGACTGCGCCTCCGTCGCCGCGGCGCCGCGGAGGTAGGCGAGAACGGCCAACGCCGCTCCCACCCCGGCCGCCAGAACGGTAGCCACGGTGGCCCGAAGCCTCCTCCGTGCCACGCTCTCGCGCAGGAACGCCGCTTCTCGCGCGTTGAGCGCCAGAGGTGAGATGGCGTGGAGACGGCGTACCGTGTCCAGCCGTGCGTCGCGATCCCATAGCCGGGAAGGTCCCGCCAGGCGGGGCATGATCCGCCGCGACATACGCCCGGGCGGTCGCGGGGGCGGGGCGGGCCAGTGCCGGGAGCCGCTCACCGCGCGGCCCTCGCCACAGCTTCGTGCCACTCGCGCGCCGCCTCGCCAAGACGCCGTAGCAGGATCAGGTTCGCCTGCTCGTCGGTGATCCACTTGGAGAGCCGGTCCCACCCGCGCACCAGTTCGTCATGCGCAGGCTCCACGTACGGCTCCCCGTCGGCTCCCGTACCGCTCACGGTCAGCCGTGCTTCGCCGAGCATTGCCAGCACGTGCTTCACACGCTCGTTCTCCTTCCGGTCGTCGTACTCTAGCTCCCAGAGCGGGACGCGCCGACGCGCCACCTCCCCGCCCTCGAGCGCCACCATCCGCAACATGATCCGCCGCAGCGTCCCGCGGTGGTGGTCGTCTGGAAGGGTATCATGAACGCGGTTGGCGCTGGAGCGGAGCGATCCCACCACCCCTCCGATCCCCCTGTAGTCCTCTTTCCGCATCTCTCGGTCGTCCGCGCCGTCCGCGATGGCGCGCCGGTACAGCTCACTCAGAGTGAACGAGAGCAGCGGGAGCCCACCCGGGGCGTCCACCACCTCGTTGATGAGGTTTTCCACCAGCTCGGGAGGGTTGAAGAAGAGGACCTTGCGCTCGGCCGGCCGCACGATGATCTCGCGAAGCTCGTCCTGCGTGGGACGGCGGACGAAGAACCGCGCCTCCCCCCATTCACCCCGTACCTGAGGGGTATCGAAGACAGGCTCGAAGTCCGAGCGCAGCGTGAGCACGATTCGCACGGCGTCCGGGCACTCGCGCTTGGCACGCCACAGCAGGCGCATGAACAATCCGCTCTCCACCTCCTGGTGCCTCGCCTGCGTGACCAGCTCTTCCAGTTGGTCCACTACCAGCAAGACGCGCCGGCCGGGCGCGCGGCGCCACCACTCGCTCACCACTTCGGCCAGCGTGCTCTCCTCCACTCCGGGGCTAGGACCGGTCCACTGTTCTTCCGGGGGAATCTTTCCGGTCGCGGCGAGGGGGCTGTCACGCAGCATCCGGAAGAACGTGACCAGGGGGGACTCGCCAGGGCGAAACGGCGCGGGCGGCGCGTCCTCCCGCAGCGTGGGCGGGCCGTCCGAAGACGTGGGCCATCCTTCCCGCGGCGTGGGCGCGGGAAGGATCACGAGCCACGCATTCTGCTCGTCCGCGATCCTGGCGAGTAGTCCCGCACGCACCAGGCTGGACTTTCCGGAACCGGATGCTCCCACGACCACGGTAAGCGGGCTGGTTTCCACCTTCTCCCGAAGCTCCCTCGCCTGCTCGTCACGGCCGAAGAAGAGATCCCTGTGCTCTTGGCCGAACGCCTCCAGGCCTCGGTACGGGTTCGCGTCCTCGTCGAGCGGAGGAGCCTCCGGGAGGCTCGGCTCGCGCCCCGGAACCCGAAACACGTACTCGCCCGTGCTTTCCCGCCGCAACGGCCACAGCCCGGGCGACTGCCGCGCGTGAGGCACCAGCGCGGGAAGCGAGTCCGCCAGGTAGATGTACAACTCGGCCGCCGTGATCACGCCCTCTCGCCCGGGCAGAGGCGGGTCAGCGCCGCCATTGCCACCGCGCGGGGCGAGGGCGCGCAGCAGGGCAGTGGCGAACGGAGAGTGGGTGCCGCTTTCCAGGCGCACGCCCACCGGTGCTCCCACCAGAACGTCGACGGCCCGCTCGTTGAACGCGGCGGAGGTGATGAGCTGGTACGCCGGGTCCCGCACGAAGCGCTCGTAGCGCTGGCGGTACAGCCGTGGCGCTCTACGGACGTCACGAGTGCCGGACCAGCGCATGGCTCCAGCGAAGCAGCAGTCCATGACGACGAGGAGATGCCGGGAAGGGAGGGCGAGGAGCAGGTCGTGGACGGTACGCATCGGCAGGAAGGTTCGATCGTCGTCACGCGCCGCGTCCTGCGGAACCAGGTAGCCGTCCAGGTCCTTACCGTCGGGATCCACCACGCCATGGCCGGCGAAATAGAAGAGCACGCGGTCCTCAGAGCTCACGCCGGGGTTCTCGCCGGCGCCCTGAAGCCCCTGCAGCGCGGCCAGTATCCCTGTCCCGGTCGCCTGCGCATCGGTGAGGCAGGTCACTTGGTAGCCGTGGTGGCTCGCCAGAAGCACCGCGAGCGCGCGAGCGTCCTGCGTGGCCGTACGCAGGGGCCGGATGTTGTTCGTGTAGGCATTGATGCCCACGACCACGGCATGGCTGTGATTAAACTCGCTGTTCATTAGAATCAGGGCTTCTGACGTATCTTTAGAGGATCAGTGGGATCGTTCAGGCGTGGGCAGGTGCGCTCGTAGCGTAAGGCCGGGCCTACGAAACCTCGCCATTTTTTTAGCGTCAAGTTGCGTCCGACCCGGTCGCAGATTACTTCCGCGAGCGAACCAGAGGCTGCAGGCCAGACGCGGATGCGACCATCGTGGCCCGCAGCGGCCAACAAGCCGTCGGCGACCGCGACCGCGTTCGCCAGTCCACCCCGGTTCAGCAACACGGCAGGCCCGCCGCTGAAAGGCTCAATTTCCCAGAGGAGAACGCGCTCGTCCTCGCCCGCCACCACCAGCATCCCAGACCCACGGTCCCATGCGAGCATGGCAATTCCGCGCGCGCCTGCACGCAGACGACCGGAACCGGGTTCGTCCACCCTCCACACCCGCACCTCGCCGGCGGAATCGTAGCTGGCCGCCAAGCGCCTACCGTCGGGCTGGCCGCGAGGGAGAGGACGCGCCGCGGCCGTCCCTCAGTGCGGAGCGCGTGCTCGACCTGCTCCGGTCTCTCCAAGCGGCGCACGCGGACGCCGCCGTCTGCCCCGCCGGAGGCGAGCCATCGCCCCCGCGGATCGTAAGCCAGAGCAAACAGCCAGCCCGCGGAATCTCGAAGCACTCGCGCCGTTTCGGCTGGCCGGCGCGTATTCCAGAGTACCAACGTCGAGTCGTCGGCTCCCGACGCCAGGGTGTGTCCATCTGGTGCGAAGGCCACCGCCCACACGGCGCCCCGGTGCCTGCGCATCACACGCGGGGGGGCACCCGGTGTCCGGAGGTTCCAGACACGCACGGCGGAATCCGCCCCGGCAGAAGCCAGTATCCATCCGTCCGGCGTGAACGCGAGAGACGTCACCCGCGAGCGGTGGCCCTGCAGTTCGCCGGGTAGCGCACCCGCCCTGGCGAGGTCCCACAAACGCACCGCTCCATCGCTGCCGCCGGACGCGAGGAGCCGTCTACCCGGCGCGAACGCAAGCGCGAAGGTGCGCGGCCGGTGTCCGGGAAGTTCCAGGGGCTCCGCGAACGCGCTTCGGAGGTCCCACAGCACCAGCCGGTCGGAAGGTCCGATCAAGACCATGTGCTCGCCCCGGCAGTCGAAGGCGACATGTACGGCCAGGCGGCTGGGAAGCGAGCGCGCGCGGGAGCCCAGCGCGCCCGCGCTGGCGAGGAACTCGACGGAGTCTCCCCACGCGCTCGCGAACTGCCTCCGTCCGGAAGTCCACGTCGGCTACATCGACAGCGAATCGCCGGACGCCGGCCGATGCTCCGGTCCCACTTGGACGCCAGAACCGCAGGCTGGAGTCGGCACCGGCCGAAACCAGACTGCCCCCGACCCCGAACGCCAGCGCGCGAATGCCCCCCGCATGGCGGCCCAGCACCCGGGACGGCGTGCCCGGATGGGAGAGGTCCCAGACCCGGACGGTCGAATCGGCTCCGCCCGAGGCCAGCCACGTTCTCGCAGAATCCACCGCGAGGGCGTACACACCTCCCAGGTGGCCACGGAGGAGTCGGGCCCGGGGATTTGCCTGCCGGGCGAGGAGGAGCGCGCGCTCGTCGTCGCCGAGCGCACCTTCGAACTGCCGGGGAGCCTGGATGGCCAGCGTGCGTGCCGTGGCGATCAGACTCTGGCGCCGGGCCTACTGGCGCTGCACGTAAAAAACACCAGCGGCCCCCAGGGCGCCGACCACCACTCCCACGGTGAGGACCCGCAGTTGGCGGCGCCGAAGCGTACGCCGAGTTTCGCTCCGGGCGACGAAAATCCGCTCCCGGGTGTTGAGGTACGGCGTCTCTCCCGCAGGCTCACCGCATGGGATAATTGAGGGTGGCCGTCCCAGAGCAGTCCTTCCGCTGCACCGGACGCATCTCCACCGAGGAGGGCTCTCACCCGCCGACCCCAATTCCGCATCCAGGTGAAACGGGATCGTCGAATCAGGCCTGGAGCCATTCGAATATCTTCTCGCGGGCAGCCCTGCTCCCGAAGAACCCGCTGTGCGCCACCCCGTCGGACTTGGTGAACAGGAGTGGGCCCTCGATCGGGAAATACCCGGAGCCGCTGAGGTTGTGGACACCCCGGGTCGGCACCACCAGGTCGTTCTCGACTCCGAAGACGCGATCCATCAGGCGGTCCTTCACGAAGTCGCGCCATCCCGGAATGGTGGGCTCGTAGTCGGCCGCGAGCGCGAAGTACCGCGCGTCGCCTCGCGGTCCCGAGTTGAGCTGCCGGACGAAGTCGCCATCCGGGACCATGGAGCGCAGCCCGGGAAGACCCGCCACCACACCCACCGCCAGCTGCTTCGCCACCGTGATCACCCCCTCCAGCACGTCGGTCACCCCGTTGTCGGGGAGGAAGTTCAACAGATTGGTGTAGCTGTCGAGCATGTCGCCCATGTGACGGGTGTCGGCCAGCACGGTGCCGGCGTTGGGGGCGGCGGCGAACACCACCTTGTGCGCGCGGACGCGTCCGGACCCCTCCGGGCCGACATCCGGCCGCTCGGCCAACACCCGCGAAACCAGTCCTCCACGTGAATGGCAGATGATATCCACGTCCAGAGTCAGTCCCGCCGGGATACGTGACAGGAACCAGCGCGCGTTCGCGAAAGGATCGTCCGACAGAGTGAAGTGATCGAGCGCGAAGACACGTCCGCCGTACAGCTCGTGCAAGCGGCGGACGTCGTCGAGCGGCAACGCACCGAAAGCGGAGTGCGCGCGGCTGAAGGTACCGTGCACGAAGAGGAGCGCCCGGCCGGAGGAAAGCGATTCCCATTCCGCCGGCACGATTTCTCGCCCGTCCGGGCGCGCGTAATCGTCGGGGGTGAAGGTGCGTACGCGGTACGGGCGCCGAGCTTCCTCCCACTTTCGCGCGAAGTGCTCGCCGACGCGGCCGATCAGCGGGTCCAGCAGGGGAAAGACCAGCACCTTGAGGAGCTTTTTCCCGGCGGCTCCCAGGAGCCCGCGAGTCCCGACGGACGGATCCGCGGCCGGGACGGCGCGCCGCACCCTGTACGTCCGCCACCCGTCGCCCTGAGCCTCGCGCGCGCCGTCGACCGGAGCGGCCGCGAAGTTCCACGTCAGGACCTCGCCCTCGTCGGCCGCGAGCAGCATCTGCCCGAGCCCCGGCCCCGGGCCGGGGACCTCCACCTCCAGCGCGGGCTCGCCTTGGGCGGTGCTGCGGGAAGCCGGCGCCACCTCGCGCGCTTGCTCGATCTCCACGGAACGCTCCACCGTGACTCCCTCGGCCTCCAGCACCGCTTCGAAGCCGGGAGCCACTGCTTCCAGGTCGCGCGTCCGGCCACTGGAAGGTTCAGTCGCGGTGGCCCGGCCGAGCAGCCCCGCTGCGCGGATCCGCACTGCCCCAACCACCACCGGCGTGTCCGTGCCCGGGAGCTCGACCGAGGGCGCAGGGTCCCGGAGCACGATCCTGTGCGTCACGGTCGCCCACTCCTCGGGGGCCGGTCGGCGCTTGCGAACGACGTCGCGCGTCCCCATCCCCGCCAGCGCGAGGGCGAGGAGCCGGCCGAGCGGCGAATCCGCGCCGGGGTGCTCGGCGAGGTGGGCACCGTCTGTCTCCCCCCTGGACAGGGATACCGCGTCCTGGAGGAGGGGCTCCGGATCGAGCGGCGCCGAGGTCACGAACGCCTTGAAGTACTCGACGCCCTCTCTCGGGCGCGCGTCCGGTGTGGGCACGAACGGGAAGCCGGCCGGGAAGTCCAGCGTGAAGGCCCCGTCGTCGGACCCGTCCATCGCCACGCGCACCGTCACACCCGGCTTGAGCGGCTCCTCGATGCGGCCGTCGGGGGGATACAGCATCCCGATACGCCAGGTAAGCCCGAAGTCCAGGACGGTGACGTAGAGGTCGCGGTCCGTCCGGTTCGTGATCGTGAACCCGACGACGTCTCCCGCGTGGTACGCGATGCCGCCCCCCGGCTCCGGCAGGGCGGGTACCCAGCGACCGTCCGGGAGCCGCCGGTGGAGGACCATCTCCACGCTGGCAGAGAGCGGGTTGGCCGGGTCCCGGTTCTCGATCTCTAGGGCGTTCCTGTACCTAGCGATCACCTCAAGATCGTCCAGGACCTGCAGACCCGCCGTGGGGCTCGAGGAGGGGCGCGGTGGAGCCTGCACGGCGCCGTCGGTGCCAATGATCACCCAGGTGTGCGTCGTGAGCCTCCCAAGCTGCGGCACCGGGTCATCGGCCGCCGGCTCGGCACGCGGCGGAAGCAGGTAGACGCGTACGTCGCCGCCCTGGCCGGGCAGAACGAGGCCGAGCAGACGGTTCGACTCGATGTCCTCTGCCAGGCGCCGCCCCTCGTCGGCTCCGGACGGGACCTGGAGTTCCACCCGCAACGCGCCGGCTCCGGCGGGCGCGGCCTCTTCCACCGCTCGGCACCCCGACGTGATGGCGCCCGACGGCTCCTCGTCCACGACCTCCGCCTCCGAGGCCAGCGCGCCGACGCGTGTGACGCGGAGGGTTCCCAGGCGCCGGGCACCCTCCGTTCGCCTGGTCCCCTGCGGGTACACCGCCCACGACGCCTCCCTGGTCGCGCCGTGGGCCGCTCCCACGGCAAGGGTCGCCGTGCCGCCCTGCCGTGCCGTCACCCCGGCGAACCGGACCGGCACGAGGTCATCGACCCCGAACAGCTCCCGGTTGCGCGTACCCTCCATCTGGGGGTGCTGGTGCGCCTTGGCCGCCGTGACATGTGGCGCCGCGCGCTCGAAGACGTCCCGGTACGTGCTTCCCGGGGTGGGCGTCGGCGAGTTCCCTGGCGAGAAAGTACGTGAACGCCCCGTGGACAACCTCTTCCCCTCCCTCGCGCACCGTGTGCTCGTACGCGCTCTGGTCGGATCTGCACCCCGCCATCAACAGGTAGGTGGGGCCGATCGGGAGCCACCCGCTCGGGCCGATCCCGCGATGCCCGCCCTGGGCGAGGAGGGGATCCACCAGCGACGGGGGAAGCTCCTCCGGCGGCCGCTCGTCCGCTGGAATGGAGCGACCCATATCGCCGAATGCGTCGCGTGCGATCGTCCCGGAGTGGCAGGAGTCGAAGATCAGCGTCACGTGCGGGGTCTTCCGCCCGAGAAGCACCAGCTTGGCGTGGATCTCGTCGTCAGTGATGTCGCGGTTGGGATGCTCGCCGCGCCCACTGTCGAACGCTACGATCGTCTCGTCCATCCCGTCCGGCTCGTCGTTCTCCCGGTCGGTCATCTGCGAACCGTGCCCCGCGTAGAACATCACGACCACGTCGTCCTCGCCGGCGCGCTCCACCAGCGCGTCCATCTCCGCGAGGATCCCTTCGCGCGTGGCATCCGCGTCGAGGAGGAGCCGGACGTTCGAATCGGGAAACCCGAAGCGGTCCACGAGGAGCGCCCGCATCGCCCGGGCGTCGTTGACGCATCCACGCAGGGGACGAACATGGGGATAAGCGTTGATGCCGATCAACAGGGCGTGCCGGTTTGCCGCTGACAGTCGGGACATCGGTGGGCTCCACGCTGGAGATGAAGGAAGAGGTGATCAGGGCGTTTTCGCCTCGTCCTGCGCCGGGTTGGTGCGAGCGGAATCCCGTCCTGCCGCACGCCGCCCCTCTGGCGCGGGGGTCGCGGAGTTGGCGCGGCGGCGACCGTGAAGGGGAGCGCGGGACAGGTGGCGGCGGGGTTCCGGGAAGGGAGGTACTCCGCCCATTCGTCCGGGGTCAGGTTGCGGCCGGCGACTCGGCAGGCCACCTCGACGAGGTGCCGCGTATCAAGTCTCCAGAGCCGGGCCTCGTCGTCGTCGCCGCCGGTCACCACCCAGCGGCCGTCGGGGCTGACCTCGACGACATCCACTTCCGTCTTGTGGCCAGCGAGCAGGACCGGCGGCTCCTGCGGTTCTTCTACATACCACGCCCGGGCGAGGTTGTCCTGTCCCGTTGCGAGGAGCCGACGACTGTCCGGGCTGAAGCGGAGGGCCAGGATCGTGGCTTCGGCGCCACGCAGGACAATGGGCGGAGCACCCTCGCTCCCGGGCCGAAGCTCCCGCAGGTGCACTGTGGAATCCTCGCTCCCGGTCGCCAGCCAGCGTCCGTCGCCGCTGAACGCCACGGCGGTCACCTTGTGGCGGTGTCCCACCAGGATCGTTGAGCGCTCGCCCTGCGGCCCCCTAACCAGGTCGTAAAGGCGCAGCCACCGGTCCGCTCCGGTTTTGCTCAGGAGGCCTTGCTCCCACATCCCGGTGAGGAGCCACTGCCCGTCGGGGCTCACCTCGGCGTCGAAGAGCGGGATGACCGAGTCCGCGATCACCCGGGAAGCAGTGGTGGTTGCCGATTTGAGGGAGAGGAGCCGGACCGCTTCCTGGCCGACTCCCACGAGCCGGCTGCCATCCGAGGTGAAAGCGTAACGCGCGAACCGGTCCTGTGTTCCGAGCGACCGGGCTTCGGTCCACTTGTTCTCCTGCGTCGTCCACACCCAGGCCGTGCTGTCATACCCGACCGCGAGCAACTGGCGCCCATCCGGGCTGAACACCATTTGTTGGACACCGGCGCGTACTCGCACCCGGAGCGGCTCTCTGCCCTGCTCCGGCCGGTCCGAAGCCAGATCCCACAGGTAGGTCGGCCGGTCCAGTCCGCCGGTCGCCACCCAACGTCCGCTTGGAGCTACCGCGAGCACAGCCCCCGGCAGGCGCACCGGGACACGCGCCACTCCTCCGTGCCCGACACGCCACAAGAACGTTTCCCCGTCGAGATCGAGATCGGTGATCACCCAGCGGGAGTCCGGCGTCATGCGTACGCTCCGGATCCGGTACGAACCTTCGTGCAGGCGGACCGGGGCTTGCCACGGATTAGGCCGCCGGAGATCCCAGATCCGCAGTTCGTTGAAGCCGCCGAGGGTGACGAGCCAGCGCCCGTCATGACTGAAATCCGCGGCACGCGTCCCGTTGCCGTGTCCGTCGAGGACGCGCGGTTCTGTAAACGGAGACGCGGCATCGATCGGCCACACGCGTGCCCGCGCGTCGGCGCTTCCGCTGACCAGCCATCGACCGCTGGACTGGACGGCGGTAACCGTGTTCTCGTGTCCACGAAGCTCCATAGGGCGAAGCAGCGGCGCGGAGCCGTCCAGCCTCCAGAGGCGTACCGCGCGGTCGGAGCCGCCAGTCGCGAGCCAGCGGGAATCGGTGGAGAAGGCGGCAGTGATGGTGGTGGCACCCAATCCCGCCAGGGAACGGACGGCGGCGGTATCGGACGACGCCAGGCTCCAGACTCGAAGGGTCTTGGCGGCTCGGTCGCGGCGCGTGTTAGCCGGGAACCCAGTATAAGAGAGGGCCGCAAGCCAGCGACCGTCCGGGCTCACCGAGAGACGGGTGACTTCGTCCTCACCGGTGACCGACACGCGGACGCGCTGGCCGCCCCTTTCCAGGGAGAGATGGTGCACCGCGGCATCGCCGTTTCGGGCAATCACGTTTCCCGTCTCCTGCAGCCCGGTTCCCACGAAGAGGACGCGGTTCCGAGGGTCGAAGGCCAGCGCGGAGACACGTCCCTTCCCTGCGGGTCCCACGGTAAATGAATCGACGGGGGCTCCATGGTCCAGTCGCCATACCCTCACCCCCCGGTCTGCGCCTCCGGACGCCAGCCATTCACCGCGTACGCTCAGCGCAACGCTTGTCACTTCGCCGCTATGCCCGCGCAGAAGGACGGGGCGCTCCGTGGGATTCGGCGAGGAGAGACGCCAGAGCCTTGTTTCCCCGGTGGCCATCCCGGTCGCCAGCCACTCCCCGTCCGCGCTTGCAGCCACGGAGGTGACGGAGTCGACCGGAACGGGGAATGCGCGACCCGAGCGGGAAGGGTCTGCCGCCTGGAGATCCCAGACTTGGAGAGTGAGGGTTTCAGGGGGGGTACCGAGTGCAGACCTGCGTACTTCATAGTGCGGTACATTCCCGGTCACCAGCCACCGCTGGTCGGCCGAGAATGCCAGGAAGGTGACCGGGCCTGCATGGCCCCGCAGAACGATAGTGCCAAGGACATCGCCGTTCGCGCCGAGCCGCCAGAGGTGGGCGGTGCGGTCATCGCCACCCGTCGCTACCCACGTCCCGTCTAGGCTGATGGCGGCCACGTTGATGGGTCCCCCGTGTCCGCTAAGCGCCGTTCCACCGACGGTGCTCAGTATCTGCCGGAGCGCGTTCTCGGCGTCGACGACACGTACTCCGCGACGATACGCCACTCCCATCGCCTCGATCGCCAGAAGCAGGCTCCGAGCCGGGTGGCGCTCCAGCGTCGAGAGCGCTTGAGTAGCCAGGCGCCGAGCGTCCGCGATGTCGCGTTCGCGGAGCGCACGGCCGCGTTGAACCCACGCGATCCAACCACCAACCACCGACACTACGGTAGCCAGCAAGAGCACCGTTACGATCGTTCGTATCGTCCGCCGGCGCCGCCGCGCGAGCTCATTGCGGCGTGCGCGGCTGGCTAGGACAAACGCGCGCTCCTGGGAATTGAAGATGTGCGGGTCGTTCGCGAAAAGGCCCTCCGCCCGTTCCAGACGGGGCCCGTCGTCCAACAGGCCGGAAGTCACGCCGCTCGGCTCCCTTCGACCCCACCGCCCCGGGATGCGAAGCCAACCCTTCCAGCGTTTCGTGGTGCCTGCAGGCACGGTATCTGAGTGACGCGTCCCGACAGGAGGTACCATGTAGGTCTGATAGAAAATGGTCCAACAGATTGATTGACCACGCTACAAAGCGGTAACCCACACGCCGGAACTCGACGCGGCGAAGCGACCAGCCAAGGTTGGAATCGGCCGAAACCATGCGCCGCCCACGAATCATAAAGTGGGCGCCAAGCGCCTCCAAGAACTTTCCGCCGAACCCCCTCTCCGGCCTTCCACGGAAACGTTCGTGACCGGATTTCCGACGCGCGGGCTTGCGCCCACTGCCACGCTCGTCACTTCGTCGTCACGCGGGGAAGCCCGGTTTGGCGGCAGCCCGCAGCGGCGCGGGATCCCCCTGGCATATGAACGCCCCCCAGTACCTGGGAGGGGGCCGGGCCCCCTTGATCGCGAGTTGCGCGAGGCGGAGCGCCTCGGACCTTCCAGCCCCGGCAAGCAATTGCCTATAGAATTCCAGCATCAACGCCCGGGTTTCCCGGTCCGGCACCTTCCAGAGACTGGTGATGATCGTCCGGGCTCCCGCGGCTGTGATCGCGCCGCGCAAACCCACGACGGCCTCGGGACGGTCTACATGGCCCAGGCCCGTGTCGCACGCGGAGAGGACAACGAGTTCCGTGCCGGTCAGGTCGAGGCCGGCGATGTCGGCTGCCGTCAATAATCCGTTCTCCGCTTCAGGAGGAGGCTCCCCGTGAGAAAGCCAAGTGTTCGCCCCAGCGAGAGCGAGTCCTGACTGCCGCGCGAACCCAAAACTGCCACTGGCAATCCTGCGCAACCGATCCCCTAGCGGGGGAGGTTTCAGTCCAGCAGCGTAGCTTGCTTCCATTTCTCTGCCCAACACGCCGAAGAAGAATCCGTGCGTCGCAACGTGGAGAATCCGTGGAGCGCGGAACTCCCGGACCAGCGTTTTCAGCGCCCGGCTGCCCAGCAACGGGGTGACGCCGAGCAGTTCCGCGACCTCTTTCCCTTCCCTTTGCGCACTACCCAATTCCGAGAAAACCGCATTGCGCGCCGCTCCCTCGTCCTCTCGGCGCATACCCAAATTGAAATTGGGAGCCGCCACGACCACGTCGAGCCCGGCTTTCCAGTCGGCAGCGCCAACCCAACGCAGCAGATCCGCCGCAGTCGCCAAGTACGTGAATGAGTGTTCCTCCAAGAGGCATCGGCCCTCCCCCGTCGGAAGCACCCCTAGTGGTAGGTGAAGCAGGCGGTTGTCCAGACTGATGAAGAGGTGGCTCGCGGAGCCCACATGCGAGACGAGGGGATCCCACAATCGCTCACGCAGCGCCGTGCCCGCCGCGTCCCAGGCTGGGGGTTTCCCCCGTATGCTGCCGTACGCATCCCGCCAGGGTCCACCGCGACCCGTTCCGCCCATGCAGGCCCGAAAGGCGTCAACGGTCGAATCGATATCGGCAGCGCTCCCGAGGTCCACGGCTCCGAGCGCCCACGACTCGCGCTCGGGACCAGCAGCGGGCGCAAAGACAAACGCACAATAGCGGGCTGCACCCGTGCCGGCGGAGTTCAGTACGGCATCCTGGAGGTTCACGAACTCAAGTAGCGCGGACCCAGACGGCAGCGTCTGCGCGAGACGACGAACATCGAGCGGGGAGGAAATCGCCAGTGCGGACTCCCGGCTCGGTTGGGTCACCGCATGGTTTGTCGCACGAAGCTCATGCTCCAGCGCTTCCTCGCGTTCCCGCAACTGCTGGGTGCGCTCGGCGTGACCCACCCACGCTTCGAAGCCGCGGTCGCGAGGACCTTCGGCAAAGCGATGGGCGAGTTCTGCCTTTGCCCGCCGTAACTCCGAAAGCTTGCGCTGCCAAGGCCGATTCCGGCTCCGCGGAACGCAGGGTAGGACGTGCGAGCGTAAGCGTTATTTCCTTCCGCATCACGAGGGCCTCGAATGCCTCCGCGACGCGTTCCGGTCGGCCCTGGAAATTCTCGAAGACCAACATCACCAGTGCCTGTGACCGCCGGATCATTCCATAGGCGAGTTGCCGGCGCTCGGTGGGATTGCTTCCGGTATCCACCACGTTCCAGCACTGTCGATCTACGGCAACGGCAGCGCACATAGCCTCCATCGCCTCTTCGGCGCATCCATCCGCCACCAGAGAGAGGCCGAGCCAGTGCAGCGTATCCGCGATGGCTGGATGCGCCACCCCCACCATGGACTGCTGCAGCGCGAGCGCCTCGCGGTAAAGTCGCGCCGAGTCCCGGAACGCGCGCATCATGCGAGCAGCCGCAGCAAGGTTCAGCAAGTCCGAAACGACTGCTGGGGGCGCCTCACCAAGGGCGGCTCGCCGAATCGACAACGCTTGGCCGAATGCCTCGCGGGCAGCGGCGAAGTCCCCTCTCGCGAAACGCAGTTGGCCATAGTTCGAGAAAGTCGTAGCTGCCTCCGGATGGTCTGGGTAGGCCGCCCAGATACCTAGTGCGCGTCGGTACAGCCGTTCTGCTTTCTCGGGCTCGGATTGTGAGTGGTGGGCTACAGCGAGCGCGCCCAGGGTCGCCGCGACGGCCGGGTGTTTCTTACCCGCCGTGGCCCGCACGATGGTCAAGTACTCACGGTAGGGCTGGACACTTTCCGCGAAACTCCTGCGTTGGTAAAGAGTGGTCGCAAGCTGTAGCAGGGCCTCGGCTACCGCTGGGTGGTGTTTCCCAAGGGTTTTACGCCGAATGCTCACCGCTTCGCGTAAGTGCACTGCGAAACCCCACTGCACGCGGCGGCGAACTTCCATGACGGGCGGGTTCTCTAGCGCACTCTCGGCATAGGCAAGCCGCACCAAGGCATTTGCGAGCTCAGGATGCCGCCGCTCCAAGTGCTCTCGACACCATCGAACGGCATCCGCAGCGTACCTGTGAGCAGTCGCCCAATCGCTGCGGTTTGCAGCTTCGTTTGCCAGCGCGATCAACTGCGAATACAAGTCGCGGGATAAAGTCATATCGAACAAGAGGGAGCCGGAAGGAACGAACGCCCGATCACAGACCTAGCTACATGCGGGTCGTGGCGAGAACGATGGCGTCGCCGAGCTCGCTCGGGAAACCAAGCCCGTGGATCAGGGCTGGGGTGGTACTATCACGTCTCTGGTAGAGGAGGAGGATCATTAAGACCTCGTACGGGTTTGCCACCGGAATAAATCCGAAGTCCTCGGAAGCGTTTTCGACATACTCTAGAATGAACCGAGCACTTGACCTCGAGTTTTGAAGTTCATCATGGAGTGCCCGAACGGTTTTCAGGCCGAGTTCTTTCGCAAGGAGGAGCAACGAGCTCACCGCGTCATCATCCCCCCCGAAGCCTACTTCGGAAACATAGGGCCGGAACCCGGCGGACCGGGCCTCCTCGGCAAGCACACGGTGAATCCCGGTTTCCTGCAGATAGGCGCGCAGAGACTCGATATCGAGCACGATATCCAACGCTCCGTTTCGGACCCGCTCCCTGTGCGCTTGCATCCGGGCCAAGAAGGCTTCCCGGATCCGTGAGAACTCCAGGTCGCCGAGCTCAAGGAGTGCGCTTAGGCGAAAGAGATCGCGCTGCAGTGGCTCAGAAACAGCGCTGTGCGACTTGTAGCGGACCAGGTGATCGATCTCCGCCCATGCGTGCTGCAGGATTGTTCGAATTTGGATCTCGGCCGACATCCGCGGCGATCCGCGGAATTCGAGTCGCGATGGGTCGATCCGCACAACGTAGTGAATCGATCTATATCCGAATCGGTCGGGGTCCACGGGCTTCCACTTATCGACCGAGTTCTCCAGGTCGATGTCGAAATGATCGCGTACGAGAGCCGCGACGGCTTCGGCTTCTTCCAGGTGGTACGTCACGACCCGGAGCCCGCACAGATCGGTAACCTGGCCCAACGGATCCACGTACTGCTTATTTCGCCCAGAGATTTTTCTGTAAAAGCTCCTGACGGACTTCGCACGGCCCGCGGTGTACAGCACCCTGATCCGCTGCGCCGTTAAGAGCTTCCGGAGATGCGCGTGCACCGTCCGAGTACCCTGTTTGACCGCGGGCCGAAGCTGTCGGTACCGTTCCGCCCAAGTCTTCGCGTCTGGTGTGGACATCCATGCCTTTCAGCAGATCTGGAGCGAGCGGGTGCTGGAGATGGGCGCATGCGTACGCTCAGAGCTGGATGCAACCGCTCGTACCAATTCCACGCCTTTAGCGGTGGTTACGTTCCGCCGCGACCTCGACCAGCGCCTGTTCGACGTATTCTACTGGTTCGGGAACCCAGTCGAGCAGGAGCATGCCGATTCCCCCCATCGGCACGGACCACATGGCAGACTCGGATCGTGCGAGCGACACCGACTCCAGCGCCGCGAGCGAAGTAGACATCTCCTGGGACGACATCGCTGACGGGCCGGTCAGCTCGGTCAATCCGACGACATCCAGGAGCTCGCCCGGAGACAGCTGCTGCCCGAGCAGGAGCGCGCCGAGCGCGGCACGCATCGTCGCGGAACCAAGAGAATCCTCCAGGAGAAGCTTTCGCGCGCTCTCCCGGAACTCACCGCATTCGAAAGCTGATCGTACCATCTGCTGCGTGAGCAAGACAATCGTTCCGGGCTGCCGGCGATTCATCTTCTGGAAGATGCTCCATAGCAGCAACTGAAGCAGGCCAGGGTGGCCGTCCGAGAGGAAGGCAACTTGGTCCAGCACTCCCGGGACCTCCGGCTCGATACCGTACACGTCGAACGTCCAAGCAGCGATCTCGCGCACGGCCCCAATGGACAAGGGAGGGAGGGAAAGCGGTTCGATACCGGCAGGGACGGCGACCCTCCAGGTGAAAGCCGGATGCGCGGTGACCAAGCAGCGTAGCCTCGCTCCGTTCAACCGCTGCATCTCCGCGAGTGTCTCGAGCAGCTGGGTCGCAACGTGGTCGGGTAATGCGTCCAGGTCGTCGACAACGAGCAGGAGCGGCGGGCTGGACGGCTCGGCCGCAGGTGAAGGACCCGCTCGGGACGGCCAAGCCTCCATGCCAGGCACGGAAGCCGGCAGCGCTCCGTCGTCACCTGTGATATCGCGGCCCTGACAGAAACGCACGGTCCACCCCTCTGTGCGCGCAGTCTCGCATGCCCAGTGGAGAAGCGCGCTTCGCCCGGACCCGGAGGAACCGAGGAGGAGGAGCGGACGGTGATCCGCCGCGAACCGTGCCTGCTCCAGGCTTCTCCCCACGACAAAGCTTCCGTCGGGAGGCGGAAGCGGCCGTGGGAAGATGCGTTCGACCGGGATTGAACTCCCCACCTCACGCCGCAGGTTGTAACCGCGGTCTGGATCACCCAAAAGCGCGAAGATCGTGCGCGAGGTGAGGGGAACCGCGAGTTGCTCGGGCCATGCGGGAGGACGGGGGCCGAAGTGGAGGTAAAGCGAGCCTCCAGCAACGAATTGACCGGCAGGTCCTTCGGTCCTGGGACTGGCGTCCGCTGCCACTTGCGGTAGCAGCATGTTGCGCGTTTCGGCAGCAACGACAAAGGAAACGCCTTGGGGATAAGCCGTCCCTGGAAAGGTTTGGAGCCCGTGTCCTGCCAGGCGGCGAAGGCAGCCGACCCAGGCGCCCCGCTCGAACCGCACCTCGGGGGCTATACCAAGCGGATCGCTCCCGAGGCATCGTTCTAGGGCTGCGACCATGGCCGAAACGGCGGACGCATCTGGCGTGGCGCGCTTGTCCAGCAATGCGGCGGTCGCTTCCAGCAGCGCCGCGCCGTCCGCATCGCCGGGCGGGATCGCCCACTGCGCATGGAAGCTTCGCGGCAGCAGATCCTCATCGTCGCCCTGAAACCAGCGTAGCGCCTGCTCGTCGCTGACTCCGCGGGGGAAAGGCGGGCGCGGAAGCGGGATGTCCCGTAACACATCCCTGTGGCGGAATTCCCGGTCGCGCAAGAGCCGGCGCGCGAGGGGAATATCGGGCGGCAGGCTGTCCAGCGCGCGCTGTACGCCCTCCACGACCCAGGCCGTGCCGTCCTGCTCGCATTCACGTAGCCGCATCAACTCGGCCCGGAGCGTCCCGACCTCACTCCCCTCGGCCTCCACCAGGATCCGAACAGCCGAATCGAGCGCTTCGGCCGCGACCGCCGCGCGGCGCGTCGACGCGGATTCCGCCTCGTCGAGCCTTGTCTCGAACTCACTGGGCAATGGAGCCCCCAGGCGCTTCCCCCGCTCCCGCAAACCGGCGATGTCCGCGCGCAAATAGTGAAGACTCCGCGCCTGATGGTCGGTCAGCCGCCGCTGGGGATCCTTCAACTCCACGCCCGCCTGCTCCAGGATCGGAAGCATCTCCTGCGCGGCCGTGAACTCGCCCTCCGCGACCAGCTGGTCGAACGCCTGTTCCTCCGTCAGGGTCCGCAGCGAGGACTCAAGTACGGCACGCATCATCTCGGCCCGGCTTACGCTCTCGCCGGTAACCATGACGCGCGCAAAGATCCTGGGCATCTTCCATAGGCGCGGGGCCCAGGCAAGCACCACGTCATCCGCGATCGTCTGCATGCTTACAGATCCTTGCGTATTCAGTGGCAGCGGCCACTAGGCTGGCGACCCGCCGGAACAGCGGAGCCGATGCTTGCCTGGACTCCGCCCGGGAGCGTTCTAGGTCAGCGAGACTGGAACGATACTCGGACCACCTCAGGCCCATCTGGGCCGCACCGTTCAAGAAATAGGCGCCACGCCCGTCTGCTGGAGGTGGAACCGAATCCACCCAGGATTGCGCAGGCTCGAGGATCCGTTGCAACCTCGAGAGAAGTTGGTCACGCCGGTACCCTATGAAGACCGCTGCCGGACCGTCTGCGAGTTGAGCGGCACGGTTCACGAGCTCTTCCCGGGCTTGACGGCCGGAGTGGGCGGTGAGCCAAGCACGGGCACGCTCCACTTCTCGATTCTCCAGCATCTGCTTCAGCCGACCCACCAGCTCCGGACCGAACAGGGCGGTCGCGGTCCGCTGCCCGAACGGCAGTTCCATCCGGGCGGAAATAGCCTGATGATAGGCCGACAGCGCTGAGCCCCTGAACGCCTCCGCGGCCGTGGTGTCTCGCGCCACCTCGACGATCCGGGCCATCTGTTCAACTGGGACCGGAATTCCGTAGGTCTGCCAGAACTGCGTTAGCTCGAGCACGAGCGGCTCGAGTTCGGGAGGAGCAGACACTTGCTGCAGTAGATCGAGGGCAGAAGGAGAGCCGTGCTCTGCAACCGCGACTGCGGCAATGAGCACAGCGCATTCGACTTCCGACGCATCCATGTGGCAAAGCCGCTGCTTTGCGGTGGCGAACCGTGCCTGGAGCGCCGCTTCCGGCGCCCCGGCGTAGACCAGCGCCGTCAGCTCCGCAATCCACGGAGGTGGCAAGGTTGGAGAGGGTCGCCTGTCCTCCAGCATGGAGATGAATGTCGTCGCTGGCAGGAGTCGCTCGTGATGCCACGCGCGTTCGGCCAATCGCAGGAGCCAGTGCCATGCATCCTCTGTCAACAGCTCGCCTGCTTCCAGCAAGAACGCGGTCGCGGCAAGATCCACTTCCTCGGGCTGGAGCCCCGCCGCGTCGAGGACGGCAAGTCCATGCCAGAGTTCGTCACTGGTAACCGACCGCGCAAAAGCGCGCAGCACGGCGATCCGGTCCTGCCTGTCGCTCCCGGCAGAAAGAAGTTCTGCAAGCAGCCTGTGGACCGGCGCCACTTCGTCCGGCACACCGACCGGCTTCGGGGGCGTGTAGTCCAAGAGGGCCTTGACGGCCGCGCCATTCTCGACAACCTGGTCGATGATGGCCGACAGCACCCGGTCGCTGGCCTCCCGGCCCTGGATGTGAGCGCCGACCTCGGAGCGAACCCGGTACCGATCCGGGCCAGAATAGTCACCCTCAAACGAGAGGAAGTTGAAGCTCGAAACCACCGCGTTGTCGTCCCAGATCAGGGCCTTCGCATGCGAGCGGGCGGGAATGACGACGACCGAATCCGGGTACGCTGCTCGCAACCGCTCGAGCCGCGCACCGGCCTCCGCCGTGGGGTGCTGGAACACGAACGCCGTGCGTACGCCGCTCCGCACCGTCGACTCGATCTCCGCCACCAAGCGCTCGTCCACTACGTCGGACGTCAGCTTGTCGGATGCGATCACGAGACGGTGGCGCGCGTTCCGCAGGGCGGTCCAGAGGAGGACCGTGTGGTCGCCGTCCATCACGGGACGGCAGTACGTACCGGGCCATTGTGCCAGCGCCTCAATCCGCTCGAGGGTGCTGCGCCAAGCCTGCGCCCAACTCCGTACCAGGACCTGCGCCGACTCGCTGTTGTCATCCACGGCGGACGCGAGACCCGGTGCGGGGGGCATATGCACCGGAACGGGAACGGGCGGGTCCGTGACCGCTTCGCCGCTCGTGTCGAACGAGTCCGCGGCGGAAAGCAGTGCGGCCGCGGTAACGGGGTCGTTGAAGACCGTCCGGGCCCAGTCGATCATCTCGAGTACGGGGGCGCATGGACGCCCGTCCGCCGAGCGGACCGTTACCGCGATTTCCGCGGCGGGGGGGTGAGCCCGGGCGTTCAGGTAGTTGAAGCTCCCTACGATCGCGAGGTCGCCGTCGCGCAGGATCAGCTTGGCGTGCGTCCGTGCGGGTAGCCACTCCCAATACAGCGCCCCCCTCAGCCCGCCCTTGCTCAGCGCCGTGAGCCCGCGAGCGAACTCCTCGCTTAGGCGGTCATTCGGATGGAATCCCCAGAGCAGGAAAACGTCCAGGCGCCGGGCCTGCAGCACTTCCTTCAGGTCGTGCGAGAACCGTTCGAACGTTTCCGCGTGCACCCAGGGACAAACGAGAACGACCTGCCGTTTCGCTTCACGCAGGGCACGCCGGGCCGCGGCCAGGAACTGGTCGGCGCCCGCGAGGACTTCCACATCGACGCGATCATCCAGGCGTTGACGCGCCAAGTCGAGGATCTGCTCCCCGATCGCTTGGCAGCGCTCGTGGACGTCGTCCATCGTCCCTGCCCCGGAATGGTCCATTCTCGCCACGGCCCGCCGGAGCCGGTCCAGCTCGAACGGAAGCCCCCGCACAAGTGGGCGCAACCCTTGGTCGCTGGAGCGCTCGCGGAGACGCTTGAAGACCGGCAGTTCGGGCATCTCCCGGCTGAGTCGTTCGAGACCGGTCGCGATGTCGTTCCTGACCCGGGCCGCGAGATTCGAGGGTCCCACCACCTGGAAGGCTAGGCCCTCGTAGCCGACGGCGACCGATGAGCGCACACGGATGTGCATGAACCGCAGCTCCGTCGGGACGGGACGGCCGTCGATCGTCCGGTGCAGCACATCCGCGCTCATCAGTTGCTGTTCGCGTCCGGCGGGAGTGCGATCAAGCAGGCCTCTAAGCACCCGAAGGAGCTCCGGGCGCGTTGTCTCCGGCACCTGTCCCCGCACGATGCTAGGCGACTCGGGCGCGGTCAGCGCGTTGGGGTTGCGGCGGGTGCGCCGGTGAACGCGTAAGACGTGCCCAGAAACCAGCTCTCGCATGACCTTACGGGACTGCTCGCCCGCTCGCACGGGCTCCAACTCGTTGGCTGTGCCCGCCTCGACAGCAGTGCGCGCCTGTTCCGAAAGGAACACCTCGCCTTCGGCCAAGTTGACAACCACGTGCGATGCCTGCCAGAGCTCCAGAATCAGGTCGAGCATCATTCGCTCTGAGAGAGCGAACAGGTCCCGGAGGTTGTCCACCCGGTGCTCGCCGGCGGCCACAGCCTCCAGAACGAGCTGCTGCATCGCGCTTAGGCCCTTGTCAGGGCGGACCCGCGCGCGGAGGCGCAGGACTTCGCACGGGATGAAGAGGTCCAGCACTTCGCTACTCATTGATCTCAACCGGAACCGCGTCTTGGGGTTGGGCAGGCGTGCGCACGGCTCGGGGATCCAGCAGCCTGGCCGGGGAGTTCGGCAGATCGGCGTGCTCCCGCACGTACCGGCAGATCTTCCTCCAAGCCTCGATGCCGTCGCCGTGTGTGAACGCCGGATCCGTTCCGTGCTCATGCTCCCGACTGACCGCCGCCTCGAAGTGGCGCAGGTTCCCGACTATGACCAAGAGTCTCTTCGCACGCGAGAACATGACGTTGACGCGCTCGGTGCTGAGCAGGTATCCGAGGGCGTCCAGAGGGTTCGACCCTATGTGTCCGCCGCCGCCTCGGACCAGGCTCACAATCACGATCTCGGCCTCCCGGCCCTGTACGGAATCGACAGTGCGGATGTAGTCGGCGTATTCCTCGAGCTCGTGCCGTTTCAGAACACTCTTAATCGTGGAGCGCTGGGCCTTGTAAGGCGTCAGGATCGCAATCGATTCATCCGGCTTCCGTAACGGCGAACCCAAGGAGCGCAGCGGGTGCGGACGCAGCTTCTCGAGAACTGCCGCGACCACTTCGGCTTCACCCCGGTTGTACCAGCGGGGTCGCTCCCGGCAGTCCACCTCTTCCGACGTGTCGATCCAGACGAGCTTCTGCCCGCGGAACTCGGGCGGGGAGACCAAGCCGTGCGACTCGAGATCGGCATCGGGGTCGGTGTCGAGCTTGCCACGATAGAACACCCCCGAGATCAGGTCCCCAATCACGCGCGGCATCCGGAACTGGGTGTCCAGTTGGTCCACGGGCCTGCGCAGTGCGCCGTCGTCCTCGGGCGGCGGCGGTATGGGCTGTTGGTCTTCGTTTTCAAAGAAACTGCGGAACAGCTCGAACACGGCCATATACCGCTTCTTCTGCTTTCCATGGGTCTTCAACTCGTCCTCCCACGACGCCTCGCACTCGTCGAGGATCCGCTTCACCTCGTCTCTACGGTATGCGGGGAGCTGATAGTGGTCCCCGATCAACGTCCATCTCGTCCCGAGCGTGAGCGGCATCATCAGTTCGGTCGGCCAGGCTTTCGCCGCCTCCTCTATGATGATCCAATCGAACGGCTGGACCGCCCCGGTCACGCCCAGCTGCCGCTCGTGGCACATCGCACATGTCGCGAAGACCACGCTCGCGCTCCAGCGCAGGCGGTCCTCGAACTCCATGCGTCCGGCATCGCTGGTCAGCACCGCGATCCAGTTTGCGAGCAGCTCTCGTCGTCCGCGCCTGGCGTTCCTCGCGCATTCGTCCCGGATCGAGTCGATTTCTTTCGGCGCCAGCACTTCGGGAAGCAGGTGCCGCACCTCGGTCCCGACGCGGTCGGTGGTCTGCTCCGACGCGATCCGGATCACGTCCACTTTCGGCTCGTCGGAGATGTACTCGTAAACCTTCTCAGCCAGGTTGTCCAGCGCGTAGTGGGACTGCGAAGAGACGAGGATTCGCGCGGCTGGATGCGTGCGCAGGAGCGCGCGCACGGCGCGGGCCGCGATCGTCGTCTTGCCCGTTCCCGGAGGGCCCTGCAGCGCATAGATTGGCTCGCTGTCGAGCAGGTCCCGCAGCACCTGCGGAGCGATCCCGCGCAGCTTCCGGTATCGCCTCCGGCTGCGGCCCATGATCTCCCCGGCAACTCCCCTCCAGCGCCCCGACCTGTCCGCGAGCACAGCGGGGTCGAGGAGACTGCTAATCAGGCCTGCGCGCTCGGTGAGCACGGCTTTGGCCTCCTGCTGGCGGCGGAGCGAGACACGCTCTCCATTATCCGCTTCCGGCTCGAGCCACCCTTCCCCAGGGAGTACGGGATTACCGCCCTTCACCATCACCCGGATCCGCTGCGGCCCCAGCCGCCCCTCTACCGACACGGTCCCCTGAGTGGTGGGCTTTCGCTCCGGGGCACCGTCGACGTCAAGCCTCCACCGCATGATCAGGCCCTCTTCGCTCTCGGCCAACGCACCGAAGAAGTCGCCGAACCGCGGGCGTCTGCGCTCTGAGTTCGCGACGAGGGATGCCACGGCCGAGCGGCGAAGTCGAGCCGCATCCCTAACCTCATCGAAAGCCAACGTCGCGAACTCACCCTCCCCCTGCTCGCACTTGAAGGCGTACTGCCTGCAGTCTAGCTCCGTCTCCCGCAGCTGGAGGAAGAAGTCCAGCGCGTCTTGGAACGTCTGCTGGTTCGTGAGTGTGGCCGGCCTTTGGCGGACATCTACAAGCAGCGGGTCCCATTTGGGATAGGCGCCCAAGTCCCGCCGCAGCACGGCAGCGTCGGAGGAGACGACCTCGATCGGTGGCAGCGCCCGACGTACCGGAGAACGGGGATACTTGTGCCCGTCCCTGGCGATGTTCAGCACGTACTTCAGGATTAGCACCTCGGGGACCACCCTCTCGGAACGGGACGATCCGTAGCCCGCGTGCTGCTTGTGCGGTTGCCCGAAATAAATTCCTTGGTGCCCGATCGCGACGTACTGGGCCGCCTTGGCGGCCAGCGAGGTTTCGCCGCTGACTTCCGCGTATCCACCTGGGAAGAATTCGAAGCTCGCCCCTCGCAGGTCCCGCTCAATGAACGTCTTCAACTCCGTGAACCCAACGGGGTCTTCGCCGGAGCGCCCGATCCAGCCCCACGGGAGAGCGGTCTTATCCCACTCGCGGCGGATGATCGAAACCATGTAGGGACGCGTCGGCTGCGTGTATCCGAACCCCGCGATGATAGCTTCGTAGTTGGCGCCGACGTGTGCGGCCACCTCGGACGCGAGGAGCCGGTTGCGCGGCCTTTCGGGGAGCATCCCCTCAAGCAGTTGCCGCAGGGGCGCTGGTAGTTGGGCGGAAGAACACTGCTGTATGCGTCTCCACATCCAGCCGTGGAGTTCCGACCATGCGGCTTGGTCATACCCATAAGGGAGCGGAGCACCAGGAGCCTGCTCGGGGAACGCGCGCCGCAGAAGGTCCCCGTCCAAGGGCTCGATGAACCACTGAAATGCCAGGACGCCCAGCGAATAGACATCCCCGCGGGGCTCTTCCGGATCCCGGGCAGGATGTCCGAACAGCGTGTCGAGACGCTCCCTCGGCGAGCACGCGAGAGCCGACCGCCCCTGACCCACGTACCGAGCGACCGCTTCCCTGGCCCCTCCGCGATCTTGCATGGTGGAGCGGCGCAGGAGGTTCGCCTGCCAGAGGCTCATCTCGAACCGGGAAAGCCGCAGTTCGAGGAGCTCCGTTGTCTCGTTAGTCCTTACCTGGATCGTCTTTTCCCAGAGATTCCGGTGCAGGAACCCATCGGCGGCGAGCAGCGAGAGTCCCTCTGCCAGCATTCCCAGTTGGCGCAGCGAATTCGACCGCTGGGCCTGGAGCACCTCAAACACTCCGGGCGTGCACAGGGTGTCCGGCCAGAGGTCGGTCAGGCTGAAGGCGAAATCCTTGATCTGACCCCCTCGTCCGGGAGTTCGGCGGCTGGCGCCGCGTAGGATGCGCGGAAGTGCCGGGTGGCGTTGGGCGTTGAACCGGATAAGGGTCTGTAGTTCTTGGTTCCACAGTGCGGTGCCGAGCACTCCCGGGTTGACGAAGAGATGCAGCGCCGCATCCCGATCGTCGAGCGTCGTGACTGGGACCCAGAAGAGCGTCCCGTCGAGCAGGACGTCGGCGCCCTCGGCCGACACGTCACTCAGGAGATTGAGACCTCCTCTCCCTTTGCGATCGCGAAAGACTTCGCGGACGAAATCCAGTACCTCTTCCAATTGCAGCGGTGAAGGTGTCGTTGACATCCGATATGAAGGATGGGGTGGACGATCATGCGGTCGGCAACCGGACTAGCGGAGTGCGGGACGCAGTTCGCCGATTTGCCAGTAAGAGCTTGTTAAGAATCCTGGCTCTTGATTGAAGCGCCTTGATTTCCTGAGGGAGCGCACACCTGGAACCGTAAGCCAAGTCAACCGTTTGCGCCCGACCGAAGGATCTCGTCTCGGCCATCGTGGGGCTGGCCTCGCGCCACTGATCCAAACCCTCGGTGCTGCCGGCGAGATCCTTCGGTCGGCGCCAAAGTGCCTCCGTATCAGCAGGTTCGGAGCGGCGCCTCCCTCAGGAAATCAAGCTCCAGAGAGATTCTTAAACACACTCTAAGAGGCGGGAATACTATATCATTCACGGCCCCCACTCTATCCACTTGAAGACATTCTGTCCTGATGTACGCCAGCCGTCAACCTTTTTCTCATGATAACCCCAGTCATCTGAGCCCGCCCGACCGGATACGAAGACCAGTGAGATTATGCTGATGGCTTCCGCGTACCCGCCTTGCTGGGGGCGGAGAGAGCCGCTACACAACGCCAGGGCGCTCGCGGACGCCATGGAGCGGCTGTTGGATGCTCGCCGCATGGTCGGGGGCGCCAAGTGGACCGCGAGGTGCTCGAACGATCGGGCGCCATCAGCCAGGGTTCATGGACGTGAAGGAGAAGGGCCAGGAGGTGAATGGTGATCTCAAGCGGCTGCTCGCCGCGGTAGACGGACTGCTCCGGTTCCGGCACAACACACTGGCCGCGTTCCGTGAGTTCCTTGCGCACGAAGGTTATCCGGACAGCCGCGAACCGCTGGAGGAAGCGCGTGTACGCGTCGAACCGCTGGCGGCGCTTGCCCCTGACCTGCGGGCGGGCCATCGCACGCCCGCTGACGTGGAACGGCTGCTGATCCTCGTCCCGGCACAGAACTGACAGACTTTAATGTGCTCTCGCACTCGGCGGATCCGGTACGCCAAGAGAAATGTGGGGAACAAAGCAGGGGCCGGTCGACGAGACCGGCCCCTGCGCACGTATGAAGATCAAGATCTATGTACAACCGCGGTTTTCGACCGGTGTGTAGACGTCCATGCCGTTTGCCGCGTAGACAGTACCGATCAGGAAGAGAACCTGGGACCACGCCGCTATGCTGACGTGGCGCGGCCTGCCGAGAACATGCGAATGTCCAGGTCACAGCCGCTCGGCCGAGTCCTCGAGGACGCCTTCGTCTTCGGGGCTGTCGAGCTCCGTTAGCGCGAACCCGCTGATGTATTCGCGGATGATTCTCTCAAAGAAGAGCGGCGCGGGGAGCGTCGTCCACTCCGCGTAGTGGCCAAAGCCATAGCGCAGCCACTCCACGAGTTCGTCATTGCGATCCGGATCGTCCCCTTCCCGCCGCAGGGCGACCACGATCTCCAGCGGATTCGGCGTCGGCCACTGGTCCACGTGCGGCTGGCGCGCAGTCATCTGCAGGAGAGCGCTGCCCGCGGCGTTCTCCTGTCCCACGCTCCGCCACCGCCCGTCACCCGGACACTCGGCTTCGCCGCGATCCGGGTGCTCCGATAGCAGCTCAGCCCTCGGGCGTTCTTGTGGAGGGTCTTGTTGCCGACGGACAGGTACGCCACGCACCCGGCCGAGGACGGGGTGTTCAGACTGTAGAGCGCCGAAACGCTAGTCGGCCTCCGCAAGACCACATCTGCTTCCAGCATCCCCACGGGCCGCGCGTCGTCCGTCGCGCTCTCGGCGTACGGCTCCGACTTGTCCTCCACGATCCCAGGCGCCAAGTCCTGGCGGACCCGAACGATCCTCGCCCCGTTCCACTCCTGCTCCATCCACTGGCGCGCCCCGACCTCGATGCGGGTGGTGCGCAGCTCCCGGTCGGTGAGCCAGCCCCACAGGCCTGCGCAGTTCGAGGAGTCAATGACTACGAGCGGCTGGGCGTGGGCCTCCACCGCGTCGGTGATCACCTCATGAGCTGGTCCGCAGCGGCGACAATATTCGCGTAGCTCGAATCAAAGATTCGCACCCTGCGTTGCACCGCGGCCAATGCTGAGCCGCCTGTCTGAGCTTCCAGTGGCGCTGCGGTCGAACTCGGACTAGTCACTCTGATTGGAGTATAGCAGTTACGCAGTTGCTAGTTATGGACACGTGGTGAATAAGCAAGGGATATGATATGATAGATCCACCCTCGTAATGGTTACCTCGCTATCCCCCCTTCCGTTGGTGTTCCTTTCGACGTAAGATGTTTCCAAAGGTGCGCGCCGGTGCCAATCCGGTCGATCGCTGCTCCGCTCCCTCCTGATCGAACATCCACCCTCGGTCCTTCTGCATGTCTGGCGACCTGATGCAGCGGGTGACGGTGAATGGGCTGCGGCAGTGGGAGGAGGTGCACGCGTCCGCGTCGGATGCGGCGGTGCACACCCTCGACCGCATCTACCGGTAGAGCCATGCCCTGCTCCGTTGCGGGGATCCTCTACGAGATCGCGATAAAGGAGCCGCCGCCGTTCTCGTCTCCCGTTCACTGGGCGTGGGAGACCAGGTGCGCGTCTTCGCGGTGGAGCACACAAGGGGCTGGAGTTCCACGCCGTGTTCCTGATGGATTTCGAGCCCCTGAACCGAAGGGCGGGGACCTGCCGATGCGCTATCTGTACCTGGGGCTCACCCGGTCCGTGATGTTCCTGGGCGTTACGATGACGGGACGTTTCCCGCAGCGGCTCGCACCACCCGCGGAAGTGCTGGTGAAAGGCGACTGGCGGCGGTTCTTGAACCCGGCCGCCTGACCCGCCGTGCTCCACGAGCCGAATTCGAACCGGTATCGCGACCCCGCGCTCCGGGAGAGCGTCGACGACGCACGGTTCCTCACCGCGGACCGGAACACCGCCCGCTATCGGCTGATCGTCCGCTACTTCTGCGACCAGATGGAGGAGCGGCAGCGCGACTGGCTGGCGGCGGAAGAAATCGTTGAGCTGGTCCGCACCGTCCACGATCCCGCCTACACGCCCGAGCAGGCGGATTCGGATCTCGCCCAGCTCGTGGCCTGGGAGAACCTGCTGCCGGACCACGACCGTTCCCGTGCGCGGACGGTGGAGGAGTTCAAGCGCCGACGGCAGGTCTACCATGTCCGCGAGCGGACCGTCGCGCTCGACCGCCTCACGCGGATGCTAGACCGCGACGAGGCCGGGGGCGGCGCGCTGGACGCCAGCCTCCTGGAGCGGCTCTCAGCCGCGCTGGACGGACTCCGGCACACACTGGAGGAGACCGTTCCCGACCGGCCATCCGAGGAATTCCTCCGCCAGCGGGTCTGGTCCCCCTGGGACGACGCCTTCCGCCTCTTCGAGCAGCTCCGCACCGGTGCCGTGGACTTCCACCACGCCCTCGGCGCCGCCCGTCCGCAGGACCTGAACCGCACGAACGACTTCCTGGCGTACAAGGACGTGCTCCTGCGCAACCTCGAATCATTCATCCTTCAGCTCAGCGCGCTGGCCCCGCGGATCCATCATCTCTTCCGCCGGCTGGAGGAGCACGGCTCCGATCGCGTGCTGATCGGCCTCGTCACGCGCTACCGCATGGAACACCTGGCCGATGCCGCCGGGACCAGCTCGCCGGATATGGTACGCGAGAAGCTGGAGCGGCAGGTGCGCGGAGTCGCGGACTGGTTCCGTCCCGGGGAGGGCGCTGATCGCCTGAAGGACACCACGAGAGACGCCATCCGGCTGGTGGTCCGTCATAACCAGCGGGTGGTGGACCGCCATCGTGTGGGAGTGAGCCGGGCGCGGGACCTGGAGCGGCTCGCGCGCGCCTTCGCGGCCTGCCCGGAGGCCGCCGATGCCCACCGGCTCGCCGCACGGTCGTTGGGATGCGTGCTCTCGCGCCACATCCAGGGCTCTCTGGACGCGCACGAGATGGCGTCCGGCACCCCGGTCTGGCTCCAGCCGTCGCAGGAGGTGGCGCTGAAGCGGATCCGCCGCGGTGCGCGCCGGCAGCTCGGCGCTGGCGCGAAGGTGCGCGACTCGCGCGAGGACCAAGCGAAGATCATCGAGGCGCAGATTCGCCGCGAGCAGCGGGAAGCGATCGCGTGGGCGCGGATCTTCACCGGCGGCGCCGTGGAGTTGGCGGGGCTACGGGTGGACGACCCCGCCGTCCGCGACCGCCTCCTGGCGCTGGTGGGGGAGTGCCTCACCTCCCCGGATCGCACGGCCGTGGGGCCCGACGGCACCCGCCTGCGGCTGGTGCTCCCCGCCGAGAGAGAGCCGCCGGGAGACATGGCCGCACCCGACGGCGTGGTCTTCGGACCGCGCGCCACCCTGCTTCCCGCCACCGACGGGGACGTGTGAGCCGGAGCGACCGCACCCCCGAGCAGCACCGCCCGTACGTGGACCTGGTAGACCGCGTCGCGATCACCAGGGCCACGGATCGCGCCGCGTACAACCGCGTCCGTGGACGCCTGGACGAGCTGCGCGCCTGGTTCGCGGAGAACCCCGGCTGGCAGCTCATCGACAGCCACGGCGTGGCGCGGCTGGTCAAGACCCCTGCGCGCGCCGGCTCCGGCCAGGGGATCGCTCCCCTCCAGTCGCCGCTGGATTACGAGCTGCTGGCTTGGGTGCTGTGGTTCGGTGAGAAGACGGAGGCGGAGCAGTTCATCCTCTCAGAGCTGGTGGAGGAGATTCCGCTCCAGGCGACCGACGACGACGGAGCGGCGCGGCTCGACTGGAAGCTGCGGCCGCACCGCGATTCCCTGGAGCGGGCCATTCGGGCGCTGGAGGCGATGGGGGCGCTGCGGACGGTAAACGGCGAACTGTCCACCTGGGTGCGCTCACGCGAAGGCGATACGCTGTACGAGTTCACCGGCGTTGCGCAGCACCTGCACATCGACCTCCCCGACGCCCTTTACGACGCGCTCGTGCTGGACGACGATCCGCACGCGCTGAAGCGTGGGGAGTCCACCGCCGGAGAGCGGGAGCGGGTGTACCGCACGCTCCTCCTCTCCCCCGCCCTGCACGCAGCCGACGATCCCGAAGCGTTCGCCTGGCTCAGCCGTCGCGACCGCCGCGAATCCGTGGCCCGCGACATCGCGGAGCAATTCGGGTGGGAGTTGGAGATGACCAGCGGGTATGCGGCGCTCCTGCGGCCGATCGCCGACGCCGTGGGCCGGCGCGTGTTCCCCGCACGGTCGGCGCTCTCCCACGCCGCCCTCCTGCTCGGCGGTCACCTGCGGGAGCAGGTGCAGACCGGCGTCCTGACGGCCGACGCCCACGAGTGCATCACCCTTCCCCAGGCGGCGTTCGAAACGCAGGTGCTCGAGGTGCGGACGCGGTGGGGAAACAACTGGGGCGTGGGCCTGAACGCGCACAAGCTGGAGGCGCTCGCGGAGGCGCTGCTCAGCGAGCTGCGCGACTGGGACATGCTCCAGGGCCCGGACCGCGACGGCTACGTAACGGTGATGCCCCTCGCCGCCCGCTTCTCCGGCGTCTACCGGGAGCATGGCGAGGGACTGGACATGCGTGAGGACTGATCCGATGGACGAGACCGTCTCAATGCTTCCGGACTTCCGGCGCCCGTCTGCGGAGATGCTGGACCACCTCCTCCGAGTGGACGAGGGAGGCGAGCGCTGGCGGCCGCACCGGCTTCTGGTGGTCAACTGGTGGCTGTGGGACCAGCAGGAGTTCTACTTCGGGCGAGGATGGCAGCTATTCCGCGGCCCGAACATGGCGGGAAAGTCCCTCCTGCTCACCACAGTGGTCCCCCTGATCTTCGACGGTGACAAGCGGCGGCACCGCCTGGACACCTTCGGCGGGGACGGCCGCAACGCCGATTACTACGTCGTCGGCGCCTCGGAGGCGACTTCCGACTCCGACTTCTGGTACGAGGAGCGGATCGGTTACGCCGCGCTGGAGTTCCGTCATCCGCGGACCGGGGAGTACCGCACTATCGGCATCGGGCTACACGGCCGCCGCGTCGGGGCCTCGCAGGTCGACTCCGAGTTCTGGGGGTTCGTCGTTCGCGACGGCCGCCGCGTCGGAATCGACGTACCGCTGGTGAACCTGGAAAGTGGCGCGCCGCTAACCCGCGCGGAGCTGGAGGAGGCGCTGGGCGCCAATCCGGTGGTGGGCCGGCCGGCGGACTACCAGGCCGCTGTGAACGATGCCCTCTTCGGCTTCCGCACGGTCGAGGAGTTCCGGCACGCAATGGACATCACCCTGTCGCTCCGCCGCCCGGGGCTGAACAAGGACCTGAAGCCGGAGGACATGTGCCGCCTCCTCTCCGAGTCGCTCCCGGAGATCGACCCCGACGTGCTGGGGCAGATGGCGGGCACGCTGGAGGACATCGACCGGACGCGAAAGTCGATTGAAGACACGGTCCGGCACCTGAATGCCGTCCGCAGCGTGGACGAGGCGCTCGGCGCATACCTCAACCAGCTCGCGCAGCGCCGCGCTCTGCACTTCCAAGGAGCGGAAGCCGGGTGGGCGGCCGCGGACGCGGCGCTGGCATCGTCCCGCGCAGTCCTCGCGAGCGAGGCGCAGACGATCCGCGAAGCCTCGGAGCGGCGGCAGGCGCTCGACGAAGAGGAGGCCGGCGCGCGCGGGCGGAAGGCCGAGCTGGAGTTGAGCGAAGCGTATGCGGACCAGAGCCGGCTGCAGGCTCTTCAATCAGAGGTGCACGGCGCCGCGGAGGCTGTGGACCGGGCCGCGCGCGCTGTGTCGGACCGGGAGCGGGACATCGAGCGGGCCGAAGACCGCGCTCACCGCGTGCGCCGCGAGTGGGACGGGGAGCTGGCCCGGCAGTGCGAGGGCCAGTCCGAACTCCGAGAGCAGGTGGAGGCCGCTCGATGGAGCGAGGCCGGCGGATACCTCGCGCGGCTGGGCTCGGCGCTGGACGCGCTCCGCGAGCCGGGTGCGGAGGGCGCCGACTCCGCACCCGTAGCGGTGCTGGAGTCGCTCGGTGAAAGCCGGCTCGGAGCGCTCGGCAAGGCGGAGGAGGCGCGCGCTGCCGTCGATGCGGCCGAGGCGGCGATGGAGCGGGCGCATGACCGCCTTGAGCACGCCCAGAAGGAGCGCAGCCTGGCGGAGGAGGGCCGTTCGCAGGCCCAGGAGGCGCTCACGGACGCCCGCACCAATGCCGCCGCAGCCATCATCCGTTGGGCGGAGGGCACAGTGGAGGTCACCCTCGCCCGTGACGACCGGACCGAGATGGTGGACGGGGTGCACGCGTACGCACAGCACGCCGACGATCCCTCGTCACTCGCCGGCCCCGCCGAGCGCGTGGGCGCTCGGCGGCAGGAGGAGGTGGAGGTGTCGCGCGCCGGAGCGCAGCTCCAACTCGGCGAGCGGCGCACCGCGCGGGAACGGGTCGCGAACGAGCTGGAGGAGTGGAAGGCGCGGAAGGAGGCGGTGCCCGAGCCGCGCCCCGGTCAGGTGGAGGTGCGCCACGCGCTGCATCAGGCCGGCGTGCGGTGCGTTCCGCTCTACGCCTGCGTAGACGTCCGTCCCGGCGTCCCCCAGGCGGTGGCGCTGGCGGTGGAGGCGGCGCTCGAGGCGGCCGGGCTCCTCGACGCCGTGGTCGTCGCCGGAGAAGACCGGGACCGCGCCCGGGAGCGGATCGCCGCCTCCGCGCGCCTGGCGGGCGACCGCTGGCTCGATCCGCAGGCTCCCGCGGTGCCGGGGCGGTCGCTCCTAGAGGTGCTGACGCCCGTGGAGTGCGACGTTCCGGCGCCGGACGTGGCGACGGTGCTCCGCTCGATAGGGCTGAACGAAGCTGGGCGATCAGTGTCGATGATCGGGGAGGACGGAAGCTGGCACCTGGGCGTCCTGGGAGGCGCCTCGTCGGCTGGTGAGCCGTCGCTACGCTTTGTGGGCGAGACCAACCGGCGCCGGGTCCGTGAGGAGCAGATCCGCGCGCTGCAGTCGGAGGCCGCGGTGCTGGACGGCGAGATCCGCGACCTTGAGGCGTCCATCGGGGTGCTCACCGCCCGCTTGGCAACCATCCGCACGGAGGTCCACGCACTCCGCGCCCTTCCCGAACTCGCCCGGCTCCGGAGTGCCGCGTTCGCGCTGTCCGAGGCCGCGGGGCAGGTGGCCCGGCTGAGTGAAAAGGTGCAGCGGGAAACCGAGGAGGTGAACCGGCGACACGGAGAGGTGCTCCGGACGCGCACCACGCTGCTCGCGGCACTCGCGGAGGTGCCCGAAGCCGGAAGGGACGCGACCGTCTCCGGCCTTCGGAGCCTGGCCGAGCACACGCGGGCGGCGATGCGCACCGCCCGCGTCGTCTCGCAGGCGCTAGAGCGGTTTTCCGGACTGCGTGCGCGCTTGGCGGAAGCGGGGTTGGACGAGGCGGCCGCTCGCGACGCGCTCGTTGAGGCGGCGACGGCCCTCGCGTCGGCCCGGCTGGAGATGCGCGGAAAGGAGAGCCAGCGCGATGCCCTCCGGGACCGGCTCCAGCGGATGGGGCTGGACGACCTGATGACTCAGATCCATCAGCTTACGGAGACGATCGCCCGCTGCGAGCGCGAGCGCCTCGAAGTGGTGGAGGCCCGGGCCGCCGCAGCGGCCCGGCTCCAAGGCGCGGAGAGGGATGTTGCCGCGGCGGAAGCCTCCCTTGAGGTGGCCGTGCGGCAACGGGAGGACGCCGTACGCGAGCTGCGAGCTGCGGTGCGGATCTACCCCGCGCCCGCGCTGGTCTCCGCGCGTGGCCTCCTGGAGGACCCGAACGAGGGTCCCCCGGCCGCTGCCAGGCACCTGCTCCGCCTGCGGCGGTCGACGCCAGAGCGGCTGTCCCAGGAGGTGGAAGAGGGCGTCGAGCGCCACCAGCGGGAGCTGTGGGCGGCCTTCGCCGACACGCGCTCCACGCTGGCGGAGTACGCTCCGGAGCGGCGCGACGACGGGATGGTGACCTACCGCTTCCACGGCAGCCGGCTGCTCCCGCACGCCATGGCGGCCGAGATCGGCAGGCAGCGCGAGGCTCAAGAAATGGCGCTCAGGCAGGACGAGGACCGGCTGTACGAGGAGTTCTTCCTCAACGAGCTGTCTTCGGAGATCCAGAAGCGGATCGAGGAGGCGCGCGAGCTGAAGAAGCGCATCAACGCCCTGCTGGCGGGAAAGCGTTTCGGGCGGGGCGCGCTCGCGTTCAGCGTGGACTGGAAGGCGCGTGCCGACGCGGGAGGCGAGTACGCCAAGCTGGTGGAGCTCCTCGAGCGAGACGTGGATCTCCTTCCCCCGGAGCACGTTGCCTGGATTAAGGACTTCTTCCGCCGGCAGGTACTTCACGTGCGCACGCAGGAGGCGGACGGGAAGCTAGAGCACACCTACGCATTCGCACTGCGGGAGGTGTTCGACTACCGGAAGTGGTTCGAGTTCCGGCTGTTCTCCCAGGAGGGCGATGGTTCGAAGCTGGAACTGCGGGGGGCGCGCTTCCGGCGCGGCAGCGGGGCGCAGAAGGCGCTGGGGATCTTCTGTCCGCTGGTGGCGGCCGCCCACGCGCGCTTTTCCGGCGCACGGAATGCCGATGCGCCGCGGGTGATAGGGCTCGACGAGGCGTTCGCGGGGGTGGACCCGGCCAACATGGACGAGATGATCCGCTTCCTGGTGGAGCTGGAGTTCTCGGTGGTCATGACGAGCGAGAAGCTCTGGGGCACCTCGGCTTCGCTCCCCGCCTGCGCGACTTACGACCTCCAGAGCACGGGGAGGGTGGCCGCCGCGCGGCTGTGGCTGTGGGACGGGGCGGTGCGGGTGCCGGACATGCCAGCTTCGGGGACGCTGCTGTCGATCCCCATCGAGGTGGCCCATGTCGAGACGGGTTGAGCTGCGGGAGTACCTGCTGAGCCGTACCGCGCTGGCGGAGGTGCTGGAGGCGGTCGTGAAGAAGTACCATGACCGCAACGGCGTGAGCGGCAGCGTGCGGCTGAGCTCCGACGAGCAGGTGACGGCGCTGCGGCGGCTGGGGTGCAGGCGGCTGGGCAGCGGCAGGCTCCACCTGGACGACCTGGAGAACGCCCTCCGAGCCAGCCCCTTCCAGTGCGGCGTGGTGGATGCCCTGGAGGCGTGGTCGGGCCGGCCGCCCACGACGCGCGCCGGCGTGCGAGGCGCGGCGGATGCGGCGTGGGCGTGCTTTGCGGAGCGGCTCACCGGCGGGCGTTCGGAGCGCGAGGGCGACCCGGTGGCAATCTGGCTCGCGGAGGATGAGCGGTACGTGCGCGGCGAGTGGGAGCGCGGGGGGGAAAATGTGGGAAGGGACCTCCTGCGCGTCGCGGACGCCGGACGGGCCCTGCGCCCGGAGCACGACGCGCGGCCTCTCGCCGTGTTCGCCAACGAAGTGGCGAAAGATCCGCACGCGCTCGACTTGGACCGTCCGGCGCGCCGGTTCTTCGACCGATTGCTCCTGGCGCTTTTCGCTGATGCGGAGGTGGCGCTTCCGCTCAGGGCCGAGGGGCGCGAGGCGCTGCTCGCGGCGGCGGGGCTGGCGCCGGACGACATCTCGTCGGACGTGGTGGTGGCGAACCTCGAAGGCGAGGGGGCCATCCCGATGGCGATGCGTGCCACGGGGCTGCCGCTGACGCTGCCACTGATGACGGTGAACGCGCTGGGGCCGGTGCGGGCGCGATTCGGTGTGGCGTGGGTGGTGGAGAACCCGCCGGTGTTCCGGATCCTTCTCGGGAGCCTCGCGGATGTGCCGCCGGGACAGAGGCCGACGCTGGTGTGCACGGCGGGGCAGCTCAGCGTGGCGGCGCGGAAGCTACTGGACGTGCTGGTGGGCGGGGGCGCGACGCTTCGGTACAGCGGGGACTTCGATCCCGGCGGACTGAAGATCGCGCGCGGACTCGTGCGCCGCTACGGCGAGGCCGTGCGGCTGTGGCGGATGGACGCGGAGTCGCACGCGCGCGCCGTGCAGCCGAATGCGCCGAAGCCGCCGCCGGGGTCGCTGCGGACGCTCCGGGCGGCGTTCCCGGAGCTGTGCGCGGCGGTGGAGGAGCATGGGGTAGCGTACCAGGAGTCGCTGGAGGAGGGGCTGGTGGCGGACGTCCTCGCCGAGACTGACCCTGACCGCCCCGAAAGAGCCGGGTTCATGTGAGATGAGCATGTAGCTCCCCTTCTCAGAGAGGGGGATGTGAGCGCGCGAGAACTGCTTAACATCATCTGCCG
>NZ_DASVTX010000520.1:0-9713 GCF_036387355.1 Longimicrobium sp.
CTCCCCGGGGCCATGCGGGACGACGTGCGCTTCCTGGCGCCCGGGCAGGACACCCTCCGCGGGCGGACGGCCGCGGCGGCGTGGCTGGCGGGCGCGCCCGTCGGCGCGCTGCGCCTGCGGTGGACGCCGGTGCAGGGCGGCGTGTCCGCGGACGGGCGGACCGGCTACACCTTCGGCGCCGCCGCCGGCCCCCGGGCGGACGGCACGGAACTGCACTGGCGATACATCTCCTTCTGGCGCCGGCAGCCGGACGGCGGGTGGCGCATCGAGGCCCACATGGGCACCTCCGCCCAGGGTGCCGCCGCCGCCGCGCCCCAGGGCTGGCCCACGCTCGAGCGGGGGATCCCCGCCGGAACCCCGTCTCCCCGCGGCGCCGCGGAGCGCGAGGCCGTCATGCAGGCGGACCGCGACTTCGCGGCGATGTCCATGGCGCGCACGCCGCGCGAGGCGTTCGAGGCGTTCGCCGCGCCGTGGGGCGCGCTGGCGAGCGGCCCGGAATACGGCCCGGCGCAGATCGGCCAGGGGTTCAGCCGCCCTTCCGTCATCGAGTGGGGCCCCGTGATGGGCGAGGCGGCCGGCAGCGGCGACCTGGGCTATACCATCGGCCTCGCCAAATTCACCTTCACGCGGCCGGACGGCACGCCGGGCACCGCGTACAGCAAGTACCTCAGCGTCTGGCAGCGCCAGGCGGACGGCTCGTGGCGCTACGTGGTGGACGGCGGCAACCCCCGCCCGGCGCCCGCCGGCTGACCGCGGTCCGAAGCTGACGCAGGCGCCTGCCCCGCAACAAGTTCCGCCGGCCCCGCGCGAAACCCGCGGGGCCGCGGCTTCGTACGATGGCCCCGCGGCTTGCGTGGGGCTGGCCCGCGAGTGAAATTCCGGGCGCCTGCCCGCTTTCCCCACCTCCCTCCCGCATGAACGGAGTTCGGCCATGGGCCTCTGGGATTTCGTCAAGACTGAACTGATCGACATCGTCGAGTGGCTCGACAGCACCGGCAACACCATGGTGCACCGGTTCGAGCGCCACGACAACGAGATCAAGAACGGCGCGCAGCTCATCGTTCGCCCCGGCCAGGCCGCCGTGTTCGTGGACCAGGGGCAGATCGCGGACGTGTTCCAGCCCGGCCGCTACGAGCTCAAGACCGAGAACCTCCCCCTGCTCAGCACGCTGCAGGGGTGGAAGTACGGCTTCAACTCGCCGTTCAAGGCCGAGGTCTACTTCGTGAGCACCAAGGTGTTCACCGACCTCAAGTGGGGCACCAAGAACCCCATCATGCTCCGCGACCCGGAGTTCGGGCCGGTGCGGCTGCGGGCGTTCGGCACCTACGCCATCCGCGTGAGCGAGCCGGGCAAGTTCATCGCGCAGATCGTGGGCACCAACGGCGTGTTCACGGTCGACGGCATCAGCGACCAGATCCGCAACTTCATCGTCTCGCGCTTTACCGAGGCGCTGGGCGAGGGCAAGATCCCCGCGCTGGACCTGGCCGCCAACTACTCGGAGCTGGGGCAGGCCGTGCAGACGGTCATCAGCCCGGAGGTGGCGGGATACGGGCTTGAGGTCACCACCTTCCTGGTGGAAAACATCTCCCTGCCGGAAGAGGTGGAAAAGGCGCTGGACAAGCGCACCAGCATGGGGGTGATCGGCAACCTGGGCGCATACACCCAGTTCCAGGCCGCCAACGCCATCGAGGCCGCGGCCAGCAACCCCGGCGGCGGGGCGGGCGAGGGAATGGGGCTGGGGATGGGCTTCGCCATGGCGCAGCAGATGGCCAACGCCATGGGCGGCGGGGCGCACGCCGCGCCCGCGGGCGGGCCGCCCCCGCTTCCCGGTGCCGCGCAGTTCTACGTCGCCATGGACGGCAAGCAGGCCGGCCCGTTTGGCCCGGACGTGCTGCGCGGCCACGCCAGCGGCGGCCAGCTTACCCGCGACACGCTGGTTTGGAAGCAGGGGATGGAGGGGTGGAAGCCCGCGGGCGAAGTGGCGGAGCTGCAGCCCCTGTTCGGCGCCGCGCCGCCGCCGCTGCCGCCCATGTAGCCGCCCCGGATGGATGGAAAAGGGCTCCCCCGCGGGAGCCCTTTTCCGTTGCCTGCCGGACCGGTGCCGGCGCGTCCGTCCCCCGGAAGCGGCAACGCACGGGTTTTGCACTGGGGGCGGGCATACCCGGCAGTACGAGCAAACCAGGACGACAGGTGGACGAAGATGGCACGGGAGACCGGACGCGTAGAGCGCTTCATGGACGACAAGGGATTCGGCTTCATCAAGCCGGATAGCGGCGGCAAGGACGTCTTTGTCCACCACTCGGCGATCCAGGGGAGCGGATTCAAGACGCTCGCGCAGGGCGCGCGGGTGGAGTTCGACCTGGTGCAGGACCCGAAGGGCCCGCGCGCCGAGAACGTCGCCACCATCGACGGCTGACGCCCTCCCCACAACGGCGGCGCGCCGGCTGGCCCTGGGGCCGCCGGCGCGCGGCCGTTGCGGGGATGATGATCGGCAGGGATGACGAAACGGCCGGAAGCCACGTGGCTTCCGGCCGTTCGGACGTCCATCTCGCGGCGGGTCAGAGCCGCGGATACTTTTCGTGGTCCACCGTGTACGCATCGCGCGCGCCGGGGCGGGCCTCGGGGGTGTTCTCGCCGATCTGGTCCTGCTTGCCCTCGCGCTCCAGGTCGATGCGCTGCTGGTGCGTCATGTTGCCCTGCGCTTCCTGGCGCTGCTTGCTCGCGCCGGTGGTCGCGCCGATTTCGCTGGCGCTCTTGCCCTCCTCGCGGGCATCGCGCGCGGCCTGCCGCTTCTGGTCCTCGTTGCCTTCCATCTTCTTGGCCATCAGCCCCTCCGTGGTGCGTACCCCGGTTGCGTGGGCGGGGGTGCGGGCGCAAACCCCATACCGCCGCAACCGCCCGTGACGCCCGTCCACCCTTGCCCCGCCACCCCGGACGATGCCGCCGGGGTCGCCGCCCTGCTCGCCGAACTGGGCTACCCCGCCACGCCGGAAGAGGCGCGCCAGCGGCTGGCCCGCATCCACACCGCTGCGGATTACCACACCGTCGTGGCGGAAGCGGACGGCGTGGTGCTGGGGTTCGTGGGGCTGCAGCGGGGGTGGGGATACGAGCACGACCGGCCGTTCGTGCGCGTGCTGGCGCTCGTGGTGCACGCGGGGGCGCGCGGGCGGGGCATCGGCGCGCGGCTGATGTCTGCCGCGGACGCCTGGGCCCGCGCGGGGAACGCGCACGCCCTGCACCTTACCACCTCGCTGCACCGCGAGGAGGCGCACCGGTTCTACGAGGGGCTGGGCTTCAGCCGCAACGGATGGCGCTACGCCCGCCCGCTCGGCTGACGCGGCTCAGGTGGTGCCGATCAGAAAGGTGATGCCGCCCGCCATGAACAGAATGGCGCCCAGCACGCGCAGGGAGGCGGCGCCCGCTTCCGGGTCTTCGGCGCGGCGCCACACGGCGCGGCTCAGGGGCTGGTCTGCCATGATCAGGGCCATTCCGGCCAGCAGAACGACGAGTCCAACAAGGGCGGGCATTGCGGAAACTCCGGGATGGGGGAAGGCGGGGGATGGGTGCACCGGTTGCGGACGCCCATTGATACACTCGCGCCGCGCCGGGAGCAAGGGTCATATTTCCCATGCGCCTGCCGGGGAACAGATGACGCGCGGGACGCAAACGGAAGCGGCCCTCCCCGGGTGGGGAGGGCCGCTCTTCAATCCGCCCGATGACGTCCGTGATCCGGGGGCGGGCAGCCCCGAACCGGACTGGGGGGCTAGTAGTAGCAGGACTGCACAGTGCTGTAGCCGGACTCGGTGCCGTCGGGAAACACGCTTTTGACCACGTATCCCCGCGGCCAGAACATCCCCTCGCACCCGGACTGGGTGAATGACCGGCTGTAATCCGTGTAGGACGTCGCCGTCGTGGTCGTAAGATACGTCATCTGCTGCTGCGGCCACATTCCGAAGATGGGGTCGTACACGTTCACGTAGTCAAGGTAGTACACCTTGTACGACACCGCGTCCTGCATGGCCGGCCACGTGTTCACGGGCGTGTTCCCGCTCAGCGTGCCGGTGACCGCAGGGCCGGGTCCTCCGGGAAACAGGTACCGCAGTGCGACCCGGTCATAGTAGCTGAACCCCGTCCACGAGTGCAGGATCGCGTTCATCACCGAGGGCGCGTCGCCCTGCGCCGAGGTGGGGGTACCCGGAATCTGCACGGCACCCGGCCCCACCACTTCCGAGCCGCAGTTCACCAGCTGTCCGCTGCTGTTGTAGCACTTGCGGTTCGCCCAATCAGTGTGGCGCAGGCCCATCACATGGCCGAATTCGTGAACAATGGTTGAAAGGGCGTCGTAGTACGATGCGTCCTGGATCTTGATGGTCGCGCCCGGGGCCGTGGTGCTGGAGGGGAAATCGGCGCAGGCCACCACCGTAGTGCTGTTGGGGTCACACACGCCGAACGTGATGGTGATGTCGGGCCCCACGTACGGGTCCGAGTGCTTCGCCAGCAGCACGTTGGCCCCGGGGGCGGAACTCCAGACCTGCATGGCCTGTTCGATTCCGGCGGCCCAGCGCGAGTTCACCGCCTCGACCGCGGTGTAATCCACGCGCAGGTCCGATACGATCAGCTTGTTGTAGGTGCGGTACTGAAACGATGGGCCACCCTTGCGAAGCAGCGACTTGGGGATGAACACGTCGCCTTCCACCAGGTACCGGTCACCCATGTCCCGCGCCGAACCGGGGTCAAACCCCAGCCGGCCCAGTGCCTGCGCGTCAGATGGACCGTTGTCGGCGGAGGCCCGCACCGCCGTGGGTGCGTCGCTGCACGCCGCTGCCGCGGCCAGCAGAACGACGCAGGCAATTCCCGAAACTCGCATGGTTTCCTCCGGGGGAGAAAATGGGGACGGGAGCGTTGGATCGTCGCGCCCGGTTGCGCTATCATACTTTTAAGTGTCATGAAAGGCAAGTATCAGATTCTGCACGCGTAGCCACTGTGCTTCCGTGCACGCAAACGGCCCCCTCCCGCGCGGGGAGGGGGCCGTTCTGGCGCGTGTTGCCGGCGAACGCCGATCAGGTCGTCGGCAGCACGGTCTGGTACTTGGTGTTGATCTGCGCCGCGAAGTAGTTGGCGATGATCACGTGCGCCGACGTGGACGGGTGCACGCCGTCGAACGAAAAGAGCGAGCCGAAGAAGTTGGGCTCACCCGTGGCGCCGGTGACCGGGCACGACAGCGCCACGGCCGACTGGAACTGCGCCGGGGTGGTGGCCGTCGCCAGGTCCTGGCACTTGCGCACGAAGGTGTACCGGCCGCTGGTGCGGCGGCTGCGGTAGTCCTCCAGCAGCACGTTGGGGTCTACGTACAGCCAGCCGCGGGCGTCCGCCACCGCCTTGATGGCCGCGTTGAACGCGTTTACCCGCGCGGTCACGATCCCCTGCTCGGCCACGTCCAGCAGGAACGCGCCGCGGCGGGGGTCGCCCACCGGGTACGCGTTGGGGTCGCAGTTGATTTCCGTAAACCCGGCGGCCGTCACCATCTGGAACGAGACCAGGTTGGCCGACAGCGGGTTGGGCTGGCCCAGGTTGTTCACCGGCGAGCAGTTGGCGTTCACCGTGCGGCCCTGGAACGCGCCCCCCGTGGTGCTGGCCGCCAGGTAGAAGTACGCGCCCGGCTGCACGATGGGCGCCGCCCGGATCGCGTTCACCACGCCCACCAGCATCACGCCCTTGGGGGTGATGCTGGCGATGGAGTCGGCCAGCGACGACAGGTCCGCCTGAAACTTGTTCAGCGGGGTCAGAGAGCTGTCCGCGCCCGCCGTGAGCGGGCCCAGAATGCCGCCCACCGTGGCCTCCAGCGCGTCGTTGTTGCCGATCCACACCGACACGAAGCTGGGCTTGTTGTCCAGCATGTGGCGCACCTGCGTGCGCTCGCCCAGCAGCAGAATGTGCAGGCGGGCCACGTCACCCGAGGGGAAGCGGAGCAGGTCCCTCAGCCGCTCGCCCGGAACGCCCACGTTCTGAATGAAGCGCGGATTGTTGGTCCGCACGCAGGTGTCGGCCGTGCCGATGCGGCCGGTGGCGCCCAGCGGCGCCGCGAACGGACGCGGGCAGCCGGGAAACTGCACCAGCGGCGACGTGAACTCGGCGTTGGCCTTGTTGGCCAGCAGTACCGGGTACGCACGCAGCTGCAGCGTGTCGTAGATGCCGCCCGACTGGTAGCCGGCGGTAATGGAGTTGCCCAGCGACATGTAGCGCTGGAACAGCGCGCCGCCGGTGGCCGGCTCCACGGGCTGCAGCAGCTCTTCCCCGTCGCCCACGCACGCGCCCAGCAGCACCATGCCGGCCAGCGCCGCGGCGCGCAGCACGGTACTCCGCGATCTCTTCTTCATGCGATCTCCTTGCAGCATTGCCGTTCAGGGGTACTGGATGCGTGTGTCTCAGGGCTGCCGCATGCCGCCGAAGCGGTACGCCAGCGTGAAGTTGAAGACCATGCCCTCGGCCTCGTAGATGCCGGCGGTGGGCCCGCCCGGGATCAGGGCGCCGCGGCGGTCCGGCTGGTTGATGTACTGGCCCGACAGGTCGAAGCTGAGCGCGTTGTTCATGCGGTAGCCCAGCCCCAGGCTGTAGTAGTTGCGCTCGCCTTCCGGCAGGAAGGGCGTGGCGCGCGGCGTGGCGGCCTCGTTCCAGCGGAAGCCGGCGCGCACCATGAGCGCGTCGGTGGCCTGGTACTCGGCGCCGAAGCGCAGGGTGTTGGCGTCGTTGTAGTTCAGCCGCAGCGTGTCGGACGTGGCGGTCTCGAAGTTGACCGGGAACGCGTCAAAGCTGGACCAGAAGGTACGCTGGTAGTCCAGCGCCAGGCCCAGCCGCGAGGTGGCGCGGCTGCCGATGCCCACCACCAGCATGGCCGGAAACTCGATCTCCGAGCTCACGCCCTGGTCGGCCGGGAACTGCGCGGCCAGGGCGCCGTTCACCAGCGGGTTGCCGGTGTCGATCTGGGTGAAGTCGGCGTCGCCGTCGATGTCGACCTTGGCCGAGCCCAGGTAGCGGGCCGCAAGCCAGGTGCGCTCTTCCAGGCGCAGCATGCCGCCCACGTGGTACGTCCACGCGGTCCCGTCGCCCTTGAGGTTCACGTCCGCCACTTCGGTGTTGCCCAGCCCCAGCGCCGCGGGGCCGAACTGGCGGCGGTTCACCTCGATGCTGCCCATCACGTAGTCCACGCCCACGCCCACCGAGAAGCGGTCCGGAACCACCTGGAACGCCACGGTCGGCTGGATGTACAGCCCCTTGAGGTCGTTGTCGTAGCCGGTAAAGCGGCCCTCGAAGTTGGTGGTGCCGCAGCGCGGGGTTTCCGCCGGGCACGCGTCCCACTTGAGGCCCAGGCCGTACGGCGCCAGGGCGGCGATGCCCACGGCCGTGCGGTCGTTCAGGCGGTAGTTCAGCGATGCCTGGGGCACCAGCTTGATCTCCGGCTCGCGGTCCACCGACGTCTCGCCGGTGGCGGGCACCATTCCGGGGTCGTACCGGAAGGTGTTGCTGCTGCGCACCACCGCCACGCCCAGGTTGAACGCGGACGGGGTCATCGCCATGGCGGCCGGGCTGAAGAACACCGTGGAGCCGTCGTCGCAGGGCAGCGCCACACCGGCGCTCACGCGGCCGGCAAGGCAGGCGCTCTGCTGGTCTACGCTGGAACCCTGCGCCTGCAGGGGGTTGCCGACGGCCACGCACGCGGCAACGGCGGCGCTGGCGATGGCCAGACTTCGTCTCATACGAGTCTCCTGGGGGTAGTGGTAGCGATCCGGACGGGCCGCGCCCGGCTGCCGGTAGCGGTTTCGCTGCTTGTTGGGCTTGATCTGCGGGAAGGTGTGCGCGACGCGTGAGGATAGCGCGTTCCCGGTGTGCTCGTCAAGCAAAAACGCCCGCCGCCCGCTGAAAAATGAGCTGAGCGGCGCTCAGTTCATCCGCCCCGGCCCGTGAGCGCCACGGCCAGCGTTCCCAGGGCGTTGGCCACCGCCACGGCGTTGGCGGCGATGAAGATGCGGTTCTTGAGGCGCAGGCTGTACACCAGGAACAGGGTGCTCGCCAGCGTCTGCGCTCCGAAGAACCAGGGGTCGATCCCCGCGGGCCCGTCGGTGAGCGCGCGGATGAAGGTGTAGGTGAGCGACCCGGCCAGGATCAGGCACGCCGCCCATCCCACCATTTTTACCCAGCCCCGGTCCGAGGCCCGTCTCGTAGGTGGCATCAGCCGATCTGTCTGCTCAGAGGTTCCATGCCCGTTCGGGCCGGGCACCCCTTGCAGGCCCCGCGCCGCTGGAACCGTTCGTGCGATTCCGGCGCCCCCGCTGGTCCACTTCCCACGCTCTGGACGAATCACCATGCAGCAGGTCACCCTGGGCCGCACCGGCCGTCGCGTCGCGCGCGTCGGGCTGGGCGGAATGCCGCTTCCCATCGCCGGCCGGCCGGACCGGGCGCAGGCACTGGCCGTCCTTCGCCGCGCCGTGGAACTGGGCGTGACGCTGGTGGACACGGCGGACGTGTACTGCCTGGGCGAAGACGACATCGGCCACAACGAGGCGCTGGTGGCCGAGGCGCTGGACGGCGCGGGCCGCCCCGACGACGTGGTGGTGGCCACCAAGGGCGGCCTGGCGCGCCCCGGCGGCCGGTGGGAGCCGGACGGCCGCCCGGAGCACCTGCGCCGCGCCTGCGAGCACTCGCTGCGCATGCTGGGCACGGACCGCATTGACCTGTACCAGCTGCACGCCCCCGACCCCGCGGTGCCCTTTGCCGACAGCGTGGGCGAGATCGCCCGGCTGCGCGAGGAGGGCAAGGTGCGCGCGGTCGGCCTGTCAAACGTTTCACTCCTGCAACTGCGCACAGCGGAGGGGATCGTCCCCGTTACTTCGGTGCAGAACCGGTTCAATCCGTGGGACCGCTCGGCGGAGCTGGACGGGCTGATTCACCACTGCGGGCAGCACGCCATCACCTTTCTTCCCTACAGCCCCGTGGGTGGCGGGCGGCGGGTACAGCTGCTGCGGGAAAGCGAGGAGCTGCTGCGCATAGGCGGGGAGCACGGGGCCACGCCGGAGGAGCTGGTGCTGGCGTGGATCCTGGGCGTTTCCCCCTCCATCGTCATCATTCCCGGCGCCAGCCGCGAGGCGAGCATCGAGAGCAGCGTGCGCGCCGAGGCGCTGCGGCTGGAGGAGCGGACGCGCCGCGAGCTGGAGGAGGCGTTTCGCGCGCTCCCGGCCTGACCCGCCGGCCCCCGCGGACGGAGCGCGCTTGCCAGTTCGGCGGCGGGGGCGCTACCATTGGGGACATTGTCCCTCGTCCGCCCGGCGGCGCCGGGCTCCTTCCTCCCGTGAGCCTTCCCATGAAGACCATCCTTGCGGCGGCCTGCGCGGCCGTCATGCTGGCAGCCGCGCCCGCCCATGCGCAGGACCCCACCGGCCGTCCGCTGGTGCAGACGCTGCTGGACACCGCGAGCACCAAGCTGGCCGAGTCCAACTTCGCCCCCGCCGGCGAGGCGAACTTTGTCACCATCGCCAACGGCGCGAGCACCGAACTGCGCATGCAGGTGGAGGCGGGGAAGGGCTACGTGATCATGGGCGTGTGCGACGAAAGCTGCAGCGACCTGGATCTGTTCGTGCTCACGGCCGCCGGCGCCACGGTGGGCCAGGACGTGGAAGAGGACGATGCGCCGCTGGTGACGTACGCGCCCACGGCCAACA
>NZ_DASVTX010000521.1:0-3117 GCF_036387355.1 Longimicrobium sp.
CCTCAGCGCGAGGGCGGCGTTCGGCACCGAAGGCGAGCTCGGGTGCCGGTGAAGTCTCCCCGTCAGTTTGGGGAGACTTTCCGCCGTTGCTGCGGCGACTTCAGTCGCTCAGCCCCTCCAACCGGCGCCGGTCACCGCCTGCGGACGCCGAAGCCTCTGCCCGTGATCAACCCTCCCCCAGAGGTTACACCGTGCAAGCCGGGAAAGCAAAATGCAGGCGCGAGAACGATTTTTCAGCGGCGCACGCGCAACCTGCACGCCGAAATCGCGGCTTTCGCAGCCTGCACGCTGTCGGGTACACCTCCGTCGCAACCTACTGACACCAGCGGTTCCGCTCGCCTGCCGCTAACCGTAGCCGGGCGGGGCCGGTCTGTTCACTTCCGCCCCCGACGACGTACAGGGCGCATTCCGGCCAGGGATGTGCCCTGTACGTCGTCCGCCCCGCAGAACCGAAAGGCCGACTCGAAAAAAATCGGAACGGCAGCCTCAGGGGGACAAGCCCCCGCTCGCCTGCCGCGGCGCCTTCGCGCTAAGAACAGAGAAGCCGCCCCCCACGGTCCAGCGAGAGGGCGCGGCTCCTTTCTTCTGGGCCGATCCGACTAACCAGGGATCGCCGTACTCAGCCGCGTAGCATCAGAATACCGAGCGCCACATACGCGACGACCAACACAGCAACGACACTCCAGGTCGGCGGCACCCGGTTCTGCCGCAAAATTCGATACGCCGAGAAGGCGAGAAGGCCATATCCTGCGAGGAAAAGCAGCGGCCAGCCCGCCCCGCTCCATGGTCTGGAACTCCCCGCCGACTTCTCCAGCGCCAGCCACCCCAATGCGCGGACTTGATCGGCGATCCCAACAAGGGCCACGGCGGCCGTGACCCACATTACACGGCGGAAGTAGCGCCACCTTTTGCTGTTCAGCGCGGGTGCGGGTCCTGATTCGTGCTCCACTTGCTGAGCCATACTACTGCCTCCTCGTATCAGGGCGTCGGCATCGTCATGCCCATTCCACACGCGAGGGATGCTGCCCCGAGCGTGAGGATACTTGCACCCGTTGCAGTGTGGATGGTGCCAACTGCGCCATCCATGCGGGTCTTAGCGATATCCCGCCTGAGTATCCAAACTTCCCGCACAGCCGGGTCTACCGCGTCGTTATTTGCCTCGATCGCGTCGAGCATCCGCTGGGCCGAGGTGAAGTCCTTCCACGCCGCATACCATTCGGTAAACGAGCTTGCGACGATATCGAAGGCCGCTAACGAGCCGATCATCGCGAGCACGCAGACCGCGAACAAGACCGGCCCTTCATCAGGCGCAACGGTCGGATCACCACCGCCCCCACCGCCGCCACCGCCACCTGTCCAGCCCGTGCCACTATCGCCGCCACAGATCCCGAAATCGTAGCACTGATCGTGATCCTCGGGCTTTTCGTCGCAGTTCGGGTAGGTATTACCGCCCACACACGCAGTCACCGTGATGGGATTGAGGAGGCACCCGGCCTTTCCGCACGGGTCTTCCTCACTCATCAGACTAAGGGTTTTCTCGGGCGAACGCTGGACCCGGAAAATTCGATCCATGCGGCGGGCCGCGTTCTCCGTGGCCGGTATGACGCACGTCGCCTTGAAGACAAGCGAATCGCCCGCGTAACCCCTGTACTGGTACATGCGACGGCGCCCGCTAAGGTGCAAATCCGACTCGGGGAAGTTAACAACCGACTCCCGGCTGCGAAAGTCACCAAATCCGTCGGGAATCTGCACCCAGCAGGGCAACGGGTTCAGCCCGTTCGCGGTGCCCTGCGGCGAGACGGCTGCGTTCGTTGCGATCATCCCGACCGGCGCGGGACTGGAACTCGGCGCCGTAGGGGAGTCGGCACACGCGGCGGCCAGCAGGAGCATGCCGAGCGAAAGCACATGCTGTAGGAAGCGGGACTGCATTGAATACCTCACATCGTTCAGGTTTGTCGGTGACTGCGCCTCGCATCCGGGGTTGCAGGGGTGCCCCCCTCAGATGATCCCACACCCGCACCGAACTGCGCTCGGGTTTGCGGCCAAGCCTTTGCCCTCCTTCCCCGCTGCTCAAACGTGAAATCCCCAATCGAGCGGTTGATGGGGGACACGCGCCCGAAATGGCGGTCGAACTGGATTGTTACTCTCTATGAGCACGAGTCGCCCGCAGAGTGCGAAGCCACGTAGGCGGCGCGTGTCCTGCCGCGACGTACAGCCGTTCAAGTTCCGCCAAAAGGAACCCCGCAGCGTTGGGCCGCTGTTCCTCCGCGAATCCCTGCAGCAGCGTATCCAGTGCGTTCCCGCACGTTCGCGCGTCGAACTCGTTCATGGCTGGCCGGGGTTAAGACCCCGCCCAGAGCGGTCGGGGCGCCAGCGCCGTTCGTGGCGCCCGATCGCGCGAACCAGCCGTTCCGCCCTCACCGTATCTCCGCGAGCTAGCGCGATCCGCTGCAACCCGTGGAGGGCTTGCAGGCGTGCGTCAGGCAGAATGAACCGTTTGCCAGCCTTGTACGCTTTCCGGTAGTACCGCTCGGCACGCGCGATCCCGTCCGCCAACCCCTCGTATACAGACCCCAGTTCGACTAAAGCGACGGTGTACGCCGTCAGATTCTTCTCCTGTCGGGCGACCGCCAAGGCACGGCGCAGCCAAGTCCCAGCGCGCACAGGCTGCCCGGCTTCGGCCGCGCAGATGCCCGTGTGGAGTGCTGCTTCCGAAAATGCCGGAGAGGCGAGCGCGCCTGCTTGTGCGAACGCCAGTGCCGAATGCGGCCGGGCCGATGTTCGCGCCCAGGCAGCGATCTCAAGGCAGCAGATCATTACGATGTCAGCGTCTGCCTGTCCGCCCAGCATCAGCATGCTATTGAGCGTATCGACCGGGCGTGCAATCCCGTCCGGCAGCCCGGCTGCGGCGAGCCGGGCAAGCCGGAGAGCGTCACTTCCGGCTGCAAAGAGTTGGTCGCGGTATTCAGGCGGGGTAGCCGCCCACAGGCCTACGTCTCGCACTGTTCGCCAGAGCACCAGCCCTAGATCTCCAGCGGACTCGCACAGCAATCGCTCGCCTTCCAATCTCTCGGCGGGATCGTAGAGCAGCGCAGGAGGCACACTCCAGATACGCGG
>NZ_DASVTX010000522.1:0-18967 GCF_036387355.1 Longimicrobium sp.
AGGTCGCCGTACGCGTCCGTGGCCTCCACGTCGCGCGCGTCCAGCGTCTGGGCGATGTCGTGCACCTGCCGCAGCGCCCAGAGCGCGTACGCAGCGGGGAGAATGAGGATGGCGGAGATGCCCACCAGGGCCAGAACGATCCGTTGCCGCAGCTTCATGGGCGTTCGTGAAGGGAGCCGCGGGAGCGGGCGCGGTTCACGCCGCCCCCTGGCGCTCGCGGCGCTTGACCTCGTCCCACAGGACGTCCAGCTGCTCCAGTGACGACTCGGCGACCACGATGTCACGCTCCCGGGCCACCCCTTCCAGGGCGCGGAACCGGCGCTCGAACTTGGCGTTGGCACGGGCCAGCGCGGCGCTGGGGTGCGCGCCGGCCAGCCGCACCAGGTTCACGGCGGCAAAGAGCAGGTCGCCTAGCTCGTCTTCCAGCCGGTCGGGGTCGCCCTCCGCCAGTTCGCGGCGCACCTCGTCCGTTTCCTCGGCCACCTTGTCCAGCGCGCCGCCCGGGTCCGGCCAGTCGAACCCCACGCGGGCCACCCGCTCCTGCACGCGATAGGCCCGGAGGAGGGGGTCCAGCCCGCCGGGCACCTCGTCCAGAATGCCTCCGGCGGGGCGGCCGGCGCGCTCGCGGGCCTTGATCTGCTCCCACGGCTCGGCGGGGCCCAGGCCGTACAGGTGGGGATGGCGGCGGCGCATCTTTTGCTCCAGCGCCGCGACCACGCTTTCCCTGTCGAACGCGCCCGTTTCCTCGCCGATCACCACCTGGAAGGCCACGTTCAGCAGCAGGTCGCCCAGCTCGCCTTCCAGCGCGCGGGCGTCGCCGGCGGCGATGGCGCCCGCGACCTCGTGCGCCTCCTCCAGCAGAAAGCGCGTGAGCGAGGCCGGCGTCTGCGCGGCGTCCCACGGGCAGTGGGCGCGCAGAAACCGAACCAGCGCCAGGGCGCGGTCCAGAACCCCGGAAGCGTCGCGGGGGGCGGGGTTTTCAGCTTGCGATGCACTCACGATGGGCCTAGAATACGCGGCTTGTGTCTGATCCGTCAACCGGGGTTTCCCGGGCCTGGGTAGAGGTGGACGAGGGCGCCCTGCGCCGCAACCTCCGGCGCGTCAAGGACGCCGCCGGAGCTTCGGCGCTGGTGCCCATGCTCAAGGCCAACGCATACGGACTGGGGATGGGACCCGTCCTGGAGATGGTGCGCCGCGAGGCCGCGCCCCACGAGCTCTGGGCCGTGGGCGTGGCCGCGGTGAGCGAGGGCGAGGCGCTGCGCGCGCTGGGGTGGGGGGGGCGGGTGATGGTGTTCGCCCCCATGCCCCCGGGCGAGTACGCGCGCGCCGCCCGCGCCGGGCTCACCCCCGCGCTGTCCGAAATCGATGCCGTGCGGCGTTGGGCGCAGGCCGCGAAGGACGAGGGGCGCCGCCTGGCGTTCCACACGGAGATTGATACGGGGATGGGCCGCGCCGGCTTTGCCGCGGCGGACGCCGCCGCGTGGGGAGCCGAGGTGGCCCGCGCGGCGGCGGACCTTTTGGAGTGGGAAGGGTGTTTCACGCACTTCCACTCCGCGGACGAGCCGGAGCCGGAGCCCACGGACCGCCAGCAGGCGCTGTTCCAGCGAGCGCTGGAGCTTCTGCCTCCCGGGGCGGGGCGGCGGGTGCTGCACAGCGCCAACAGCGCCGGGGCGGTGCGCCGCGGCGGGTTCGGCGGCGACGTGGTGCGCCCGGGGATCTTCCTCTACGGCGGGTCGGCCGGGCCCGGCGCGGAGCCGGAGCCGGTGGCCTCGCTGCGGGCCCGCATCGCGCTGGTGCGCGAGGTGGAGCCCGGCTCCACCTGCGGATACGGCGCCACCTACACGGCCACCCGCCGCGAACGGTGGGGCACGCTCTCCATCGGGTACGGCGACGGGCTGCCGCGGCGGCTTTCCCCCGCGGGGGGCGAGGCGCTGGTGCGGGGCCGCCGGGTCCCCATCATCGGCCGCATCAGCATGGACGTGACGGTGGTGGACCTCACGGACGTCCCCGGGCCGGTGGAGGCCGGAGAAACGGCCACGCTGATCGGCACGGACGGCGGGGAAAGCATCACGGTGGACGAGGTGGCCGCCCGCGTGGGGACCATTTCGTACGAGGTCCTGACGGGGCTGGGAACCCGGCTTCCGCGGGTGTACGTGGCACCGGACGGAACGCGAACCCCCTGATTCGCGTAGCAGCACACAATCGCAGACGGCGCGTCGGCGGCCTGGGCCGGCTTCACTGGCCCGCGGCCGCCGCGCTTTTGAAGGGCCTCCGCGCCCAAACGCATGACCCCCTGAGACGGATGCAACGCCGTATTCTGCTGTCCGGCCTGATCGCCGCCGCGCTGTCGGCGGTGGCGGCCTGTTCGGATGAAACGCCCACGCTTTCGGGCGACGAAGCCTTTCCCCCCGGCACCACGCCGGTCACGCGCGAAGTGCTGGTTCCCGCCTCGCAGTTTCTGCGGGTGCTGGGCACCTACAGCGGCTACACCGACGCCTCGGACGCGCCGTTCGTGGAGATCGCCGAGAACTACGAGGGGCTGTACGCCCACGCCCTCACGCGGTTCAACGGCTTTCCCACCAGCGTGACCTACCGCGGCGCCAACGGGCAGCGCACGGACAGCACCTTCACCTACCTGGCCAGCAACCTGGTGGCGCGGTTCGACACGCTGGCCTCCACCCGCGAGCGGGTGACGCTGTCGGTGTACGCGGCCGCGGAGTCGTGGGATCCGGGCTCCGCCACCTGGGAGCTGCGCGCGGACACCAACGGCGTGCGCACCCCGTGGCGCGAGCCGGGCGGCACCCGCGGCGCGCTGCTGGCGCAGGCGGTCCGCTCGCCGGGCGGCCCGGACTCGGTGGTCTTCAGCATTCCCGCGGCGGCGGTGCGGGCGCTGTCGGACTCGCTGTCGCCGGGCGTCATCATCACCTCCACCGCGCCGGGGTCGCGGCTGCGCCTTACGGGGCTGCAGCTGCGCGCGGCCGTGCGGCCGGACAGCGCGGCGGCCCGCGACACCACCATCACCACCACGGTGAACTCCGGGGCCAAGGCGGGGCTCTTTACCCCCGACCAGCCCAACCCGCCGGCCGGCGCCTTTGCCGTGGGCGGCATCCGCTCCGCGCGCACGCTGCTGGAGGTGAACACGCGCCAGCAGGTGCCCGCCTGTGCCAGCGGCGCCACCTGCGGCACCGTTCCGCTCTCGCAGGTGGAGCTGAACAGCGTGGCGCTGGTGCTGCGCGCGGTGGACGTGCCCAACGGGTTCGACCTGCTGGGAACGGTGCCGCTGCGGCTGCGCCGGGTGAGCGAGCCGGAGCTGGGGCGGTTTGCGCCGCTGGGCGCGGTGGTGAGCGAAGAGCCCGCCGCCCGCTTCAACGGGGCCGATTCCACGGTGGCGGTGTCCATCACCGCGCTGAGCTTCGCCTCGGCCGTGAACGCCGACCTTCCCACCGCCTTTGCGCTGGTGAGCGAGGGATTCGGAAACGCGCCCTCGTCGTTCGGGGTGTCGTTCTTCCGGTCCGATCCCCTGCTGCGCATCGTGTACACCATCCGCGCCCGCCGCACACTGCCATGAGCCGCTTTCATCTGGGAGGCGCCGCGCTGCTGGCCGCCGCGCTTTCCGCCGCGCCCGCGGGTGCGCAGTCGCTGCTGTCGTCCGCCGGGCTGGGGTACCTGCTGGACCCCATCGACGCCCGGTCCCGGGGGATGGGGTACGTGGCGCTGGGGCTGCCGGAGCCGTCGCTGTCGCTGGTGAACGTGGCCGACGCCGCGGGGCTGCCGGCCGCCGGGCTCACCATCACCCTGCAGACGGACGTGCTGCAGGGGAAGCCGGCGGGCGGGTCCGACGGGCTGGACTTCAACACCACGCGCTTTCCCGCCATCGAGGCCGCGTTCCCGGCCGGACCGCGGGCGGTGGTGACGGTGGGGTACGGCGCGGTGCTGGACCAGAACTGGTCGGCCGTGCGCGAGGACAGCGTCATGATCTCCGGCAAGAACCGGTTTGCGCAGGACCGCTTCCTGTCGCGCGGGGCGGTGTCGCGCTTTCGCGCGGGGCTGGCGTACCACGTGCGCCCGCGGCTGGATGTGGGCGTGGGGGTGGACGTGTACACGGGCGCGGTGAACGACAGCGTGTCGCGCGTGTTTCCCAACGAGATCGGCGTCCTGTTCCCCAGCGCCACGGGGACGCAGTACGAGTGGCAGGGGCTGGGGTTCACGGCGGGCGCGCGGTACCGGGCCCCGGCGTTCACCGTTTCCGCCGCGGTGACGGCCGCGGGCGACCTGACCGCCGCGCCCAAGGACAGCGTGGGCACGGAGCGCAGCTACGCCCTGCCGCTCACCGTTGACGGCGGGGCCAGCGCGCAGATTTCGCAGGCCACGCGCCTTGCCGCCTCGGTGCGGTGGTCGGGGTGGTCGGCCGCGGGGGAGAACTTCGTGACCGCCGACCAGGCGCGCGACGTGATGCAGGCGGGCGGCGGCATTGAGTACAGCGGGCTGCGCTTTCTGAACCGGCCGCTGCCGGTGCGGCTGGGCGCGCGCTGGGCGCAGCTCCCGTTCCGCTACGGCACGGGCGAGTTCGCCGACGAGCGCGCGCTCACGGCGGGGCTGGGCGTGGTGATCGGGGGCGGGCAGGCCACCCTGAACCTGTCGGGCGAGCGGGGCATGCGCGGGGGTGACGCGGCCGGGATCGACGAATCGTTCTGGCGCGTGGCGTTTTCGCTGTCGCTGCTGGGCCGGTGAGCGGGGCGGCCGCGCCGCTGCTGCTGGTTGTCGACGACGAACCAGCCAACGTGGAGATCCTGCGCGACCTGCTGGAAGCGCTGGACTACCGTACGCTGGGCGCCGAAAGCGGGGCCGCGGCGCTGGCCGTGGCCCGCGAGCGGCGGCCGGACCTGATCCTGCTGGACGTGATGATGCCGGGGATGAACGGCTTCGAGGTGTGCCGCGCGCTCAAGGCGGACACCGAGACGGCGGGCATCCCCGTCGTGTTTGTGACCGCCCTGTCGGCCGCGGACGACCGGGTGCGGGGGATCGAGGCCGGCGGCGACGACTTCCTGACCAAGCCGTTCAGCCGCCCCGTGCTGGTGGCGCGCATCCGCTCGCTGCTGCGCCTCAAGGCGGCGCAGGACGAGCTGGCGGTGAGCTACCGGCGGCTGCGCGAGGTGGAGGCGCTCAAGGACGACCTGGCGCGCATGGTGGTGCACGACCTCAAGGGGCCGCTCACCGGCATCATGGCGGGGCTGGAGATGGTGGTGGACGGCGACGCCGGCCCGCTCACCGAGCCGCAGCGCCGCCTGCTGAACGATGCGCGCGACCAGGGGACGGACCTGCTGCGCCTGGTGGACAATCTGCTGGACCTGGCGCGGCTGGACGACCCCGGCGTGCGCCCGCAGGTGCGGCAGGTGGACGCGGCGCGGCTGCTGAGCGAGGTGGCGGCCGGGTGGCAGGTGCGCGCCGAGCGCGACCGCGCCCGCATTACCGTGGATGCGCCCGCGGGGGTGGCCATGCGCGCGGACGAGGGGATGGTTCGGCGCGTCGTCGCCAACCTGGTGGGGAACGCGCTGCGCCACGGCGGCCCCGGGGTGCAGGTGCGCATTTCCGCCGTGCGCTCGCAGGATCCGGCGGGGGTGCAGGTGACGGTGGCCGACAGCGGCCCCGGCATCGCCGAAACGGACCAGGAACTGATCTTTCGCAAGTACGGCCAGGCAGAGCCGGACGCGCCCACCGGCGCGGCGGCGGGATCGGGGCTGGGCCTCACCTTCTGCAAGCTGGCCGTGGAAGCCCACGGCGGGCGCATCTGGGTGCAGAGCCGCCCCGGCGCGGGAGCGCGGTTTCATTTCGTGCTCCCGGAGAGAGTAAAGGAAAGTGCGTGAGTGCTGAGTGCTGAGTGCTGAGTGCTGAGTGCTGAGTGCTGAGTGCTGAGTGCTGAGTGCTGAGTGCGGGCCCGCCGAAAGGAACTCGCGGTGGCCGATGCGCTCGGGGGCGTGCCTCGCGCCGCGGCCCCTCCGCACTCACGCACACCGCACTCACGCACTTCCTCCGCACTCCGCACTTCATCCCCTTGGCCGGGATCATGCGGAGCAGCGGGACCGAAACCTTTCCCGCGGGGCAGGTTATCAGGAATCAGCCATGCGCGCCCGGACCGGTGCGCGCCCATCCCGGACGGGAATTTGACCTCAGGCAGGACTCGAGGGATTCAATGAAGCTGAAGCGTACCGTCGTCGCGCCCGCGCTGGTGGCTGGCGTCGCCCTGGTTTCGGGCGGCTGGCTGCTGCAGCACGGCGTGCAGAGCGACCAGTCGGTGTTTGCCCAGGCGCGGCTCTTTGACGAGGTGATGAACTACGTCGAGACTCGCTACGTGGAGCCGCAGTCGTCCTCGGACCTGTACGAGAAGGCGATCAAGGGGCTGCTGCAGGAGCTGGGCGACCCGCACACCACCTTCATGTCGGCCGACGAGTACGCGCAGCTGCACCTGCAGACCAGCGGCGAGTACGGCGGACTGGGCATCCAGATCTCGTCGCGCGACGGCTGGGTGACCGCGGTGGGCGTGCTGCCGGAAACGCCGGCCGAGCGCGCGGGCGTCCGTGTGGGCGACCGCTTCGTGGAGATCGGCGGCAAGAGCGCCCAGGGGTGGACGGACGACCAGGCGGTCAAGGAGCTGCGCGGCCCGCGCGGCACCCCCATCACCATCCGCATGCAGCGGGTGGGGGTGGACCAGCCCATTACCTTTACGCTCACCCGCGAGCAGATTCACGTCCGCTCGGTGCCGTACGCGTACATGGTGTCGCCGGGCATCGGCTACGCCAACCTGGTGATGTTCAGCGAAACGAGCACCACCGAGCTGCGCGCCGCCATCGAAAAGCTCAAGGGAGAGGGGATGCGCTCGCTGGTGCTGGACCTGCGCGGCAACCCCGGCGGGCTGCTGGACCAGGGAATCAGCGTATCCGACCTGTTTCTGAAGCCCAACCAGGCGGTGGTGGAAACCCGCGCCCGCGACCCGCGGGAAAGCGAGACGTTCCGCGCCCGCACGGAAGAGTCGTACGAAGGGCTCACCGTGGCCGTGCTGGTGGACGCGTACAGCGCCAGCGCCGCGGAGATCGTGGCCGGCGCGCTGCAGGACCACGACCGCGCGCTGGTGCTGGGCACCCGCTCGTACGGCAAGGGCTCGGTGCAGTCGCTGTTCCCGCTCTCGGGCGGCAACTTCCTCAAGATGACCACGGCCAAGTGGTACACGCCGGTAGGGCGCAGCATTCAGCGCGACCACTCGCGCAACGAGGACACTGAGGACGCCGCCGCCGCGCACGCCGACACCGCCGCGGTGGGGGTGGACGGAGCGCCGGTAACGACGGACACCACGCGCCGCGTGCCCTACCGCACGGACAGCGGCCGCACCGTGTACGGCGGCGGCGGCATCGTCCCCGACCTGGTGGTGCGGCAGGACACGGCCAACGCGGCGGAAAAAGAGTTCATCCGCGTGGCCTCGCGCAGCGCCGCCAAGTACCAGGACGCGCTGTTCGGCTACTCGGTCGCGTACGAGCGGGCCCACCCGGAGCTGCGGCAGGACTTCGCCGTGACGCCGGAGATGCGGCGCGCCTTCTACGACCGGCTGCAGGCGGCCGGCGTAACCATGACCTGGGAAACGTTCCAGGGTGCGCAGCGCTTCATCGACGCGCAGCTCACGGGCGAGATCGCGCGCAGCAAGTTCGGCCCTTCCGTGGCCGCCGTGCGCGACGACGTGACGGACCGGGTGCTGCAGGAGGCCATTCGCCTGCTGCGCGACGCGCCCAACCAGGCCGCCCTGCTGCGCGCCGCGCAGCAGGCCCGGCCGGCCGGCGCCGCGGCCCGCGGCCGGTAAGACGTCGAGGCCGCCGCGGCGCGATCGCGGCGGGCAGGACCGCAGTGGAGGAGGGGTGCACGCGTGCCCTTCCTCCGCTTGTTTTCAACCCCGGCGCGCGGGGCGCGGCGTGCGATGCGGACTGGCGGCCGGCCCCTGCGGCGGGCCGCATGACCCTGAACCGACGGAAACCCGTCTGCCCATGTCTGATCTGGAAAGCGTGGTGGAGGTGACGCGCGGTGCGGTGCTGGAAAGCCGCCACCGCGTGCACGTGGCCGTGGTGGACGCTGAGGGCACGCTGCGCGGCTCGTCCGGCGACCCCGACCTGGTGACCTTCTGGCGCAGCGCGGCCAAGCCGCTGCAGGCGCTTCCCGTGGTGGACGACGGCGCCTTTGACCGCTTCGGCATCACGGCGGCGGAGCTGGCGGTGATCTGCGGGTCGCACTCCGGAACGGCGGCGCACGTAAAGATCGTGGAAGGGCTGCTGGAAAAGCTGGCGCTGACCGGCGACGCGCTGGCGTGCGGCCCCCACGCCCCGTTTGACGCGGAGACGCGGCGCGAGCTGGAGGAGCAGGGGCTGGAGCCGGGGCGCCTGCACAACAACTGCTCCGGCAAGCACGCGGGGATGATGGCGGTGGCGCGCGCGCGCGGGTGGGACACGGACGGCTACCAGCGCGTGGAGCACCCCGTGCAGGCCCGCCTGCTGACGGAGATCGCCCGGTGGGTGCAGATGCCCGCGGAGGCCATCGGCCTGGGCGTGGACGGATGCGGCGTGGTGTGCTACGCGCTCCCGCTGCGGCAGATGGCGCAGGCGTACGCCTCCCTCGCCTCCGCCGCCCGCGCGGGGGAGCGCGGCCCGGCGACCGTGGTGGAGGCCATGGCGGCGCACCCGGAGATGGTGGCGGGCGAAGGGCGCATCTGCACCGCGATCTCTCGCGTCACCGAGGGGCGGCTGTTCGCAAAGGTGGGCGCAGAGGGCGTGTACTGCGTGGGGAGCCCCGGCGCGGAGCTGGGGATCGCCATCAAGGTGGAAGACGGCTCCACGCGCGCCGTGGCCCCGGCCATCGCGGGCGTGCTGCGGGAGATGGACCTGATCAGCGAGGACGACTTCGGCGCGCTGCACCGCCACGTGTTCCGCGAGATCAGCAACACGCGAGGCGAGGTGACGGGCGAGGTGCGCCCCCGCATCCGGCTGCGCGCGGCGGATGCCTGAGGCACGCCGCGCACTGCTGCGCGTGGCCGCCGCCCTCGCCACGCGCGACGCGGGGCGGGTGCGCGCGGCGCTGGCGGATGCGGCGGGTGTCGCGCGGACGGAGGAGGTGGACGAGGTGCTGCTGCAGTCGCACCTGTTCGTGGGCTTTCCCGACGCGCTGAATGCCTTGGCCGTGTGGCGCGAGGTGTCCGGCGCGGCGGCCCCCGCGGCGCTGGGCGAGGATCCGCCGGGGTGGGAGGCGCGCGGCGAGCGGGTGTGCGCGACGGTCTACGGCGCCAACTACGCCAAGCTGCGGGAGAACGTCAGCGGCCTGCACCCGGAATTCGACGGGTGGATGGTGACGGGCGGCTACGGCCGGGTGATCGGCCGGCCGGGGCTGGACCTGCGCACCCGCGAACTGTGCATCGCCGCGCTGCTGGCGGTGTGGAACGTGCCGCGCCAGCTGCACTCGCACCTGCGAGGCTCGCTGAACGCCGGCGCCTCCGTCGCCGAGGTGGACGAGGCGGTGGAGATCGCCTGCGCGGAGCTTTCAGAGGAGCGCGCGGCGGCGGTGCGGGGGTTGTGGGGGGAGATCCGGGAGCGGGGGGGCGTGAACGGAAGTGCGTGAGTGCTGGGTGCGTGAGTGCGGGGACGGAAGTACGAAAGTACGAAAGTACGAAAGTAGACGATGCGGGCGACTGGCTTCTGCTCCGTGTCTGCGCCTCCCCGTGAGGCGGCTGTTCGTCTTTTCCACCTGAGAAACGGGGCGGAGGGAGACTCGCGCGGGCGGGAGCGTCGCTTTTCGGATGGATGACGGGCGCGAGGCTCCCGGAGCGGGCGGGGAGACCCCGCAGGCGCGCCCGCACGGATGCAGACGGACACGGGCGGGACCGTGGCGCGCCGAGGAGGCTCGCCGCCCCCGCGGAGGAGACGGGTGGGGCAACAGCAGTACCGTTGCCCCGGCCGGCTCCGCAGCGGTCCCCCGCACGATCCCTGCATCCCTGATCTCCAATCGGACGAGACGGACGGAAAAGAACGCGGAAAGCAGACGGTTTCTCCGCGATTGCACTTGTTACGGGACGTGAGGACAGCCGGTGTTTCTGGATTACGCTGAGATCAATGTGAAGGCCGGCGACGGCGGCGGCGGCGCCTCGTCCATGCGGCGCGAATCGATGACCCCCCGCGGCGGCCCCGACGGCGGCGACGGCGGCCGCGGCGCCGACGTGGTGCTGCGCGCCGACAAGCAGCTCAACACGCTGCTGGACTACCGCTACCGTCAGAACTACAAGGCCGAGCCCGGACAGAAGGGGAGCGCCGTAAACTGCACCGGTCGCAGCGGCGAGCACCTGTACCTCCGTGTTCCCCCCGGCACCGTGGTGCGCGACCTGGATACCGGCGAGATCCTGGGCGACCTGCTGAACGAGGGCGAGGAGATGGTCGTGGCCCGTGGCGGCAAAGGCGGGTGGGGGAACGCCCGCTTCGCCACCGCCACCAACCAGGCCCCACGCCGCGCCGACCCCGGCGAGCCCGGCGAGGAGCGCCGCCTGGCGCTGGAGCTCAAGCTGATCGCCGACGTGGGGCTGGTGGGCGAGCCCAACGCGGGCAAGAGCACGCTGCTGGCCTCCGTGTCCGCCGCCACACCCAAGGTGGCCGACTACCCCTTCACGACGCTGACGCCCAACCTGGGCGTGGTGCAGCTGTCCGGGAACCGGTCGTTCGTCATGGCCGACATCCCCGGCATCATCGAGGGCGCGCACGAGGGCAAGGGGCTGGGCCACCAGTTCCTGCGCCACATCGAGCGGACGCGCACGCTGGCCATCATGATCCCCGGCGACGCGCTGGAGCCCCAGGAGGAGTACGACCGCCTAGTGCGCGAACTGCGCGAATACTCCGAGGAGCTGGCCACCAAGAAGCACTGCGTCATCTTTACCAAGGCTGACCTGCTTCCGCCCGACTGGCCGGAGCCGCGGGTGGACGCGCCGGACGCGTGGGGGCAGTTCGTCATCTCGTCGGTGGCGCAGCGCGGGCTGGATCCGCTGCTGGAAGCGCTGTGGACCACCGCCGCACGGGTGTCGGAAGAGGAGCGTTCGCTGGACGAAGGGGAACCGGAACCCTGGCGGCCATGACCGCTCCGGTGGGGACACAGGTGGTATTTCGTGTCCTCAGAAGGGTGTGAACGTCTCGCGGCCGGCTGGCCGGAGTGGTAGCTTTGGCGGGTCCACCTCCCCGCCGGCTGCACCCCGTCCGCCGGCCGTTCCGCGTCCACGTCCCGCCATGGCTCTGGATTCTGCCGCGCTGGAAGAACATCTCCGCCTCGCCATCGTCCCGGGCATCGGGCCCAGCCGCGTGGCCGCGCTGCTCGCCCGCTTCGGCACGGTGGCGCGCGTACTGGCCGCGTCCACGCGCGAGCTGGCGACGGTGCAGGGGATCGGGCCGGAGTTCGCCGCCCGCATTGCGCAGGCGGCCACCCCCGCGGGCCGGGCGCGCGCCCGCGAAGCCCTCCGCACGTTGGCCGACATGGGTGCCGTCGCCCTCACCCCGCACGACCGGCTGTACCCGGACGCCTTTCGCCGCCTCCCCGATCCGCCCTTCGTCCTGTACGCCGCGGGGCGCCTGGAGCAACTGGGGCTCCCCGCCGTGGGCGTCGTGGGCACCCGTGCGCCCACGGACTACGGGCGCGGCGCGGCCCATCGTCTCGCGTCCGACCTGGCGCGCGCCGGGTACGCCATCGTGAGCGGAATGGCGCGCGGCATCGACGCGGTGGCGCACGCGGCGGCGCTGCAGGCCGGCGGCCCCACCATCGGCGTGCTGGGGCACGGCATTGACCGCGTGTATCCGCCGGACAACCGCGCCCTGTTTGCGCGCGTCATCAAGCACGGGCTGCTGATCACCGAACTCGCGCCCGGCGAGGAGCCGCTGGCCGGCAACTTTCCCCGCCGCAACCGGCTGATCGCGGCGCTTTCCGCCGGTGTGCTGGTGGTGGAGATGGGGGAAAAGAGCGGGGCGCGCCACACGGTGGAGTTCGCGCTGGAGCTGGGGCGCGACGTGTTCGCCGTTCCCGGGCCCATCGGCTCTGCCGCCAGCGCGGGGACCAACCAGCTGCTCAAGGAGGGCGCGCGGCTGGTGACCGGCGCCCGCGACATCCTGGAGGAACTGCACGGCGTGGGTAACGCGCCGGATCCGGTGGAGGCGATGCCGCCCGCGCCGTCCGCCGCCCCGGTCGCGCCGCCGGACCTGGCGCCGGACGAGGCTCGCGTGTTCGCCGCCCTGTCTCCGGATGCGCGTCATGTGGACGAGGTCGCCATCGCCGCCGGGCTGGGCACCTCCGGCACGCTCACCGCGCTGCTCGGCCTGGAACTGCGCGACCTGGCCGAAGCCCTCCCCGGCAAGCAGTTCCGCCTCCGCTGAGCGGGGGTGGACTCGTTCACGGGGGCGGAAATCGGGAACGGATGCGGGCTTCCGGTGTCGTGTGGGTACGCCCATCCATCACCCGAGTCACCGTTCCACTGAACCCCGGCGCCGTGCCCGATCCGTCGTACGCTCCCGCTTCGCACACCGGCCGCCCGCGGTCGCTGTACATTCACGTGCCGTTCTGCACGCGCCGCTGCTCGTACTGCGACTTCGCGGTGCAGGCCACGCGCGAGGCGCCCACGGCGGAGTGGCTGGACGCGGTCGCGGCGGAACTGCGGCTCCTGTCCGACGAGAATGGGTGGACGGAGCCGCTGCGGCTGGACACGGTGTACGTGGGCGGGGGAACGCCCTCGCTGCTGGGGCCGGACGCCATGGCCGCGCTGCGCGACCGCCTTGCGCCCTGGGCCACGTGGGACGACGCGGCCGAGTGGACCTGCGAGGCCAATCCGGAAAGCTTCACCCCGGATGTGGCGCGCGGGTGGCGGCTTTCAGGAGTGAACCGCATCTCGCTGGGCGCGCAGACGTTTCACGAGCCCACGCTGAAGTGGATGGGGCGGCTGCACGGGCCGGACGGCCCGGCGCGGGCGTTCGGCGCGGCGCGCGACGCCGGGTTCGGCAACGTGAGCGTGGACCTGATCTTTGGCGTTCCCGCCCGCCTGGGGCGCGACTGGGGCGACGACCTGATGCGCGCGCTGCTCTTGGAACCGGAGCACGTCTCGCTCTACGGATTGACGGCCGAAGCCGCGGCGCCGCTGGGGCGCTGGGTGGGTGAGGGGCGCGAGGCGCTGGCGGACGACGACCGCTACGCCGACGAGTACACGCTGGCCCACGACACGTTGACGGGCGCCGGCTTCGAGCACTACGAGGTGAGCAACTTCGGCCTTCCCGGCCTCCGCTCGCGCCACAACTTCGTCTACTGGACGGGCGAGCCGTACGCCGCGCTCGGCCCCGGCGCGCACGGCTACCATCCGCCCCTGCGCCGGTGGAACGTGCGCTCCTGGGACGAGTACCGCGCCCGCCTGCTCGCCGGGCAGTCTCCCACGGAAGACGTGGAGACGGTGGACGAGGAAACGGCCGGGCTGGAGCGCGCCTGGCTGCGGCTGCGGACGGATGCGGGGTGGCCGATGGAGGATGCCGGGCCGGCCGTCCGCAGCCTGGCGGACCAGTGGATTGGCGGCGGGCTGGCGGAGGAGCGCGGCGGGCGCGTGCGGCTGACGGTGCGCGGCTGGCTTCTGCTGGACGACCTGGCCGTGCGGCTGGCCGCGGCGGCGGAAACCGACGCGCCGGTCCTGCAGCTTTGACAGTCCCGCGGCTGCGCACCGGCGCGGGTGGCGCATTCCGCGCCGGAACGGCGGGCGCGCCGCGCCCCGCGATTTGCACTGCCCTCAACCCGGGTGGGGACGGGCCGGCGGCACCACACGTTCGTTCCCCCGGCAAGTTCATGCGGGGGCGCGGGTTGACGCCCCTTGCGCACGGGGGCAGATTGAACGGGTTTTTGCGCGTGATTTCCGGGCCCCCTGGCCGCAGATGAATACGGGAGAACCACTCAACGAGCGCGAGCACCAGATCCTTGAGGCGGTGATTCGCACCTACGTGGAAACGGCCGAACCGGCCGGCAGCCGCAGCGTGGCTCGCCGGTTCGATCTCGGCATTTCCGCGGCGACGGTGCGCAACACCATGAGCGACCTCGAGGACAAGGGCTACCTGTATCATCCGCACACCTCGGCGGGGCGCGTTCCCACGGACATCGCCTACCGGCTGTACGTGGACAGCCTGATGCAGCGGCCGCCGCTTTCCGCCGCGGAGCGCACCTCGCTGCGCCACGAATTGGCCCAGGGCGGCGACGGGGCCGCGGTGGAGCGGCTGCTTCGCCGCGCCGCGCAGGTGCTGGGGCTGCTCACGCAGGAGCTGGGGATTGCCGTGGCGCCGCGGCTGGAAGAAGCCACGCTGGAGCGGCTGGACCTGATCCCGCTCAGCGAGGCCAAGGTGCTGCTGGTGATGTCGCTGCGTGCGGCCGGCGTGCGCACCGTGTTCGTGGACGTTCCCGCCGTCATTCCGCCCAGCACGCTGGCCGCGGTGGCGGGGGTGCTGAACGAGCGGCTGGCCGGGCACTCGCTGCGGGAGATCCGCGCGACGCTGCCGGACCGCCTGCGCGACTCGGTGCCGTCCGACCGCCCCGGCGCGGAACTGCTGAACGTGTTTCTGCAGTCCGCCGACGAGTGGTTCGCGCCCGCGGAGCCGGACGACCTGCACCTGGGGAGCGCCTCGGTGCTGGCGGAGCAGCCGGAGTTCAGCAGCGGCGAGCAGCTTCGCTCGCTCATCAGCCTCACGGAACGGCGCGACCTGCTCAAGAGCGCGGTGGTGGGGCGGGGAAGCGGCGAGGGGCTGCGCGTCACCATCGGCGTGGAGCACCAGGACCCGGCGCTGAGCGGGTTTACGCTGGTGACGTCGGAGTACCACGCCAACGGCCTCAAGGGCGTCATCGGCGTCATCGGGCCCACGCGCATGCCGTACGAGCGCGTGATCGCCCTGGTTGAGACGACGTCGTCCATGGTGTCGGACCTGCTGATGTAGGGCAGGGGAGACGGACGGCGGACGGCACGTTTTCGGACGGCGCCGGGCAGGACCAGAAGCACGGATTCGATGAACTCGCGCGTCACCGCACCCGGTGCCGCGCTTCCCGATTGCAGGCAGGAACGGTCATGAGCACCACGGTGAGAGACTACTACGAAGTTCTCGGGGTGGAAAAAACGGCGGACGGCGAAACGATCAAGAAGGCGTATCGCAAGCTCGCCATGCAGTACCACCCCGACCGCAACGCCGGAAACGCGGAGGCGGAAGAGAAGTTCAAGGAGTGCACCGAGGCGTACGAGGTGCTGCGCGACTCCGACAAGCGCTCCCTGTACGACCGTTTCGGCCACGCGGGCGTCAAACGCGGCGGCGCGGGCGGCGGGCAGGCCGGCGGCTTTGGCGGCTTCGGCTTTGAGGACGCGCTGAACATCTTCATGCGCGACTTCGGCGGCTTCGAGGACATGTTCGGGCAGCGGCGCGGCGGCCGCGGCGGGGCGCAGAAGGGCAAGGACCTGCAGATCCGCGTGCCCCTCACCCTGCACGAGGTGGCCACGGGGGTCAAGAAGACGGTGCGCATCCGCACCCTGGACCCGTGCGACACCTGCAAGGGCAGCGGCACCCCCGACGAGGGCGGCGTGCAGACCTGCGGCACCTGCCAGGGCGCCGGCCAGGTGCGCACGGTGCAGCGCAGCGTGTTTGGCCAGTTCATGAGCGCGTCCGTGTGCCCCACCTGCCACGGCGAGGGCAAGACGATCAAGAACCCGTGCAAGGTGTGCCACGGCGACGGCCGCCAGCGCGGCGAAACCACGGTGGAGGTGGAGATCCCCGCCGGCGTGAGCACCGACAACTACCTGACCCTGCGCGGCAAGGGCAACGTGGGGCCGCGTAACGGCCCGCGCGGCGACGTGCTGGCGGTGATCGAGGTGGAGGACGACGCGCGGTTCCAGCGCGAGGGAAGCGACCTGATCTACGACCTGCCGCTCAGCTTCACGCAGGCTGCGCTGGGGCGGGAGCTGGACGTGCCCACCGTGTATGGGGATGAAAAGCTGCGCATTCCCGCCGGCACGCAGAGCGGCGAGGTGATGACGCTGCGCGGCAAGGGGCTGCCGCACCTGGGCGGCGGCGGGCGCGGCGACCAGTACATCCGCATTCACGTGTGGACGCCCACGGAGCTTTCGCCGGAGCAGGAAGCGCTGTTCAGGCAGCTTTCGGAGCTGGAGGGCCCGGTTCCCGGCAGCCGCCGCGGCGGGGGCAAGAAGTTCTGGGATCGCGTGAAGGACGCGTTCGCGGCGTGACGGCTCCCGATCGCTGGCTGGTGGTGACCGTCCGCGTGGCGGATCCCGAACTTCTTCCGCTCGCGGCCGACGTGCTGGGGCCGCATGGGGGCGGAACGGTGCTGGAGGCGGAGGGCGGGGTGGTGGCGTACGTGGCGCCGCCCACCGACGCGGACGCGTTTGCCGATGCGCTTCGGGCGGAACTGGCGGACGAGCTTCCGGAGTCCGCCGCGCCGGAGGTGGAGTGGCGCTGGCAGGAGAACGAGGACTGGGCGCTCAAGTGGAAGCAGGGGCTGGGGCCGCGGCAGGTGACGGAGCGGCTGGTGGTGAAGCCCACGTGGACGGAGTGGGAGGCGCGCCCCGGGCAGATCGTGATCGACATCGATCCGCAGATGGCGTTCGGCACGGGGGAGCACGCCACCACGCGCGGGTGCCTGCGGCTGCTGGATGACGCGGTGCGCCCCGGCGACCGCGTGGTGGACATCGGCTCGGGGAGCGCCATTCTGGCCATCGCGGCGGCGCGGCTGGGCGCGGGCGAGGTGATCGCGGTGGAGTACGATCCGGACGCGAACATCAACGCGCGCGAAAACCTGGAGGGGAACGGCGCCGAGTCCATCCGCATCATCGAGGCGATGGCGGACGCGCCGCTGCTGCGGGAACTGGGCAGGTTCGACCTGGTGCTGGCGAACATCCTGAGCGGGGTGATCCGCCCGCTGCTCCCCGCGTTCCGCGAGGCGCTGGGCGGCTCGGCGGACGGACGGCTGATCGTGAGCGGAATCCTGCGCACCGAGTCGCCCGACGTCATCCGCGACGCCGAGGCCGCCGGTTTCCGGGTGGAACGGATCGACGAGGAAGAAGAGTGGTGGAGCGCCCTGCTGCGCCCCGTCGCCTGACGCGCGTTTTGGGTCGATGACAAAAAGGCGGGCCGCCCCGGTTGTGGGCGGGCCCGCCTTTTTCGTGTCGATGACGGACCGTTGCGGCTGGTGCCGTGCGGATCGCACAGTTGGCTCGGCGAGGAGTAGATCCTTCGTCGGCGCCAGTCAGCGGCGCGGCGGACGCATTGTCCGGCGCCTCCTCAGGATGACAACCGTAAGCACAGAAAGGAGTTAAGCGCAGATGCGCTGTCATCCTGAGGGAGCGTGCGCCGCAGTGTCCGCCGCGCTGAAGCCGTGCGCGACCGAAGGATCCAGCCTGGGCCCGAGCCAACCCCGCGCCCCGCACCAGACGACGCCCTGCAGCGACCGGAACGTCAGCGCCCTGTAAACTCCGCCGGGCGCTTCTCCAGGAAGGCGGCGACGCCTTCGCGCTTGTCGTCGCTGGCGAAGCAGGTGACGAACAGCTCCGTCTCGTACTGCAGCCCGGCGGCGAGCGGCATGTCGGCGGCGGCGCGGACGGCGGACTTGGCCATGCGCAGCGCCACCGGCGACTTGGACGCCATCCCCCGCGCGAACGCCATCGTCCGCTCGCGAAGCTCGGCCGCGGGGTGCACCACGTCCACCAGCCCGATGCGCAGCGCCTCCGCCGCGTCGATCAGCTCGCCGGAGAGCACCAGCCGCATCGCCTGGCCCATCCCGACCACGCGCGGCAGGCGCTGCGTTCCCCCGCCTCCGGGAATGATCCCCAGGTTGATCTCCGGCTGGCCCAGCTTGGCCGTATCCGCCGCGATGCGCATGTCGCACCCTAGCGCCAGCTCGCACCCGCCGCCCAGGCAGAAGCCGTTGATCATGGCGATCACGGGCTTGGGGTACGCGGCGATCTCGTCGAACACGCGCCGGCCTGTCATGGTGGCGCGCTGCTGCAGCGGGGTGCGCTCCGCGAATTCGGCGATGTCGGCGCCCGCGACGAAGGCCTTTTCGCCCGCGCCGGTGATCACCAGCACGCGCACGGACTCGTCATCGCGCAGCGCGTCGAGGGCGGCGATCAGGTCGGCGCGCACCTGTGCGCTCAGCGCGTTGCGCTTCTCCGGCCGGTTGATGGTGAGGACCGCGACGGCGCCATCCTGATCCACCAGCAGCGTTTCGTACGTGCTCACCGGCCCTCCTGCGTCCAGTCGTAGAAGCCCTGGCCGCTCTTCTTGCCCAGCTTGCCTTCCGCCACCATCGACCGAAGCAGGTCGGGGGCGCGGTACTGGTCGCCGCCCAGTTCGCCGTGCAGGTAGTCGGCGATGCCCAGGCGCACGTCCAGCCCCACGAGGTCCGTCAGCTTGAGCGGGCCCATGGGATGGTTGTAGCCCAGCTCCATCGCCTTGTCGATGTCCTGCGGGCTCGCGACGCCCTGCTCCACCATCCGCATGGCCTCCAGCCCCAGGATCACGCCCAGCCGCGACGAGGCGAACCCCGGCGTGTCCGTCACCACAATGGGCTCCTTGCCGATGCGCCGCGCGAAATCCAGCGCCGCATCCAGCGTTTCCACCGAGGTTTCGCGACCGCGCACGACCTCCAGCAGCTTCATGATGTGGACGGGGTTGAAGAAGTGCAGCCCGATCACCCGGTCCGGCCGCCCCGTGGCCTCGGCGATGCGGCTGATGCTGAGCGACGACGTGTTGGTGGCCAGAATGGCGTGCGGCGGCGCGGAGCGGTGCAGCTGGTCAAACAGCGAGGTCTTGATGTCCATCCGTTCCGGCACCGCCTCGATGACGAGGTCCGCGTCGTCCACCGCGTCGCGCAGGTTCGCCGCCTTGTGCAGGTTGGCGAC
>NZ_DASVTX010000523.1:0-11498 GCF_036387355.1 Longimicrobium sp.
CACTTCCACGGAGCGCGCGCCCGCCGTGCCCAGCAGGTTGTCGCCGCCGGCCATCGTCACCATCTCCGGGATCCAGTGCCCCGGCGCGAACGGCGGCTCCAGCCACTCCAGCGCCAGCACGCGCGGCCTCGGCCGATCGCCGACCGCCTCTGCGACACGGTCCAGCCGCGCAGACAGCCGCTCCACGGCGGCCACGCCCAGCGCGCTCTGCCCCGCCGCGTCCGCCACCTGCCGCATGGTGGCGAAGATGCCCGCCACCGTGTGCGCATCCAGCGACACCACCTGTGGCGCGAACGGAAGGCCCGCGACGGCGTCATGCACGGAGCCGGTGGGGACCGCGCACACTTCGCAGACGGCCTGGGTGAGGATGATGTCGGGGCGCGCCTCGCGCAGGGCATCCGTGTGGATCTCGTACACGCTGCCGTATTCCACCATGCAGCGGCGCACCTCCGCGTCGATCTCGCCGCTGGTGAGGCCGGCGGGATCAAACCGGGACCGGCTCAGGCGCGGCAGGTGCTGGGACTGCGGCGGCCAGTCGCACTCGTGCGAGATGGCGACCAGGTGGTCCTGCAGCCCCAGCGCGTACACGATCTCGGTGGCGGACGACAGCAGGGATGCGATGCGCAACGGCGGCTCCGGAAAACGAGTCTGGGTGTCCGGAGAAGATGCCGCCGGGAATGGTGCGGGCGCAACGCCGCGCCGTCTTGTTGTTCCGGGCCGGGGCACCTAGCTTTGCCGCGCGCCGCCGCATCCCGTTCCCGCTTTCGCTCCCAGGCCCCTCGATGCAGATCATCCGCGAGCCCCGCGTTACGCTTCTGGCCCGCCAGGAGTTCATGTATCCCCCGCACATCCAGTGGGAAAGCGACAGCGAGGTCCCGGGCGAGGTGGTGGCGGAGTTCGCCGGGCGGCTGTGCTACTTGTCGTTCGGCGAGGACGCCGGGCTGGAGGGCGGGCACAAGAGCATCCCCGGGCGCACGACCAACGAGGCGTACCTGGGCAACATTCTGCAGGTAAAGCACGGCAGCGTGCTGGAGCACGCCGTGTGGACGCTGCTGCTCGAGGGCGTCAGCCGGTCGCTCACCCACGAGCTGATCCGGCACAGGGCCGGTTTTGGATTCAGCCAATTGAGCCAGCGGTACGTGGACGAGTCCAACATCGCCTTCGTGCTGCCGCCGGAGATCACGGACGGCTCGCGCGCGTTCGAGCTCTGGTCGGAGGGGTGCGAGCAGGCGCTGGAGTGCTACCGCGACCTGCTGGACGAACTGACGGACCAGGTAGGCGACAGCGGCTCCCCGACCATGCGGAAGAAGCGCGCGCGGCAGGCGGCGCGCGCCATCCTGCCCAACTGCGCGGAAACCAAGATCGTCGTCACCGGCAACGCGCGGGCGTGGCGTCACTTCATGGAGTCCCGGGGGTCGGGCGGGGCCGACATGGAGATCCGGCGCCTGGCGGGGAGCGTGTTGCGGATGATGCACGTCGAGGCGTCCAACATCTTCAGCGACATGCACCTGGTCCCCAGTCCGGACGGCATCCCCACCATCGAGACACAGCACGGAAAAGTCTGACAGGTCGCACCTTCGCCGGGTGGCGCGTGCCAGGGCGCGCCCCGCGGGTTCGCCACCTCCCCGCGCGTTCCCATGACGCAGCTTCCCGGCAACCTGTTGACGGAACGCGCCGGCGTGCTCGCGGTCGCGGCCGAGCTGAATCGCCTGGGCTTGATCTGGCGCGAGACGCCGATGGCCGACGTGGGCATCGACGGGCAGATCGAATTCGTGGATGACTCGGGCGAGACGATCGGCCGCGTGGTGGCGGCACAGATCAAGAGTGGCGAATCCTGGTTTCGGGACGGAGGAGACGCATGGCGCTTCTATCCCGAGGAACGGCATCGCCGGTATTGGGAACGTTTCCCGCTTCCCGTGCTGCTGTTCCTGCACTCTCCAGCAGAGGGAACGTTCTGGACAGACGTGCGGCTCGCATTGCGCAGTCCTGAACGCTCCGCACAGAGGTACATCGCGGTTCCCAAGACCAACCATCTGCAGTCCGTCAGCCGAGACACGTTCTTCTCCAGCGTCGGTGCTTCAGGGCGCCCGTTCCTTCCATTGGATGAACTGCTCACGGCCCTGGCATCCCTGAGATCGCCGAGTGCCTCACTCCCGCTCTCGTATCTCGACCTGTTCGCGAATGGCCTGACGAACATCGGGCGCTCCGTGTACTACGGGATGGATCTGGTCATGGAAGTGGCTGAAACGCTTCAGGATGACGAGATGCCGATCGGCCTTGGCGGGGCGGAGGACGAATTCCTGTTCGGGTTTGTCCTTTTCCTGGTGGAACAGCAGATTGCCGATGTCGATATCTCCAGTTGCCTGATCCAGTGGAACGATGCTGGAATGCACCCTGCCTTCATCGCTCCGCTGACTTCGCGCGGGCGTATGCTGGTCCGCCTCATCCACAGTTGGGAAGCGAGACTTACCCGTGAGGGGAAGCTTCAAATGCCGGAGTGGATCTCGCTTGCGCAGGAAACGTTCATCAGGATGCAGTTCCAAGCCGCGGATTACGTGCGCATGCCGTTGATCCAGCAGTTCGGGCGGCTGATCGCGGCGGTTGCCGAGCCCTCCGGTCGCTGAACGCTGCGCTATCCGGCCCCGGCCGTGTGCTGATCACGAACTCCACCGCGTGCAGTTCCAGCCGGAGTCGTTGCTACGCCGCGAACCTTTCGTGAGATCCGAAGGCCCGCTCATGTGTACCGACACTCGCGCGCTGCGCGGTGCGGTTAGTGTCGACACCATCGAGGCCCACAACAGCAAGGTCTGACGCGCGCTCCTCGAGCCATCAGGGCGGCACTCCCCGCCGCCCGTTTTTCCCCCGGGCCGTCCCGTGTCCCTCTCGCAAGGAGGACGGCCCCGACCCGCACCGTACGGATTATACCATGGCATCGCAGCAACCCATCTTTCGCTTCGTAGAAGTCGGCACCGGGCAGAGGCTCACGCTGGGCGAGCCCGTTCCCGCCGACGTGCTGCCCCTTACCGAACCCGCGGGCGCCAACAAGCTGAAGATGAAGGCGCACACCTTTGGCGGCGCGTCGGAGATCGTCATCCAGCTTTCGCCCGCGGAGACCGTGCGCGACGTGACGTTCGCGTACGCGGCGGGAACGGACTACGACGCCATGGTCAACCAGTTCACGGACGAACTGGGCACGCCGGAGAGCCAGAACAACCAGCTGACCCGCTGGCGCGATGACCAGACGACGTTCCAGGTCACGCAACAGGCATCGGCCGTTGGCTCGCTGCTCGCCGACCGCGCTGGCGAAACCGCCGCCTGATCCGGCCCGGCAGCACACGAAGCGGCACCGCCCCGGCGGTGCCGCTTCGTCCTTGGGATGTGCCCCGACGTTCATCCACCCCGCCCGACGCTTTCCTTCCCCCCTCTCCGCCCGGAGTCAGCCATGCATCCCAACGCGGCGCTCATCGAACGGTTCTACGCAGCGTTCGCGGCGCGCGACGCGGCGGGAATGCAGGCGTGCTACCACCCGGAAATCGTGTTTCGCGATCCCGCGTTCGGCGAACTGCGCGGACCGCGGGCAGATGCGATGTGGGCGATGCTCACGAGCCGCGCTACGGACCTGGACATCCGCGTCTCCGGCATTGAGGCGGGCGACCGCACCGGCCGCGCGCACTGGAACGCGCGCTACACGTTCACGCAGACCGGGCGCGCGGTGCTGAACGAGATCGATGCGGTGTTCGAGTTCCGCGACGGCCTCATCATCCGCCACACGGACACGTTCTCGTTCTGGCGATGGGTGCAGCAGGCGCTGGGCCCCGTGGGACTTCTGCTCGGCTGGGCGCCTCCGCTGCGCCGAAAGGTGAGCGCCACCGCCAATCGCGGGCTGGACAAGTACATCCGCGACACCGCGCCCCCTTCGGGTGCCACGACGGTTGCTTGAGATAGGCTCGGATATGACAGAAACTCTGGACCGCAGCCATGCCGTCCTGCTCGCGCGCGGCGAGGAGATCGGTGAACTGCGCTACACGGGCGGGGACATGTTCTGGCACACGGGCGTGTTCACGCCCCTGCCCGCGTTCGCGAAGCACCACCCGATCTTCGCGCGCCTGGAAGCGGCCTGGGCCGCCTCGTACGACCATCTGTCGCCCGACGAAGCCGACGCGGCGGAGGATGCCCGATACGCGCTGCAGGCGGAGGTGGACGCGCTGCTCACCATCCGCAACCACGACGGCACACTGAGCGGGGTCGAGGACTTCAAGCTCATGGGCGGCCAGTTCGAGCACAAACTCCGCTCCGCCTGATCGTTCAACTTTTGCGGCGGTTCGCGGTCTACATCCGGAGGCTTGACGGTCGCGGGATTCTCCGACAGACTTCCTGTACAAGAACTCGAAATCGGGAAGATCACCCATGCCGCTGAACGTCAGCTACAGCCACGCTCGCGACCACTTGGCCGAGGTGTGGGACGAAGTGGAAGACACGCGCGAGGCCGCGGTCATCTCGCGGCGCGGGCACGAGGACATGGCACTCATTCCGGCATCAGAGCTTTCCAGCCTGCGTGAAACCACGCATCTCCTCCGCTCGCCGGCCAACGCCGTTCGCCTGCTGACCGCGCTGGCCCGCGCTCGCAAGGGCACCACGCCCCCCACGGACCTTGGGGCACTGCGACGTGAACTCGGACTTGAAACCGAGGCGTGATCAGCGCGCGGAGGCCAAACGGGCCGCGGTGCTTCAGGACGAATGCCGAGACGACCTTCGGTTCTGGGTGGACACGAACCGAAAGGTGGCGCTTCGCGTTCTTGATCTAATCGAAGCAGTGATTCGGGAGCCGTTCGCCGGGATCGGCAAGCCTGAGCCGCTCAAGCACATGGGCGGGAACGTCTGGTCGCGCAGAGTCACGGAAGCCGACCGGCTCGTGTACGAGGTCTTCGACGACCGCATCGAGTTCCTGCAGGCGAGGTATCACTACTGATATTTGCGTAGAGCCGCGCTTCAGAAAGAAAGCAAAGGAGCAGCCGCGGACAGTGTCGTCGCGGCTGCCTCATTGGTACTCACACGCTGAGCCGCCGCACCACCTCCATCGCGCCGCGCTTGTAGACGGTCAGGCACACCAGTTCGCCGTCCGGATCGAGCACCATCCAGTCCCGGTAACCGCGGCGCTTCTGGATCGTGTAGCCGGACTGCGGGGCGGGCTCGGCGCTCTTCTTCGTGCTGGGCATCGTGGCCTCCGGTGGGCTTGACCCTCGGCGCCCGGCAGGGCTACACTTGCGGTAGCGGGCGGCCTTCGGGTCTGTTCGCGGTAGAGGCTGGCCGGTCTTCTTCGCGGGAGTTACGGTCAGCCTTTTCTTTGTCCCTGCTGGTCTGTAATATAGTAGACCGCAGGCTTCTTGTTTATACTCCTGTAGCCGATAGACCAGCATGGATGCAGCAAGCGAACGCGCACGGTTTCGCCACGCGGTTGACCGGCTTCGTCAGGCATGCGGGTATTCGATGGAAGAAGTCGCGACCGAGTTCGGGGTGACGCTGAACATGGCCCAGCGCTGGCGCTCCGAGACCGGCCGCCACAAGCCGCGTGCGGGCTGGGAGGCGGTGCTGGCGGGGATGGCGGAGCGTGGAGCGGCCGCGAATCGCGCGAGGGCGGAGGCGGCGGAGCGGCTCGCGGGGGAGCTTCGCTCCGCGAACCCGATGTGGAACCTGCAAGACAGAGGAGAATGAGACCCACCTTGGGACTGATTGAAGGACGCTCTATCAGTGAGGCCCTGAAAGCTACGACCATACACGACCACAGGAGCGACCAGCATGGGTGAAAACGGATACCCGATCTACGGCGGACCTAGCCAATTGGCAGAGTTATCAGAGCGTTTCTTTGTCTCAAAGCTCCCTCCCCAATGGGCTCACGAAGTTCCCCGCCGCGATTACGGAGTTGATTTACGCGTCGAGATTTGCAATCAGGGTAGGTTCAAAGGTCAAGAGTTGCTCGTCCAACTAAAATCATCAACTAACCGGTCCCTCGGTGCTAGTGAGACAGTTCGGCTTCGGACCTCGACTTACAATTATCTTTGGGAGAAGCTTCAGGTCGTGATGCTTGTAAAATATATTGCAGAGGAAAACGAGGCCTACTGGATTCTGTTCCGGGATATTCCACCACCGAACGAGGAAAATCAGACGTTCACCGTCCATATCCCCAAAGAGAATCGCCTATCGGACCTAGACTGGTCACAGATATACGAAATCGTCGATGACGTTCACTTCAAAAAACTCAACGCTAATCGTCAGTAGCCGTCCGCGATAACCGCATCCCGAAATTCAGGGCGGTCGCCGCCTCTTGGGCTTTGACGGCGCTGGCCGAGTCGGAAGCGGCAACGTAGGTTGCAAAAGGTTAGACTTCGTGAAAACATCTAAATCAAATTTTCGGCGAGTGATGGTGTTGGTTATGCCTTGCGCAGTGTAGAACAGATGGCCGCTAACAAACAAGAACGGGGATGGGTACTCCTTCTGGCGAGACCGCCACAGCTTCATTCGTACGCGCTTCAGGCGTTCTGGCTGTAGCTCGTGCACCAAGCCGAGGAAGTTTGCGACGAGTTCCGCGAAGGCGGACATGTGCTTGGCTTCTCCGAACGTGATCAGAGATGCATTATCCACGTAATCATTTGTCCCGAGTCCGGACAGGTCTGCGTCTTTGATAACAGCTACATCCAAACACACGTTCGCAGCCGGCCTGTCTGAGGCGCGGTGGTGACGCGTGGCCACCCGAAGTTGGTGGCGAATCTGAACAACCTCTCCGCTCGTGGAGGTACATCTCACATATGAATATCCCTCAGGTCGCCCCCGCGTACTAAACTTCAGACGAAACTCCGGCTCGGCAGAGGCGTTCAGAGGGTTAATGATCTCGACAGTCCATTCGGGCCGGGCTTTGAACCATGCGATCATCTGAGCTACCACAAAGGCCTCAAACGTCTGATTTACGGTATTGCCGAAGCGCGACATCTCCGACCTGCTCTCAGCAAAGAAGGCGTTGAGCGCAGGAGTGAGTGCGCCGACATCGATCCAGTCGGCCATCGATCACCGACGTTCGGCAGAGAAACGGCGGCCCATTTTGATGATTATTTCGCGGAGTGACAGGTTAGAGGAAAGGAGATCTAGCACCTCAGGATCACGGATCGCCCCGCGTAGTCCATCAGCCAAGCGCGATCCGCGCATAACTGCATCGTTGCGCTCCGCGAAAACGTCGCCTCCTACCCTGAAACCTGGGACCCCAAGCTGCTGAAATTGATCTACGGCCGAAGCCGCCGCTTCTGTTCCGTCGCGAAGGAATTGCTCGAGTGACTTCAGGAACACGACCGTCTGGATTTGTCTGACCTGCGGGGCCCTGAGCTCATCCAGCATCTCCGCTTCTGAGAGGATCGCTTTGGTGTAACCGCCAAGTCCATCAAACCGAAGCCGCATCGAACGGGGGAGATGTTCCACCCATGCCGTATCTGCCATTCAGCCTGCTGTCCTTCCCCGGAACAAGGGAGAATTCACGCCACGTCCGCCTCCAGCTATCCGAACTCCGCACGCGATGCCGGCTTCGGGTGAGCGACGGGCGGCCCGGATGTCACCCGCCAAATTAAATAAACAAAGAGCGGCTAGCACAAGGCCGTTTCAGCCATTCTGGTGAAATCTCAGCAATAGCCGCGTTCACGCCGCTTCGGTGGGGTTTAGCGGCCTGGGCTATCTGGCTGGCTTGACACCCGCGCCGCCCGCGGGTTAGGTTCCCGGTCCCCGAACGATCGTTCGAACGGTCGTTCGACAAGCCGCCGTGCTCGTGGACGGCGGTTTTGGCGCGCACTGGGCGCGCACGTGACGCTGACTGGCTGATCGAGCCCTTCGCCCCGGAACGGAGACGACGCTGTGGCCCGCTACACCGACGAAGAGCTGAAGGAAAAAGTCCACAACGGCTTCATTGTGGAGTACCCCGACGAGATGACCGAGGGGTACCGCAAGGCCCTGATCGTACAGCTGATGGTGCAGGCCGACACCGAACTGGTGTCCGCGCCCGCCTACTTCGGCGCGGCCAAGGACGCGCCCTCGACGAACACGATGGTGAGCGCCACCGCCATCATCCAGGACGAGCTGGCGCACGCCAACATCGCGTACCGCCTGCTGGAGGACCTGGGCCTGGACAAGGAACAGCTCGTCTACGGCCGACAGCCGCACGAGTTCAAGCATCCGTACGGCTTCGACCATCCGCTGGAGAACTGGGCGGAGCTCGTGGTGGCCAACGGCCTGTACGACCGCGCCGGCATTACCCTGCTGGGCGACGTGTTCAAGAACACGTCGTACGGCCCGCTCAAGCGCGCGCTGGTGAAGGTGGACCAGGAAGAAACCTTCCACCTGCGCCACGGCGAAATGTGGATGAAGCGCCTGGCCGGCGCCGGCGGCGAGGCCAAGGAGCAGATCCAGCGCGCGGTGGACTGGATGTTCCCCATGGCGGTGGAGTGGTTCGGCCTGCCGGACGACATGAAGCGCCACAGCGGGCAGCTGGACTACAAGCTCAAGGGGATGACCAACGACGAGCTGCGGCAGACGTGGATGAAGAGCACCGTGCCGCTCTGCGAGTCCATCGGCATTCAGGTGCCGGCGCACTGGAGCGAGGACGAGCAGAAGTACGTGCTGGACTTCGCCTTTCCCGCGCAGTACGACGAAGACGAGAAGCGCTGGCTGTTCGACGAGGGCCAGATCAGCTGGGAGACGGTGTTCGAGCGGTGGAAGGCCCGCGGTCCGGCCAACCGGCAGTTCATCGAAAGCATCCAGGAGGGCAAGGCCTTCCGCCAGATGCTGGAGGCCAACTGATGGCCTGCGCCACGGGCGCATCGCGCTTTGAGGCGAACGGGGGCACGGCGCTGCTGGACGAGCCCGCCGCCTATCCGGTTCCCGCCGAGGCGCGCACCGGCCCGCTGTGGGACGCGCTGCGCGAAGTGATGGACCCGGAGATCCCCATCAGCCTGGTGGATCTGGGGCTCATCTACGACATCCGCCAGGACGGCGGCACGGTGGAGGTGGACCTCACCTTCACCGCCACCGCCTGTCCGTGCATGGCGTTCATCCACTACGACATCACCGACCGCCTCAAGCAGGAGGCCGGGGTGGACGAGGTGAAGGTGAACGAGGTGTGGTCGCCCGCGTGGACCAAGACGCGCATCAGCGAAGCCGGCCGCCACGCGCTGCGGACGTTCGGCGTAAGCATGTAGGAAGAACAGAAGTGCCCAGTGCCGGAGTGCCCAGTGCCCAGCCAGGGCCGCGGCTCTCCGTTACTGGGCACTTGGCACTAGGCACTGGATACTTTCCCTTCGCACTTACGCACCGCGCTTTTCCGTGATCGAGCCCGTATATGAAGTGTTCGCCCGCAAGGGCCGCGGCGAGCCGCTGCGCCACATCGGCTTCGTCAACGCGATGACCGGCGACCTGGCCCGCGTGTACGCGTGGAAGACCTACGACGAGCAGAACTGGGACGAGATGTGCGTTGTTCCCCGCTCCGCCATCCTTCCCGTGGACCCGGACGAAAGCCAGTTCGTTACCCGCATGGGCGGGCACACCGACCAGGGCCTCGTCCACACCAAGGCCACCGCCTCGTACGGCGGCGCCGAAGTCGTCCGGGAGAACGCATGAGCATCGCCGCACCCGAGGCGCGCGTGGACTCCGCGTCCGCCCTGCCCGACGACGCCCGCCAGGCGCTCCGTGATCTGATCCTCTCGCTCGCTGACAGCAAGCGCGTGCTGGGGCTGCGCTACAGCGACAAGATGCTGGGCGCGCCCACGCTGGAGGCCGGCATCGCCGCGTCCAGCATGGCGCAGGACGAGTGGGGTCACGCGCGCCTCACCTATGCGCTGCTGGGCGACTTTGGCGACGAGCCCAAGGCGCTGGAGTACGAGCGCCCCGCGGCGGAGTACCGCAGCCACCCCGCGCTGGACGCCGGCTTCGGCTCCTGGGCGGAGCTGATTGCCGGGATGCTGCTGGTGGATTCGGCGCTGACGGCCCAGTACGGCTCGCTGCTGCAGAGCCGCTACGCGCCGGCGCACAACCGCGTTCAGAAAATGCTGGACGAGGAGCGCTTCCACTTTCAGTACGCCGCGGGCTGGGCGCGCCGCATGGCCGCCGTCCCCGCCGCGCGGGACGAACTGCAGGCCGCGCTGGCCCGCATGCTCGCCCCGTCGCTCCTCTGGCTGGGCGACGATGCGGCCGATTCCGCGCAGCGCCTGGTGGCCGAGGGGCTGAGCGGATTTTCGCCCTCCGAGCTTCGCGGCCGCTTTCTGGCGCGCGTGGGCCCGGTGCTGGAAGACATGGGGATGGCGGACGCGCTCGGCGTGACGAACGCCGCGGACGGCTGGTCGGCGGATGCCGCGCTGGACTGGAGCGGATGGGACCCGGTCACGCGCCGTTCCGGCGGCTCGCTGGACGAGACCACCGCCGCGCGCGCCCGCGGCGACAAGAACCGCGCGCTCCGGATGGACTGATGGCGGAGCCCACGCGCCCCGCGTCATCCTCCCAGGACACGGATGGGCTGCTCCCCGAGTCCGCGCCATGCCCGTTCTGTGACGGTACGCAGACGCACGTGGTGAACCCGTTCGGCGGGCAGCTTTCCGTGGCCCAGTACTGGTGCCGCGACTGCCGCACCGCCTTTGAGTTCATCAAGTGGGACGACCACGACGACTGATCCGGCGACGGAACCGAAGTCGAAAGGACGCAGAGAACCACATGGGTTCCCTGCGTCCTTGTCTTTTGCCCTGGATGCACCAGGCGCGGGATGCCACCGCGCGGAACGGGGAGCGTGCTGCGTAACCCTGCCGGCCTCCCACCACGGCGTCTGAGGGTCATCCTGAAGGAGCAGCGCACCGGAGCGTCCACCGCGCCGAATCATGTGCGACTGAAGGATCCCGGGCCGAACCGTCAGCGGCGATGAGGGCCGGCGCGGCATGCCTCAGTCTCTCGGCGGCACCCGCGGACGCGAGAGCGCGCCACGCAACCGGTCGTGTTTCGGATACTGTGTCGCGGGATTCTTCAGTCGGCGCCAGAATCCGAGCGCGCGGACAGCCCCGTGCATCGCCTCCTTCAGAATGACACTCACGGTCCGGCGCTCAAGGAGGCTGCGCTGCGCCACAAGCTCTGCTCAGCGTTTCGGCCTCTGAGCGTCATCCTGAAGGAGCAGCACACCGGAGCGTCACCCGCGCCGAACCATGTGCGACGGAAGGATCCCGGGCCGAAGCGTCGGGCGTGACGAGGGCCGGCGCGGCATGCCTCAGACTCTCGGCAGCACCCGCGGACGCGAGAACGCGCCGCGCAACCGGTCGTGCATCGGATACTGTGTCGCGGGATTCTTCAGTCGGCGCCAGAATCCGAGCGCGCAGACGGCCCGTGCAGCGCCTCCTTCAGAATGACACTCACGGTCCGGGGCTCAAGGAGGCTGCGCTGCGCCACAAGCTCTGCTCAGCGTCTCGGCGTCTGAGCGTCATCCTGAAGGA
>NZ_DASVTX010000524.1:0-4864 GCF_036387355.1 Longimicrobium sp.
AGGTGGACGGAAGCGGAATGCCGATGCTCCCCACCTTGACGTTCTGCACCGGGTTGAAGCTCACCACCGGCGACGCCTCGGTGAGCCCGTACCCCTCCACCACCGGCGTGCCGACCACCTGCTCCCACCGCTTGGCCACCGAGCCGTGCAGCGCCATGCCCCCGGCGACGGAAAGCTTGAGCTTGGGCGGGTTCTTGACGAACCAGTCCTCGTTGGCCAGCGCGTTGAACAGCGTGTTGACGCCGCTGAACCAGGTGATCTTGTACTTCTCGAACGGCTTGCGGAGGTTCACCGGCGGCCGCGGGCTGGGGATGAGCACGTTGTGCCCGCCCAGTTGGTAGAACAGCAGCAGGTTCACCGTGAACGCAAAGATGTGGTACAGCGGCAGCGCGGTCATGATGCTGTCTTCGCCGGCCTTGAGGTAGCGGCCGTTCATCTCCAGCATCTGCGCCACGTTGGTCAGCAGGTTGCGGTGCGAGAGCATGGCTCCCTTGCTGACCCCCGTGGTGCCGCCCGTGTACTGCAGCGCGGCGATGGAGTCCGGCCCCACGCCCTCCAGGTAGCCCGCCAGGTCCACTCCGCTGGCCAGCCGCTCTCGCCCCGTCTTGAGCGCGGCCTGAAACGGCGTGTGCGGCACGGTGATGGGCGGAAGCTGCTTCTTGGAGTACTTGAGCACCGCGCGGATCAGCGCCGCCTGCAGCGTGGCGAACCACTCCGTCACCCGCACCGTCACCACCGTCTCCACCTTGGTCCTGGGCAGCACGGCGGGGAGGCGGTCCGCGAACAGGTCGCTGATCACCAGCACCCGCGCGCCCGAGTCGCTGAACTGGTGCACCATCTCCGGCGGCGTGTACAGCGGATTGGTGTTCACCGCCACGCACCCCGCCTTCATCACGCCGAACAGCACCACCGGGTAGGCGAGCGAGTTGGGCATCTGAATGGCGACGCGGTCGCCCGCCTTGAGGCCCAGCCCGCCCCGCAGGTAGGCCGCGAACTCGTCGGAATGGCGGTCCACCTGCTGAAAGGTGAGCGAGCCCGCCATTCCGTTCGGCATGCACTGCGTAAAGGCCGTGGAAGAGCCCGACGCGGCGGACTGGCGCCGCACCATGTCCGCGATGGTGCGGAAGGGGACGGGCGTGATGTCCGGCCTGGTTCCCGGCGTGTAGTGCGAAACCCACGGACGGTTGCTCATTCTGCCTCCTGGAGGGTGGAAGCGCCGGCGGTGCGCCGGGGCGGATTTGCGCTGCGGATGCCTGCGCGCCCGGGGATGCGGAAAGGCGCGATTCCCTAGCTTACACACTGGCGGCCCACCGCGCCAGACGGACGTTCGTTCAGAAACTCTGCTTCCGCCTCACGAAAACCCCTTCCGCCGCGCCTCCGGCGTGCGCCCGATCCCCCGGACGGCGCCGAACGCGGGCGTTGCCGCCGCCCCGGGCGCGATTTACCTTGCCATCTCGCCCATCCCCGCCACCCCCGACGCCCCCATGAGACTTCGCACCGGAATCCTACTCGCCGCGGCCGCGCTGCTGTGCGGCTGCCTGGGCAAGAGCACCTCCAGCCCCTCGCCGGTGACGCGGTACGAGATCGGCACGGCCCGCGAAAGCCAGTTCATGCCCGAGGTGCCGCGCCTGCTGAGCCGGCTGTCGTTCGTGGTGCAGCGGACGGACGAGACGCCCAGCCTGATACGCTGGGTAACGCAGACGCGCCGCCGGCCGGTGCTGGACGACGAGACGGGGGTGCAGGAGGCGGAACTGAACCTGGTGATCGTCGCGCGAAAGGGACGGTCGAGCCCCCGCGGCGACATCTTCAACATGGAACTGCAGGTGGAAAGCCTGGTGCGCATCCATCCGGATTCAGCGTGGACGGCCGTGCGCCCCACCCCCATGTACAACCGCTACATGGACCGCTTTGTCCAGGAGTTCCGCACCATCTTTGACACCGGCGAGCACCTGCTCCGCTGATCCGCCCCCACGGGCCCACGGATCACGAACAAGCGGCGGCATCCCGCGAGGGGTGCCGCCGCTTCTTCATCTCCGCCGGGCGGACGGAACCGGCCGCGCCATCACACCTTGAGCCACATGGGAACGCCGCCCTTGCCGTCCTGCTGAATCACGTCGGCGTCGTACGCCTGGGTGGTGATGCCGCCGATGGTGCCGTGCCCCTCGGACTGCACCATCTGCCAGCCGCGCGGGGAGGGGTTGGAGACGCCGTCCACGTTGTACGCCGCCCAGTAGTTCTTGAACTTGAGCTTGCCGTACAGCTGCTGTCCGGAAAGGCCGGGGGCGTACCCCACGTACAAGCCGGGCAGGTACCCCGCCGCGGCCACCTGGTCGTACCAGGCGTTGCAGTACGCCACCACGTCCGACGCGGCCGTGCCGTCCGCCACGCACTCCAGGTCCAGCCACACCGACACGCCCGGCGGCAGCCCGATCTGCTTCGTGAAGGCGGCCGCGTTGGCCCCGTATTCCTGGCCCAGCGCCTGGGTGGGGTTCCACCCGGGGTTGAGCACGTGCTGCACGGTCATCAGCGCCAGGCCGGCGTTCAGAATGCGCTGCGCCTCCGCGGCGGACAGGTCGGTGCTCTTCATCTCCGTCCGCCCCACGTAGCGCAGGCAGAAGGTGTATCCGGCCTGCACGAACGCCTGCGCCTGCGCGTCGCTGAGCGGGGTGTTGGCATCAAAGCCGCGCGCGCCCGGCTGCGCGGCCGCAACAGTTCCAGAAAGCATTGTAGACCCTGGCATGGAAGGGGGGAGGGATCGCGCCGGAGGAGGAACGGGCGCGGTGTGCAGGGTAGCGCGCGGTGGCGGCAAACGCAATGCGCGCGGATCGCCGTCAGTCCGCGATCATCTCCCGCGCGGCGGCGAACACGTCGTCCAGCATGGCGGGCGTAAGGCGGCCGGTAAAGGTGTTCTGCTGGCTGGGATGGTACGAGCACAGCAGCGAGGGTGCGCCCGGCACCGCCACGCGCACCCCGTGCCCGAAGCGGGGCGCGGGCTGTGGAACGGCGGCGCCCGCGTCGCGCAGCAGGCGCAGGGCCGCATCGTAAGCGAACCCGCCCAGGCACAGGATCACGCGAAGGTTCGGCAGCAGCCGCAGTTCGCGCAGCACAAAAGCGGAGCAGGCATCGCGCTCCGGCGGGAGCGGCTTGTTGTCGGGCGGGGCGCACTTGACCGCGGCGGTGACCCATGCGTCGCGCAGTTCCAGCCCGTCGCCCCGCGCGGTGGAGGTGGGCTGGGTGGCAAAGCCGGCACGGTGCATGGCGGCGTACAGAAAGTCGCCGCTGCGGTCGCCGGTGAACATGCGGCCCGTGCGGTTGGCGCCGTGCGCGGCCGGCGCCAGCCCCAGCACCAGCAGCCGCGCATGGGGATCGCCAAACGCGGGCACCGGCCGGGCCCAGTACTCCTGATCGCGGTACGACTTGCGTTTCTCCACGCCGACGCGCTCGCGCCACGCCACCAGGCGGTGGCACGCCCGGCACGCGCACACCTCGTCCATCAGCACGTGCAGCTTCATTTCAGCATCTGGATTGCGCGGGCTTGATGGAGCTGGATCCGGACCAAGTTCAAAAGATAGAAGAAGGGGTGGGCGTGCCCCTCCGCTGCGCTCCGGGTCGGGCATCGCGCGCCGTAAGGCACGATACGACTGTGCCTAACGGCGCCGAGCCCCCTCCGTTGCGGGGCAACGATACTGCTGTTGCCCCTCCACTCCGGCGTCTCGGCCCTGCGGGCGCGAATCCCTCACGCGAAAGAACGGAAGTGCTCAGTGCCAAGTGCCCAGTGCTCAGTACCGAGTGCCCAGTGCCAAGTGCCCGGCCACTCTCGTACTCTCGTACTTTCGTACTGCGGTTCCGCACTCACGCACTTCCCCCTGAACTGAAACACCCTCCCGCCGCGCGGAAGGGTGCCTCGTCGCGACCGAAAGTGCGCGGGGGCTACTGCCCGGCCCCTGACGTGCGGCCGGGGCCGGCGAGGGTGCCCGCGGTGAGAAACGCCAGCGCCTCCGGGCTCACCGACTTCACGTCCGTCGCCCAACTCTGTTCCGGCTGATCCCCGGCGAGCATCTCGGCGAGCCGCGCAATGGAGCGGTTCGCGTCCGCGGCCAGGTACGCCTCCGTGCCCATCACGGCGCGCAGGTCACCCGCCGTCCCCGCGCGAAGGGCCGGGTCCACGTTCAGGTCGCGCCCGGCCACCAGCACCAGCAGCGTGTTGCGGTGGTTCAGCACCACCTTCAGCTGATCCAGCTCGCGCAGATCTCCCGACTGGCCGTCAAAGCGCAGCCCCGACGAACCCGGGGCAAACACACGGCCCACCTCGCCGCGGCGCGGGTAGACGGCGTAGGTGCCCGTCCCCGGAAGGATCGCGAACACGGCGACCTCCGCCCGCTGGTTCACGTTCACTTCCAGCCCCCGCTCCGTCACCTGCAGTTCCGCCCGCAGCGGCACGCCGCTCTCCGGGGGCGAGTGGATGGCCGGGGCGCAGGCGGCGAGTGTGGCGGCGATGACCAGCGATGCAGGCAGGCGCATGGGTCCTCCGAAGGCGGAAAGGGGTGTGACTCCGGGCAAGGCCGACGCGGCAACCTTTGCACCGCACTTCGATCCGGAATGCATCAGCCGGCGGCGAAAGAGGTTACCGTCGCCGCAAGCGGCTGGATCTCCCCCCGGCTGTCCGCCGGGGAGGACAGTGCCGGTCCATCAGCGGGACACCACCCGCGCGCCGGCCACGGCCAGCATCACCCATCCCGCGAGAAAGCAGACGCCGCCCAGCGGGGTGATGGCGCCCAACCAGCGGATTCCGCTGAGCGCGAGCACGTACAGACTGCCGCTGAAGAGCACGATGCCCGCGGTGAACAGCCATCCGGCCGCGCTC
>NZ_DASVTX010000525.1:0-6605 GCF_036387355.1 Longimicrobium sp.
TCGTGCGCCGGCCCCGTACCGCTCGACCGCCATCCGTCACCGCGGCGCGTCGTCGTCCTCGTCCTGCTCCCACTGTGCCTCTTCCGCCCGGCGGCGGCGGACGCGGTCCACCAGCCCCATCGCCGCGCCGACCGCCAGCACGACGGCGGCGGCCATCACCAGGACGGTGCGCGCCGTCAGCATCCCCGCCATCAGCAGAAGGGCGCCGGCGAAAAAGAGCCCCACCTTCCACTCCAGCAGCCGGTCCGGCTCCGTGCGCCGCACCCGGTCCACCATCAGGCGCGCTCCAGGAACCGGGCCACCCCCGCCTTCATGTCGTCCGTCATCCGCGCGACCACGTTCACGTCCACGCCGGCGCGCAGGGCGGCCTCAAAGCCCATCCCGTCGCTGTGGTACAGCAGCCGCTTGGAAAGCTGCACGGCGCTGGCGCTGCGGCCGGCCAGATCCCCGAGCAGGGCGTCGCGCTCCGCCTCGAAGTCCTCTTCCCGCCAGACGTGGTTGATCAGCCCGATGCGCTCCGCCTCCCCCGCCCCGATGGGATGGCCGCGCACGATCAGCTCGAACGCGCGCTTTTCGGAGACGTTGCGCCGCAGGATGGCCATCACCATCGCGGGAACGAAGCCGATGCGCACCTCGGGGTAGCCGAACTGCGCGGATTCCGCCGCCACCACCAGGTCGCACGCCGTCGCCAGCCCGCATCCGCCGGCCAGCGCCCGGCCGCGCACGCAGGCCACCACGGGGGTGCGCATGCGGCGCGGGAGCAGAAACAGCTCCGCAAGCTCCTCCACGTCGTCCAGGTTCTCCATCACGGAGGCCCCGGCAATGCGGCGCAGCGCGGACAGGTCCGCGCCGGAACAGAAGTCCGTGCCCGCGCCCTCGATGGCGACGACGCGCACCTCCGGGTCCGCGTCCGCCGCGCGGAGGGCGGCCTTGAGGTCGTGGATCAGCTCGGCGTTGAGCGCGTTTCGCTTGTCCGGCCGGTTGAGCGTGATCCTCCGGACGCCGTCCGCCGTCTGGACCAGGACGGTCGCGGCCGTCTCCGTCACGCGGCCGGCGCCGCCAGGCGGGCGACCTCGTCAGACACCTCGATCTCCATCCGCAGGATCGCCGTGGAGTACACCTTTCCCTGCGCGTCCGTCTTGAGCGACACAGTGCCGCCCCCGCCCAGCGCGTTGTGCAGCAGAAAGTTGAGCGCCTCCAGGTTGGGCAGCTCGAACCGCTCCACCCCGCCGTGCACCATCCCCGCGAAGTGGGCCTTCACCCGCTCGGTGGTAAGCTGTTCCACCAGGACGGGATAGAACTCCGGGCGCAGGGCGATGACGCCCACGTTGGCGGTGTCGCCCTTGTCGCCGGAGCGGGCATGAGCCAGGTGCTGCAGTTGAATTCGGGGCATGGTGGCCGGGTGTGTGACGTCAGTCCGTGGGAGTCTTGGCGCGGGAAAAAAGCATGATCACCAGCATGGCGATGGCGACGATGCCCACGAACCCCGCGAAGTAGAGCTGTCCGAAGAAGGCGAACACGATGGTGACCAGCACCGCGGCGATGATGAGGATCACCTTGAGCGCCGACGCGCCTCGATTGTCCATGTTCGGTTGCTCCGTCCGGGGGGGAAGTGACGTGTTCCGGGGCGGGATGGCAAGAGGCAGGCCCTGTGGGGATACAGGGAAGTGCGGGAGGGGCGAGTGCGGAGTGCGGAGTGCGGAGTGCCCAGTCCACAGTGCCCGGTGCCCGGTTGTCGGTGGACGAGGGCTCTGGGGCGCGGCTGACGGGGCGGGAGGGGGGGCGAAGCGGGCTTCGCCGCGGAACGGGGTTTGGGCGGGGGCGTCGAAGGATGCTTCGGAGGGGGGTGTTGAAAATCAACGACTTACGGCGGCACCAAGCGTGATTTACAGGGGGCCCGAAGGACCGTTCGGCAGCACTTCCCTTCCCCTACCCTGGAGGCACCATGCACCCGCTGGACCGCACCCTGAACGAGCTGGAAGCCGGCATCGACGCCCTGGAATCCGACGAGTTCGAGTTCCTGAACGAGGGCGAATGGAGCGGCGAATCCGACACCGAAGCCGTTTTTGACGAAGTGCAGGAACTGGAGCTGGCCGCCGAGCTCCTGGGCATCCAGTCCGAAGAAGAGCTGGAGCAGTTCTTCGGCAAGCTGATCAAGGCCGCCGGAAGCTTCATCAAGAGCCCCGTGGGGCAGGCGCTGGGCGGCGTGCTCAAGAATGTGGCCCGCACCGCCCTTCCCGTGGCCGGCGCCGCGCTGGGCAACCTGGTGGCCCCCGGCGTGGGCGGCATGGTGGGCGGCAAGCTGGCCTCCATGGCCGGCCGCGCGCTGGGGCTGGAGCTGGAGGGGATGAGCCCGCCGGACCAGGAGTTCGAGGTGGCCCGCCGCCTGGTGCGGCTGGGCGGCGAGGCGGCGCGGCAGGCCGGGCGCATGCCGGCCGGGCCGGCGGACCGCGTGGCCAAGGACGCCGTGCTCGCCGCGGCGGCGCAGCACGCCCCCGGGCTGCTGGGCGGCGCGGCCGCCGCGGGCGCCGCGCGGGGCCGCCCGGGCGGGTGCCGGTGCGGCGGCGGAATGGGCGGGCGCCCGCGCGACGCGGCGGGGCGGTTCGCGTCCGGCGGCATGGGCGCGGGGCGCGGCGGCCAGGGCAGCCGGGCGCAGGGCGGCTACGGGCGCGGCGGGTTCGGCGGCGGCCCGGAGGGGCAGTCCGGCCGCTGGGTGCGCCGCAACGGCGCCATCGTGCTCATGGGGGCCTGAGCGGCCATGCCTTCCTCCTTCCCCCACTGGCTGCTGGAGCAGGAGGGCCGCGCCCTGCTGACCCGGCTGGCGCGCGTGAAGCCCTTTGCCCTTCACGAGCCCATGGTTCCCGCGGCGGCGGCCAGCACGGCGGCGCAGTCCGCCATCGAGCACGCCCTGGCCCAGGGGCGCCGCGAGCTGCGGGGGCGGGTGATGCGCTTTCTGGCCTGGCTGCGGGGTCCGGGCGCGGCCAGCACCCCGCAGGAGGCGCAGCGCCGGTTCACCTTTCTGCGCATGCGCTTCAACGTCGTCCTGTCGCACTTCGACATCTTTGCCGACGTGCTCACCCAGCGCAGCGAGCACGAGACGGGGGTGTGGCTCTCCGGGCTGGACGTGGTGGCCGAGGACGCGCTGGCCCTTCCCGGCGCGTACGAGGCCCCGCCCGTGGTGTGCTACCTGGACCGGGGCCAGGGCGCCGCCATCCGCCGCGCCCGCACCCGCCTGCCCGGCGGCGGCGAAAGCCCCGTCGCCATCATCCGCGTGCCCCGCGAGCGCATGGTGGGGAGCGGCATCGCCTCCTCCCTGGTCCACGAAGTGGGGCACCAGGCCGCCGCCCTTCTGGACCTGGTCAACGAGCTGCGCCCCGCCCTGGGCCGCGCCCGCGCCGCGGCCGGCCCGCTGGCCCCCGCGTGGATGCTGTGGGAGCGGTGGATCAGCGAGATCGTCGCCGACTTCTGGTCCGTCGCCCGGGTGGGCGTGGCCAGCACCACGGGGCTCATGGGCGTGGTGAGCCTGCCGCGCGCCTTTGTGTTCCGCGGCAGCGTGGACGATCCCCATCCCATCCCCTGGGTGCGCGTGCGGCTCTCGTGCGCCATGGGCGCGGCGCTGTACCCCGATCCGCAGTGGGGCGAGCTGTCGCGGGTGTGGGAGCAGTTCTATCCCCTGCAGGACGACGTGGCCCCCGAGCAGCGCCGGCACATTGAGATGTGTGAGCGCACCATGCCGGAGTTCGTGCGGCTGCTGGCGGCCTTTCGCCCCCGCGCGCTGCGGGGGCGCACCCTGGCGGAGGCCATGAACCCCGGGCAGCGCACGCCGGAGCGGCTGCGCGCGTTGTACCGCGCGGCGGGGGGCGGCTTTGCGCGCCTGCGGTCCGGCGCGCCGTCGCTGGTGTTCGCCGTGCTGGGCCAGGCCCGGGCCGACGGCGGCATCACTCCCGAGCAGGAAAGCCGGCTGCTGGCGGACCTGCTGACCTACTGGGCGCTCCGCAGCACCCTGGACACCACCGACTACGCCGCCACGCGCCCCCTGGCCATGGCCGCGCTGTCCATCACGGGCTGACCGCCCCCATCCACCGAGGAAAGTCATGACCAGCGTACACCGGCAGGACCGCGAGGCGGGCGGCGGCAAGTCCCGCGGAAAGGGAGTCCCGTCCGCCGCCACGGGCCCTTCCACGGAAGCCACGGGCGACGGCGGCCCCCGCCCGCCCGCCTCCACGGGCCCCGTCCTGGGCGGGCTGCCGCAGCCCGTAAAGATCAGCTTTGACCAGAACGAGGAGAACACCCTGGCCGCCGCCGCGCAGATCCTGGTGGACAACGCCACCGTGATGGGCGGCGTGGCCACCCGGATGGTGCAGGCCACCGAAAACATCTCCAAGACGCTGAGCGCCGCGCCCGCCCTGTCCACCACCGAGCGCGGAATGACGCTGCGCCGGGCGGGCGAGGTGAACACGGCCACGTCGGAGCTGTGGATGGCCATCGCCGCCCACACCGACGCCGTCTCGTACCACAGCTACGAGCAGTTCATCGAGGACCTGCTGTGCAACCGCGAACCGGGCAACACCCGCGAGACGGCGGAGCGCGCGGCGCGCGGGGACTTTGACGCGGCCGCGGCCAACCAGGACCGCGAGCTGATGTTCAAGCGGATGTCGGAGCTGCGCCACCTCCCCGGCGGCGAGCTGTACGAGCTGCTGCGCACGGCCACCGAAGCCTTTCTGCTCATCCACGCCGGCGTGTATCCGCCCGTCGGCGCCAGGACGGCCAGGGTGCTCCGGGACCCCGCCGCTCCCGCGGTGCTGGGCTCCGACCCCCTGGTGGGCGCGGAGTACGACCGGCTGGGCACGGGGGTCCGCGTCAGCGAGCTGGAAGCGAAGCTGAGGGCGTACCTGGGCAACTCGCGCAACAACTACCTCGAGGCCATCGCCCGGCAGGGCGCGCTGCGCATCGACGGCTCCGTGGCGTCGCCCTTCTGCGAGAACGAGGGGGCGTTCGTCACCCATCCGCTGCTGCTGGAGCTGATCTGGAGCTACTGGATGGAAGAGGGGATGCTGACGCAGACCACCGCGGCCATCACCCGGCGCTTTCAGAACGTGCACCGCGGCGGCCCCGGCCCCGATCCCCTGGCCGAGCTGGAGCTGCACCCCCTGCGCGGGCTGAGCGGCTTTCTGTGGGGCTATCTGCGCGACGAGCCGCAGCGGCTTACGGTGGCGCGCCGGGCGTACGAGTACACGCACCAGTACGGCCTGACCCTGTGGGGCCGCGCCGTCCCGGAGATGCGCGCGGCCGACCCGCGCCCGCGCTTTCTGGAGGCGTTCCACAACCTGCTGCGGCAGGCCGCGCGCTTCTACCGCGAAGACGCCGACACCACGGTGATCGCCGACGCCTTTCCCGTGCTGAACTCGCTGCGCGAGGTGCACCTGGTGCTGGCCGAGGGCGCCCACAACCAGTTCCGCGACCTGCCCTGGACGGCGCGGGTGGAGATGCTGATGCAGCAGTGGCTGCTGGCCCGGCCGGAGATGCGCGAGTTTCTGCGCGGGCGGCAGATGGTGCCGTACCCGGAGGGGTGGATGGGCTCGGTGGACGCCATGAAGCGCCTGCAGGGGTGGGGCGACACCAGCGTGATCCACTTCCGCGACCTGGCCCGCTTCGGCGAGCGGCTGCTGCTCAGCATCCGCTACGGCAACTGGACGGAGATCACAAGCCAGGACCACGCCGTCGCCTGGCTGCGGTACTGGAAGGAAGAGGTGCAGGGCTACATCCACTCGTACTTCACCGCCACGGGGGTGAACCTGTCCGACGACGCGGTGGAGGTGAGCAACTCGGCGGACGTGCGCTACATCCAGCCCTCGTTCCACCTGCGCAACCGGCTGCTGGCCTCGCGCCGCGGCGGCCGCGCCCTGAGGTAGCCGTACCCGCCCCGGGGCCGGCTGGCCCCGGGGCCCGCATCCGCGCGGCGGGGCGTCCGCCGCGGGCCCATTCACGACGAAGACCACGGAGACACGACCATGCACAACCTGGATCGCACCCTGAACGAGTTCAGCTTTCAGAACGAGTACGAGGGCGGGTGGAGCGGCGAAACGTACGGCGAGGTCCTGAACGAGGCCGACGAGATGGCGCTGGCAGCGGAGCTGCTTTCCGTCAGCAGCGAGCAGGAGCTGGAGCAGTTCCTGGGCAAGCTGGTGAGCCGGGTGGCGGGCGCGGCGCGCGGCTTTGCGCAGTCGCAGGCCGGGCAGGCGCTGGGCGGCATTCTGAAGGACGCGGCCGGCAAGGCGCTCCCCGTGGTGGGCGGCGCCATCGGCGGGGCGCTGGGCGGCGCGCAGGGCGCCCAGTGGGGCCAGCGCATCGGCGCGGGCGCCAAGGGAATGCTGGGGTGGGAGCTGGAGGGCGGCGACGGCGAGGCGGAGTTCGAGACGGCGCGCAACCTGGTGCGCGTGGCCGCCGACGCGCTGCAGACGCTGGCGCAGAACGGCCCAACCGCCGCCGCGCCGGCCGCGGCCGCCAAGCAGGTGGCCATACAGGCGGCGCAGCGGCAGGCGCCGGAGCTGCTGCGGGTGATCGCCACGGCCCGGCCGGGCGGCTCGTCGGTCGCGCTCGGGTCG
>NZ_DASVTX010000526.1:0-1508 GCF_036387355.1 Longimicrobium sp.
GGCCGCCTCGGCCAAGGCTTGCGTGGTGCGGGGCGGGGGACCTCGCAAAGTCCGTGCTGCGGCCGGGGAACGGCGGTTGCATAGCGTTTGTGCGGGTCCGGAGTGTCCGGACCGCTGCCCGGTACGGCGACGCAGGGAACTGGCGTGACGCTCGTAATCATACTCCTGGCCCTGGCCGCCGCTTCGGCGTCCGCGTGGGGGCTTTCGCACTACCTCGGCCGGCTTCCCGTGGCTCCGCAGTGCCCCTGCTGCCGCACGGTGACGGACCGGCGCCGCACGGCGGGCTCGGTGGACCTGCTGCTGGCCCGCCTGGGGGGCGCCGCCGCCCGCGAATGCCGCCGCTGCGGATGGGCCGGCCGCATGCGCTGGCGCGTCGCCACGCAGAGCGCCGGACGCTGACCCGCCCCACTCCCAACCTTCCCCCGGAGCCCCGCCCATGGAACGCCTGCTGAGCGACCGAGACCTGTGGATGCTGATTGCCGCGGGGCACCTGCGGCTGCGGGGCGCGGACCTGCGCGGCGCGCGGCTGGAGCGGGCGGAGCTTTCGGAGGCGCTGCTGGAGCGCGCGGTGCTCAAGGGCGCGCACATGGCCGGCGCGCGGCTGCGGCGGGCCAACCTGGCCGGCGCGGAGCTGCAGGGGGCCGACCTCAAGGGCGCGGACCTGGGCGAGGCCGACCTCACCGAGGCGTTCCTCAAGGGCGCCACCCTGTGGGGCGTGCACGCCGAAAACGCGGTGATGGAGTGGGCCTACGCGGAGGGCGTGTTTCTGGAGTGGGCCACCCTGCGCGGCGCGCGCTTTACCGGCGCCTTCATGAAGGGCGCGGTGCTGACGGGGGCGGACGCAGTGGGGGCGCAGTTCAAGGGCGCCAACCTCACCGGCGCGTACCTGCACGGCGCCAACCTGCAGGACGCGGTGCTGGAGCACGCCACGCTGGACTACGCGGACCTCAGCGGTGCCCGGCTGTGCGGCGCGGACCTGCGCAGCGCCAACCTTACGGGGAGCAACCTGGCCGGCGCGGACCTCACGGGCGCGCGGCTGGAGAACGCCATCCTGCGCGGAGCCGACCTCACCGGCGCCGTCATGAGCGACGCGGCCCTGGACGGCGCCGCGCTGGAACTCGCGACCATGGACGCGGCCGATCCGCCGGCCGCCGCGGACGGGCCGCGCCCCCGCGCCGGCGTCATGGCCGAAATGCGCGCTCCGGCCTGAGCCCGCCCCGCCGCGCGGGGCAGCCCCGCCCGCGCGCATCCCCTCCGCGTTGCGTCCCGCCGGGCGCCGGCCTATGTTGCCCGCCCCGACCCCGGGATACAGATCCCCCGTACGTTTCTGGCTGGAGCCCCCGTTCCATGAGCACCAACGCCGCCGCACCCGTGACCGCACAGGCCTACGTCGAGCGCCGCCGGGCGCGCATCCTGGAAGCCCTCGGCCGCCCCGCGCCCACCGTGGGCGCCGGCGCGCAGGAGCTTTCGGCCGAGCACCTGGAGTACGCCCGCCGCGAGGCCGAGGA
>NZ_DASVTX010000527.1:0-5273 GCF_036387355.1 Longimicrobium sp.
GTTGCGGCCGACGCAGACGATCTTGGAGGGAGAGGGGGGCACGGAACGGCAGGGAATAGGGAATAGGGAATAGGGAATAGGGAATAGGTGGCCCGGCGGGGGCGACCAGCCATGTACACCGCGCCGCATCGGCCGTTCGCCTCGGCCGGCGGATGCGCGGCGTTTCGCTTCTCGCTCCAATGCATCCGCCGCAGTCCGCGCAGGCGGACTTCGTGCTTTTCCAGCGGCGAATTCATTCGCTCTGGACGGCCGGACGCGCCCGGCTCGCCGCGGACGCGCTGCATTCGGCTGATCCGGCCCCGCCGTTCGCCTCGACCGGCGGACGCGCCGCCTTTCGCTCCCCGCGCCGATGTATCCGCCGCAGTCCGCGAAGGCGGACTTCGTGCTTTTCCAGCGGCGAATTCATTCGCTGTGGACAGGCGGACGCGCCGAATCATGAGCCGGACACCTGAACCCGCCCGCCGGTCCGCCCGTCTCTCGAACCTCTACCCCGCCCGGCGCGCCGGCATCCGCTCCCCGTAGAACGCCAGCATGCGCTCCTTCACCATCTTCCACGGCGCCTTCACCAACGGCGTGGGCGGCAGCGAATCCAGAAAATACCGCCCGTAGCTCTTCTTCGCGATCCGCCCATCCAGAATGAGCACCACCCCGTGGCACTCGCGCGACCGCACCAGCCGCCCGAACCCCTGCTTCATGCGGATGGCGGCGTGCGGCAGCATGTAGTGGATGAACGAGTTGAGCCCCGCCGCCTCCAGCGCCTCGATGCGCGCCGCCGTCACCGGCTCGCTCGGCACCTTGAACGGCAGCTTGGGGATGATGAGCCCGCGAAGCGGATGCCCGGGAACGTCCACGCCCTCCCAGAACGACGTGGTCCCCAGCAGAATCCCCCGCCCCGACGCGGCGAACCGGTCCACCAGCTGCCCGCGCGGCGCCTCGCCGTGCACGAACAGCGGCCAGTCCAGGTCCGCCCGCCGCGCCCGCAGCTCCTGCGCAACGTGGCGCAGCGCGCGGTAGCTGGTGAACAGGACGAACAGCCCGCCGTCGGTGATCTTCGCCAGCTCCAGCGTGGCGCGGATGGTGGCCTCGTCGTGCCGCGGATCGGAATCGCCCGCGGGGAGCGGCAGGTCCGTCGGCACGGCCAGCAGCGTCTGCTTCTGGTAGTCGAACGGGGAGGGAAAGACCGCCTCCTCCACCCGGAAGTCGGTGGCGAACTCCGTCCCGATCCCCAGCCGCTGCCGCAGAAAGCGAAAGTTGCCCTGCGTGGCCAGCGTGGCCGAGGTCAGAACGACCGTCGGCACCTTTTCGAACAGCGTGTCGCGCAGCACCCAGCTCAGGTCCAGCGGCGCCGAGTTCAGCGTCAGGTTCCCCTCGCGCCCGTCGCGCGGCGGCTGGCGCTCCATCCACCGCACCAGCTTCATCTCCGCCTCGCCCGGACGCAGCGCCGCCCGCAGCGCGTCCGTCGCCGCGCCGATGCGGTTGGCCGAACCGCGCAGCTCCACCAGCTGCGGCTCCAGCCCCTGCTTGAGCTGCTCGTCCGCGCCGATGCGCTCGCGCAGATGCTCCATTCCCGCCAGCAGCGACTTCAGGTTCTCCAGCAGCCCCGTCAGCGCGTCGTCCAGCCCCAGCGGCCAGATGGGGTGCGCGGCAAAGTTGTCTTCCAGCCGGATCACCGGCTCGCCCGCGGAGAACACGTCGGACAGAAAGGAGAACACCGTCGCGGCGCGGTCGCGGCTGTCGTCCAGCGCGGGGAGCAGCTTTTCGTCGATCAGGTCCAGCGCCGACTGCGCGATCAGGTCGGACTTCACCGCCGCGATCGCCGCGCGCAGCGAGGGAAAGAGGCCCTTGCCGCGCGTTTCCAGGCGGCGCAGCGTGCGGAACAGCCCGCGCTTGCTCACGGTGCTGCCCAGGTGGCTGGTGGCCGCCTCTTCCAGGTTGTGCGCCTCGTCCAGGATCAGGCGGCGGTACTGCGGCAGAACGGCGGGCGCCGTGTAGTTGCCCTGCGCCCGGCGCACCGCCAGGTCGCTGAACAGCAGGTGATGGTTGGCCACCAGCACGTCGGCCGACGCGGCTTCGCGCCGCGCGCGCTGGTAGAAGCAGTCCTCAAAGTGCGGGCACTTGGCGCGCAGGCACACGTCCGTCTCGGACTGGATCTCGTCCCACACCTCCGACGACGGGCGGAACGGCAGGTCGCTGATGCTGCCGTCCTCCGTGGCCTCCATCCACTCCAGAATGCCCTTGAGTTCCGCCTGCTTTTCCGGCTCCAGCAGCGTTCCCGCGCTGTCCCTGGCCAGCAGCGCGCGGCGGATGGAAACGTAGTTGCTGCGCCCCTTTACCAGCGCAAAGCGGAAGGGCTGGCCCAGGGCGCGCCGCAGCAGCGGCAGGTCTTTCTCTACCAGCTGCTCCTGCAGGTTGATGGTGTTGGTGCTGACGACCGTGCGCTCGCGGTTCTGCAGCGCCCAGCGGATGGCGGGGAGCAGGTAGGCGACCGACTTGCCCGTTCCCGTTCCCGCCTCCGCCACGCCCACCCCGCCTGTGTTGTACAGCCCGCCGATCATCCGCGAAAGCGCGCGCTGCTGGGGGCGGTCCTCAAAGCGGGGATGGCGCGCGGCCAACGGCCCGCCGGGGCCCAGGTCCGCGTCGATGGCGTCCAGGTCCAGCGGGTCGTGCTCGCGCGTTTCCGGCGGCTCGACGACGACGTACATCTCCCGCGCGTCGTTGTCGATGATGGCGAACCCCAGCCCCTGCTCCCACAGCCGCGCCGCCACGCCGAAGTCGGCCTCGGACGGCTCCAGGATGCCGGACGGATGGTTGTGGATGAGCAGCCCGCCCGGTTCCGGCTCCTTGACCAGCGCCAGCACCGCTCCGGCGTTGCCCCGGGCCACCACGCGCGGTTCCAGCACTTCCCCGCCCTCGCCCACGCGCGCGACAAAGCACACCTCGTTGCCGCGGGCGCGAGCGATCTCGCGGCGCAGCAGTTCGGCGGCGGCCGGGTTCAGAAAGTGTTCAACGGCGGAGCGCCGGGTTTCCACGTGGCGGAGCGTCTGCTTCAGAGGGACGGGTGCGGCCCGGGTGTCCGGGCCGCGGGATCAGCCGATGGCGGAGGCGGGGTCGGATTCGGCCAGCGCGTCGCGCAACGCCTCTTCGTCGTCCTGCTCGATCGCGTCGATCTGGATGAAGCCGACGCGCACGGGCTCGGCCGGGTCCTCCGGGCACTGGAAGCGCGCCGCGTAGATGCCCAACTCCGTGGGAGACGGATGGCCGTACTGGATCTCCGCCAGCCAGCTCCGCTCCTGCACGTCCTGAAAGATCGCCCTGTCCTTCGGCATGCGTTCGGTACAATGATAGTGGAGAGTGCGTTCCGCCGGGAGTGGACGCCGAACGCACGGCGCCCGCCGGAAGCTAACACGCTCCCGCCGGGCGCGGTACGCCGTGGACGATCCTGTGACACCCGCACGGAGGCGGAGGCCGACTTTCCCGTGGTGCTCCGGGAGTACCTCGAAGCGATGCTCGCTGGCGGACAGACGCCGCCGGTACCCGCCGTCCAGACTGCGTAGTCCGCTACCGATCAGTCTGCGGCGACCTGTTCCGGGATGTCGGGCTCGTACGGCGCGAGGGCACGAAGCTGCTCCAGAGCCTCGGTAACGGCGCGGTGATTGTCGGCGGGATCGTAGGGGATCGCGACGATGTTCATCTGCGCCAGCATCTGCTCCACTTCCAACGTTCCCGCGCCGGCCATGAGCGCATAGTGCTTGGGCACGTGGTTCTCAAAGATGAGCGTCAGTTCCCGCAACGCGAGATACAGGTCGGGATCGCTCAGACTGTACCCCACGAACAGCACGGTGTGGTTCAGAAAGACGGAAAACAGGAACGCCCGCACGTGCGGGCTTCGCACGATCATGCGGTCGTAGTCGCGGCTGCTCAGAACCAGCGATCCCGAAAAATCGCCGTGCATCTTGAACAGAAAGAACTCCGGACCGAACAGCGCATCCGCCAGGGATGACAGCGCTCCGGGCCCGAACGCCAGGGGCGCATACCCCCGGCCGTGGGTGATCGCCGTTTCCAGCAGGCGGTCGTAGTTGGTGGTGATCATGCCGCGGAACGCCGTCCCTGCCAGCGCCCGGTGCGCGGGCAGAGCGGGTACGGGGTGGCTCAGGCGCTTCCGGAGGATGGCGTTCACCTCAGACCCCAGCTTGAGCCGCGCATACTCCGCCAGCGTGATCCAGTCTCTCCGTTCAATGTACTTCTCCAGCCCTTCCGCCCGCGGGAACGGCGTCTTCATCGCCTCGTCCACCAGTTCGCGGACCAGCGACTCCCACGTTGGATAGCCGGCCGCCACCGACAGGCCGGAGCCGACGAACGCGATGCACTTGCCGCGGCGGACGGAATCGAGGAGCGGTTCGGGAAGCGTGATGGCCATGCGTCGCCCGTAGTCTGAGGTTGTGACCCCAAGGTAACGTGATCTGGACACGTTTTCCAGTGCAGAACGACCGGGCGCGCAAGCCGGTCCGCAACGTGGAAGCAAGGGAGCGGCAAGGGTTTTTCGCGCATTCTCACCGGTGGCGCCAAACGTGCTTGGGGCAACCCCGTCCGCCCAAACCGCACACCACACCACAGCCGCCACCGCATGCACACCGCTCCGTCCGCGACCCCGGCCGACCGCGCCGTTCCGAGCCCCGCGCCGGAGTCAGCGGACGCCATCGCGCGGGAGATCCTGGCCGGGTACGAGGGGTATTTGGCCGCCTTTCTGGACGTGACGCGGCGGGCGAAAGGCCGGTTTCTGCGGCGGGAGTGGGCGGATGGGCAGCGCGACGCGTCGGAGCGGCTGACGCTGTACTCGGAGCACGTCGCTCGGCTCGTGGCGCGCGTGCGGGGCCGGCTGCACGCGCAGGACGGCGCGGCGGAGGCGGAGTACAAGACGCGCTTCGCCGAGCTTGCGGCCGGGCGCCCGGACGCGGACGAGGCGCGGACGTTCTTCAACTCCGCCGTCCGGCGCGCGCTGGGCATTTCGGGGGTGGATCCGCGGGTGGACTTCAACTCCGATCCGCCGCGCCCGCTGCGCGGAGACGGTGCGGCGCTGTACACGTCACTCGCGGCCGAGGGGCTGAACGCGGCCGCGTTCCAGGCGCTGCTGGGCGCATGCGAGGTCGCGGAGGCCTTCGCGGACCTGCCCGGGGACGCGGCCCTGTGCGCGGCGGCCGCGCGCGCGCAGATGGGCGAGGCCGCGGACGAGGTGCGCTGCATCGACGCGCTGCCCTTCCTCTTCTACCGCAACC
>NZ_DASVTX010000528.1:0-12070 GCF_036387355.1 Longimicrobium sp.
CCGCCCCGACCCTTTCCAGCCGCTGCTGTCCAGCGACGAGATGGGGGTGCGCGCCCAGGATCTGCGCCTGCTGAGCATCGTGTTCAGCGGCAACCCGCGGCAGTCCATGGCCACCTTCTCCCTGCCCGACAGCACCACGCGCGTGCGGCTGCGCCTGGGCCAGCGGCTGGGAAGCGTGACGGTGGTGGCCATCACCCCGCGCCGGGTGGACCTGCGCGAGGACGAGATGGGGGTGAGCCGCGTGTACTCGTACGAGGTGCAGCGCGCCCCGCGCCCCACGGCGCCCGCCGCCGCGCCCGCCCCCGCCGCGCCGCCGGCCGCTCCGGCCGCGGCCACGCCCGCCCGTCCGGCGGCTCCCGCGCCCGCTCCGGGGCGCCGTCCGTAATGCTCATGACGACCAAGAGGCTCCTGATGATCGTGCGCAACGCATGGATGGCGCTGCTGCTGGCCCTGGTGGCCGCGCCCCTGGCCGCCGCCCCCGCGGCGCCCCCCGCCGCCGACGGCAACGTCGCCGCGCTGCGGCTGGAAGGCCGTGAAGGCCGCACCGAACTCACGGTGGACATCGCCGGCGGCAGCGCCGCCTGGACGGACTTCACCCTGTCGGGCCCGCCCCGCGTGGTGGTGGACATCCAGAACGCCCGCCTGGGGCTGCCCGCCCGGCAGTACGCGGGGCTGGACCGCGGCGGCGTGCGCGCCGTGCGCGCCAGCCAGTACGCCCAGGACGTGGTGCGGCTGGTGGTGGACCTGGACCGCGACACCGAGTACCGCGTGGAGCGGGTGGCCGGCGGGCTGCGCATCTCCCTGGCCTCGGGCGCCACGGCGTTCGCGCCCTGGAGCAGCGGCTCCGCCCCCGCCCAGGCCGCGGCGCCGCGGCCCTCGCAGACGCGCCCGGCCGCGCCGCAGCAGCAGCCCAGCCAGGCCCGCCGCATCACGGTGAGCTTTCAGAACAGCGAAATGCGCGACGTGCTCGCGACCTTCGCCGAGTTCAGCGGCCGCTCCATCATCGCCGGCACCGACGTGTCGGGGATCGTGGTGGACGGCGTTTCCTTTACCAGCCAGCCCTGGGACGTGGCGCTCCGCACCCTGCTGCAGGCGTACGGCCTGGCGGCCGAGGAGCTGGAAGGCGGCCTGATCCGCGTGGACGCCATTGCCCGGCTGGCCGAGCGCGCCGCCGCCGAGCCGGTGGTCACCCGGCCGTTCCGCGTGAACTACGTCCCCGCCGGCGACCTGGCCACCACCTTCACCAAGCTGATCACCGACCGCGGCAGCATCGTGGCCGACACCAGCACCAACACGCTGGTAGTGACGGACGTGGAGCGCGTGGTGCGCGACGTGGAGCAGCTGCTTCGCCAGCTGGACGTGCCCGCCGCGCAGGTGGCCATCGAAGCCAAGATCATCTTCGTGGACCGCACGCAGCTCGAGGCGCTGGGCATTCAGTACGACCTCAAGGACTTTGGCGGCAACGGCTTCGGGTCGCTGATCAACAACCCCGTGTACGACCCCACCACGGGGCTGCCCACGGGCGAAACCACGGGCGACGACCAGTTTCTGCTGGGCGGGCCCTCCGTGGGCGCGGTGGGCAACGCCACCTCCGACATCGAGGACGCCTCGCTGAACGTGGCGGTGTCGCTGCTGCTGGCCAACCGCTTCTCGCTGGTGGCGCTCATCAGCGCCCTGCAGAGCACGCAACTGGCCGACGTGCAGGCCACGCCCCAGATCACCACGCTGGACAACCGCACGGCGCGGATCTTCGTGGGGCAGGAAATCACCTTCCTTACCGCGTCCACGCAGGGCGGTGCGGCGGCCAGCGGCGGCGTGACGCTGCAGCCGGTGCAGGTGGAGGCGGGGATCGAGCTGGAAGTGACCCCGCACATCACCGACGACGGCCGCGTGCGCCTTACGCTGCGCGCGGAAAACAGCGACGCGGGAACCACCAGCGCCAACCTGCTGAACGTGACCCGCCAGCAGGCCGAGAACCAGGTGCTGGTCGCTGACGGCGAAACCGCCGTCATTGGCGGGCTCACCGTGTCGCGCCTGCGCGAAACGCGCAGCGGAATCCCGTTCCTGATGGACCTGCCGCTCATCGGCGGCCTGTTCCGGGTCAACAACCGCAGTGAGCAGAAGCAGGACCTGCTCATTCTTGTCACCCCGCATATCGTGCGGCAGGACTCCTGACCGCATCCCCCCTCTGCAGGCAGCAGGACTGATGAAACTCCTTCGTAGCCGGGCCGCCCTGGGGGCGGCTCTCGCGCTCGCCACCGCGCTGGCGGCGTGTGACTCGGGGCCCAACCCGTTCACGCCCCCCACCGGCCCGGGCGGCCCCGAACAGGGCAACCCCGACGCGGTGAAGCCCACGGTGGACATCCAGAAGCCGGAAGCGACGGCCGCCCCCGTGAGCGTCGGCGACTCCATCTTCGTGCGGGCCCGCGTGGCCGACGACCGCGCCCTGGCACGCGCCACCTTTGAGGCGTACTCGGTGCGCGGCCGCCCCGACCTGGGCAGCGACACCACCGTGGTCCGCTTCGGCCGCAAGGACGTGAACCTCACCGGGCTGGGACGCGTGGTAAAGGACACCACCCTGGACCGCTTCCTCATCGCCACCAGCGACACGGTGGCGGAGCAGGGGGTGCTGGTGGTGGTGACCGCCTACGACTCCACCGGCAACAAGACGGCGGACACCACCCGCATCAACCTGGTGTCGCGCACGGTGGCGCCCACGGTGGACATCCTGTCACCCACGGCGGCTTCCGGCGTGGTGGCGGTGGGCGACTCCATCTTCGTGAGCGCGCGGGCCCGCGACGACCGGCGCCTGGCCCGGGTGACCTTTTCCGGCTTCTCGGTGCGGGGCGATCCGGCGCTGGGCACGGCGGTGGTGGTTCCGCGCTACGTCCCCAAGGAGGTGAGCCTTCCCGGCAGCGGCCGCGCGGTGACGGACACCGTGCTGAACCGCTTCCTGGTAGCCACCAACGACACGGTGCGTGAATCCGGCGTCTACATCGTGGTCGCGGCCACCGACTCGTCGGGCTTCACCACGGCCGACACGGTGCAGATCACCATTGGCGGGGCCGGCGTGGCGCCGCTGGTGGACATCACCGCGCCGGCCGAGGGCGGGTCGGTGCTGCTGGGCGACGCGCTGCTGGTGCGGGCGCGGGTGCGCGACGACCGCCGCCTGGCCAGCGTGCGCTTCGCGGCGTACTCGGTGCGGGGCAACCCGGCGCAGGGCACGGCCACGGTGGTGCAGCGCTACGTGTCGACGGAGGTGCCGTTCACGGGAACGCGCGCGGTGACCGACACCACGGTGGAGCGCCTGCTCCCGGCGACGGCCGACACGGCGCGCGAAAGCGGCGTGTACGTGGTGGTGACGGCGACGGACTCGTCGGGGCTGTCGCGCGCCGACACGGTGCGCATCAACATCACCGGCCCCAGCGCGGCCCCCAGCGTGGACGTGCTGCTCCCGGACGCGCGCACCAGCACCATCGCCGTGGGCGACTCGCTGTTCGTCCGCGCGCGGGTACAGGACGACCGGCGGCTGGCGCGGGTGATCTTCCGGGCCTTCTCGGTGCGCGGCAGCGTGGCGCTGGGAACGGACACGGTGGTCACGCGCTTCGCCACCAAGGAAGTGGACCTTCTGGCGGGCGGCCGCGTGGTGCGCGACACCACGCTCGACCGCTTCCTGCTGGCCACCAGCGACACCGTGCGTGAAAGCGGCGTCTTCGTGGTCGTCACGGCGGTGGACACGGCGGGGCTCAGCCGCTCCGACACGGCGCAGGTTTCCATCGGCGGGCCGCGGGTGCAGGTGACGATCCCGGCCGGCCAGGACCCGCGCGGCGGCGCCGACCTGCGGGTGCGGGTGGTGGCCGAGGACGCGCGCGACCTGATCAGCTCGGTGCGGGTGCGCGGCTCCGGCGCCTTCACCTTCGACCGGACCATCACCCTGGCCGTGCCGCGCGCCGTCGTGGACTCGGTGCTGGTCATCCCCATCCCGTCGCTGGCGTCGGACGGGGTGGTGACCATTGAGGCGAGCACCGTTTCCGGCGCGCTGCAGCCGGGCACGGCGGTGCCGGTGCAGGTGGCCGTGCGCGCCGCGGAACTGGACCGCATCGCCCCGCGCACCACCTACTCGGTCAACGTGGCCGGCACGGTGGAGCAGGCCGACTCGTTCCAGGTCACGGTGACGGGGCTGGACGAGACGCGCATCGACTCGGTGGGCGTCACGGTGCTGGCGATCCGCCGGCGCGGCACGGCCGACACGCTGCGGGTGTATCGCGGCGCCGGCCCGGTGACCACGGGCATCTTCCGCTTCCAGTTCGCCGACCTGGGGCTCAACCCCCTGGACACCGCGGGCGTGGACCTGGAAGTGACCGCCTGGTCCAAGGACTCCAGCGGCAACTGCGGCGCGGCGGCCACGCCCAACACGCCGCAGCAGCTGCCGTGCGTGGTGCGCCCGGGCGGCACGGTGCTGACCACGGTGAGCGGCCGGGTGTTCCCGGTGTTCATCGCGCGCGGCGCCACCCTGGCGCGGCCCAACGGCACCGACCTGGTGGCCGACCTGGTGGCCGACTCGCAGAACGTCTACCTGTCCAACCTGACCCGCAACCGGGTCGAGGTGCTGCGGCTGGGCGACACCAGGTACGGCACTCCGGTCACGGTGGGCTCGCAGCCCTGGGGCCTTGCCATCGGACGCACGCGTGACTCGCTGTACGTTGCGAACAGTGGCGGCACCAACTTCTCGGTGATTCCGCTGCGAACCGCGGTGCTGCGCGAGGCGGAGAGCCGCCGAATCTTCACCCAGAATGAGCGGCTGTTCTCCATCGTCTACGACGACTCGGGCAAGGTGGGCTCGGTGCGCGTGCACGACTACAGCGACCGGCCTCAGTTCATGGGGCAGACCTCCAACGGCCTGATCGTGTACAGCACCAAGCCCACGGCCGCGGCTGCGGACGGCACCGTGCGCATCTACGACCCCGCGAAGCTCCGTTCGGAGATTTTCATCGGGTACGTGGACCGGCACACCGGGGGCAAGGGGATCGCGGTAAATGCCGACTCCGCCTTCCTCACCGTGGGCGAAACGGTGGTGGTCTGCCCTCGCCGCCGGTTTGGCGACACAACCAACCCGGCCTGCATCCGGGGCCGCGCGTACACCGTGTCGGACTCGCTCACCAAGCTCCGCCTGCTGCCCCCCAACGCCTCCGGGGGCAAGTATGACACGCGCCTGGACCTGGGCGCCGACATTGCGGAGGTCGGGCTCTCCGACACTACGTTCGTGGCGACGAGCAGCGACCGGCAGTACGTCGCGGTGGGCGAGGGTGCGCGCGAAAACGCCCGCATTCCGCTGTTCCAGGCTTCCGGCGACTCGCTGCTGCTGCGGGGCGACGTCCGCGACCTGATCGCCAACTCGGCGGACCGGGTCATCGGCCTGGGGCTGAACTTTGACGGCAGCCTGGGCGTGGCGCGCGGCAACGAGGCGTACTTCTTCAACAACACGCTGCGGCGGCAGGGCTCTGTGCTGCTGGGGCAGCCCACCGGCGGCGTGGCCATGCACCCGGACAATGCCAACTACCCGAGCGGGAGCAGCCGGCTGGCGTTCGTGTCGGGGGCGGAGAACGGCCGCAACTTCGTTGACGTGGTGAACACGTTCAGCTTCCAGGTCCTGAAGCGCATCTACACTCGCGACCCGGTGACCGGCGCGCTGGCGGTTGCGCCGCGGGCTCCGGGCGATGCGGCCAACGTGAACCTGCGGGTCTACGCGATTACGTCCGGCGGCATCGTGGCACTGCCGCTGACCAACGAGGACCTGCAGTAACGTGGTTCTGGTGGATGGATGAACCGGGGGCCCGGCAGCGATGCCGGGCCCCCGGTTCGTTTTTCTGCCTTGCGATCGGTCCAGCGCGGACTGTGGAACGGCCGTTCACGCGGGCCACGGCGGGGGTACGGGGCGTGGAGGCTGGATCCGCCGCGCTTCGTGCCCTCGTCTGGCGGCTTCTGGATGGTAGAACCCGCGCGGTCAAGGTGCGTGGCGGATGCGCGGCGGTGGCGGGATGGGGATCGGGCGGGATGGGGTGGGAAGATGCCGGCCGTAGGTGGGAGGCAGGGGATAACGCTCACCCGGGGCACGGCTTCGGCCGACGGGTGCGGGCGTGCGGGCGGTCGTCCGCGCTCCGTGGGGCGGATGGGGCGCGGGCGCGTCCCCGCGCGCCGTGGAGAACCGTGGACAGGGCTCCGGCGGCCCCGGCACTGGCGCCCGCCCGCGCCGGGGGTTTTATTTCTCCCATGCCGACCTTCCGCTTCGTGACCGCGGGCGAATCGCACGGCCCCGCGCTCACGGCGGTCGTCGAGGGCGCTCCCGCCGGCCTGCCCCTGTCCACCGACGAGATCGACCGCGAGCTGCGCCGGCGCCAGGGGGGCTACGGCCGCGGCGGACGCATGCGCATCGAGTCTGACCGCGCCGAGATCCTGTCCGGCGTGCGCCACGGCCAGGCGCTCGGCTCGCCCATCGCCCTGCTGGTGCGCAACCGCGACTGGGCCAACTGGACGGACGCCATGTCGCCCTCCCCCGTGGATGCCATGGGGGATGACGAGGCGATGCGCCGCGTGCACCTGCCCCGGCCCGGCCACGCCGACCTGGTGGGCGCGCTCAAGTATGACCGCACCGACGCACGCGACATTCTGGAGCGCGCCAGCGCGCGGGAGACGGCCGCCCGCGTGGCCTGCGGCGCCGTGGCCAAGCGGCTGCTGGCGGAACTGGGGATCACCCTCGGCAGCCACGTGGCGTCGCTGGGCGGCATCGTGGCCCGCAGGCCGGACGAACTGCCGCAGGACCTGAACGCCGCGTCGGACCCGTCGCCGGTGCGCTGCCTGGACGCGGAGGCCGAGGGCGCCATGATCGACGCCATCGACGCGGCCAAGCGGGTCGGCGACACGCTGGGGGGCGTGGTGGAAGTCGTCGCCCGGGGTGTTCCGGCGGGGCTGGGCTCGCACGTGTCGTGGGACGCCAAGCTGGATGGGCGGCTGGCGCACGCGCTCATGTCCATCCAGGCCATCAAGGGGGTGGAGATCGGCCTGGGTTTCGAAGGCTCCCTGCGCCCCGGCTCGCGCGTGCACGATCCCATCGTCGCCGATCCATCCCTGGGACGGGGCGGGGGATTCGGCCGGGCGACCAACCACGCGGGCGGGCTGGAGGGCGGCATCACCACCGGCCAGCCGCTCGTGCTGCGCGCGGCCATGAAGCCCATCAGCACCCTCATGCAGCCGCTGGCCACGGTGGACCTGCGGACGGGCGAAATCGCCGAGGCGGTGCGCGAGCGCAGCGACGTCTGCGCCGTCCCCGCGGCCGGAGTCGTCGCAGAGGCCATGACGGCGCTGGTCCTCGCGGCGGCCGTGCTGGAAAAGTTCGGCGGCGACAGCATGACGGACCTGCGCGCCTCGTTCGGGGCGTACGTGGACCGCATCCGCGCCCGGGGCGCCTTTGCCCCCCGCTGACGCCCCGCCCCGGCGCGTGGTGCTGCTGGGGATGATGGCGTCGGGCAAGTCCGCCGTGGGCGCGGCGCTCGCGGAGCGGCTGGGATGGGCGCACGTGGACCTGGACCGCGAGATCGAGCGGGCGGACGGGCGCACGGTGGCGCAGATCTTTGCGGCGGAGGGCGAACCCGCCTTTCGCGCGATGGAAGCGGAGGCGACGCACCGGGTAGCCGCGCGGACGGAGGTGGTGCTGAGCCCCGGCGGGGGGTGGATCACCCGCGCCGAACTGCTGGACGCCCTGGGCCCCGGCACCTTCTCCGTCTGGCTGCGGGTGGGCGTGGACGAGGCGGTGCGCCGCGCCTCCGCCGCGCCGGGGGAACGGCCCTTGCTCGCCGGCCCCGACCCGGCCGGCGCCGTCCGCCGCCTGCTGGCGAAACGCGAGCCGCTGTACGCCCGCGCGCAGTTGCACCTGACAACCGACGGCCGCTCCGTGCACGCGCTGGCGGACGACATCCATTCGGCACTCCGCGCCCGGGGCCTCGCGCCCGTTGCAGGCGCATCTCTCAAGACCGATCATGGCGGGTAAGAAAGACAAGCGGCTGGTGGTGGTGGAGTCGCCCACCAAGGCCAAGACGATCCGGGGCTTTCTCCCCGCGGGATACGTGGTGGCCGCGTCCATGGGGCACGTCCGCGACCTTCCCGAGTCCGCGACCGAAATCCCGGCCAAGTACAAGGGCCAGGAGTGGGCGCGCCTGGGCGTGAACGTGCAGGACGACTTCGAGCCGCTGTACGTGGTGCCCGCCGGCAAGCGAAAGATCGTCGCCGAGCTCAAGGCGCTGCTCAAGGACGCGGGCGAACTGATCGTCGCGACCGACGAAGACCGCGAGGGTGAATCCATCGGCTGGCACCTGGTGCAGGTGCTGGATCCCAAGGTGCCCGTGTCGCGGATTGTCTTTCACGAGATCACCCCCGAGGCGATCCGCCAGGCCATCACCTCGCCCCGGCAGATTGACGAGCACCTGGTGCGCGCGCAGGAAACGCGGCGCATCCTGGACCGCCTGGTGGGCTACACCGTAAGCCCGCTGCTGTGGAAAAAGATCAGCACCGGGCTGAGCGCCGGGCGCGTGCAGTCGGTCGCGGTGCGCCTGCTGGTGCGCCGGGAGCGAGAGCGCCGCGCCTTTCGCAACGCCACGTACTGGGATTTGAAGGCGACGCTGCTGCGCGGCATCACCCCGTTCGGCGCCGTCCTGGCCACGGTGGGCGGCAAGCGGGTGGCCACCGGGCGCGACTTCGACGAAAACACGGGGCAGCTCAAGTCGCGCGACGTGGTGCTGCTGCGCGAAGAGGAAGCGCGCGCCCTGCAGGAGCGGCTGCGCGCCTCCGAGTGGAAGGTGGGCGAAACGGAAGAAAAGCCGACGGTGCGCCGGCCGTATCCCCCGTTCACCACCAGCACGCTGCAGCAGGAAGCCAACCGCAAGCTGCGCCTGAGCGCCCGCGACACCATGCGCGTGGCCCAGCGGCTGTACGAAGAGGGGCACATCACGTACATGCGTACGGACAGCGTGCACCTCAGCGACCAGGCCATCAAGGCGTCGCGCACCCGGATCGAGAAGCTGTACGGCAGCGACTACCTGAGCCCGCAGCCGCGCCAGTTCACCACCAAGAGCAAGGGCGCGCAGGAAGCCCACGAGGCCATTCGCCCCGCGGGTACGGAGATGCGCACGGTGGACGAACTGCGCCTGACGGGCGTGGAGCGCGCGCTGTACGACCTGATCTGGAAGCGCACCGTGGCCAGCCAGATGGCCGAGGCGCGCCTCACCTACCTGACGGCGGTGATCGAGGCGGACGGCGCCACCTTTCGCGCCAGCGGCAAGCGCATCGACTTTCCCGGCTTCTTTCGCGCCTACGTGGAGGGCAGCGACGATCCGGACGCGGCGCTGGAAGACCGCGACGAGCCGCTGCCCCCGCTCGTGCGCGGCGACGCGCTGGGGCTGCGCGGCCTGGAGGCGGTGAGCCACACCACGCAGCCGCCGGCGCGCTACACCGAGGCCACGCTGGTCAAGACGCTGGAGGCGGAGGGGATCGGCCGGCCCAGCACCTACGCCAGCATCATCGGCACGGTGATCGACCGCGGGTACGTGGAGCGGGTGAGCAACCAGCTCGTTCCCACCTTTACGGCCTTTGCGGTCACGGGGCTGCTGGAGCGCAACTTTCCCTCGCTGGTGGATACGCACTTCACCGCGCGCATGGAGGAGGAGCTGGACGAGATCGCCGAGGGCGACGCCCAGTGGCTGCCCTACCTGCAGCACTTCTTCAACGGCCCCGAGGGGCTGGAGGAGACGGTGAAGCGCGGGCAGGAGGCCATCGACCCGCGCGAGGCAAGCACGGTAACGCTGGAGGGGTGCCCGGCGCGGGTGCGCATCGGCCGCTTCGGCCCGTTCGTGGAGATGGAGGCGGACGGCGCGACGGTAACCGCGTCCATCCCCGACGGCATCGCCCCGGCGGATCTGTCGGACGAGCAGGTGGCGCAGCTGGTAAAGCAGAAGGCGGAGGGCCCTGACGTGCTGGGGACCGATCCGCAGACCGGCGAGCCCATCTTTCTTCTCCAGGGCCGCTTTGGCCCGTACGTGCAGCGCGGCGACGTGCCGGAGGGGAGCAAGGAGAAGCCCAAGCGCGCCTCGCTCCCCAAGGGAATGAACCCCACCAACGCCACGCTGGAGATTGCGCTGCGGCTGCTTTCGCTGCCGCGCACGCTGGGCGTGCACCCGGAGACGGGCAAGGAGATTCAGGCCAACGCGGGGCGCTTTGGCCCGTACGTGGTGCACGACGGCGACTTTCGCTCGCTGGCCAAGGACGACGACCTGTACACGGTGGAGCTCCCCCGCGCGCTGGAGCTGCTGAACCAGCCCAAGGGCGGGCGTGGGCAGCGGGCCGCCATCGAGCCGCTGCGCACCCTGGGCGCGCACCCGGCGGACGGCGAGCCGGTGCTGCTGTTCGAGGGGCGCTACGGGCCGTACGTAAAGCACGGCGCCGTGAACGCTTCCCTGCCCAAGGGGGTAGGACCGGACGAAGTGACGCTGGAGCAGGCGGTGCCGCTGCTGGCGGAACGCGCCCTGGCCGCCCCGGCGGCCAAGCGGGGCGCCAAGCGTGGGTCGGCCGCGGCGCGCAAGCCCGCCGCCAAGACGCCGGCCAAGAAGCCCGCGGCCAAGAGCGCGGCGGCGGACACGGCGGCCAGGAAGCCGGCCGCGCGCAAGCCGGCCAGCAAGACGGCTTCGTCCGCGCGCTCGGCGGCGGCCAAGACCACGGCGCGCGGAGCAGGGAGCAAGGCCGCGGGCGCCCGGGGCGGGGCGAAGAAGAAGTAGCCCTCCGTCCGGCAGCCGCAGGTGATCCGGCCCTCCCCCGTGACGCGGGGGAGGGCGCGGCGTTTGGGGGAGGCGGGGCAGGTGGATGGGCGATGCTTCGGACAGTCCGGCGCGTCTGGAGAAATCGGCGCGCGACTTCGGCTTTGGGCCCCTCCCCCGGCCCCTCCCCGTGCAAACTGCCGCACGGAGAGGGGAGAACGGCAGATCGGTGTGGTCCGGCCGGGTCGAGGCGCGTTCGGAGAGGCCCCCTCCCCCCAGCCCCCTCCACCCGCTCCGCGGGAGAGGGGGAGCCGTTCGGCGCGGGGGAGGGTTCGGTGCGCGTCCTCAACCCTCCCCCAGTCTTTTCTGGGGGAGGGTGGGTGAGTCATGCGGACCCGGGTGGGGGCCGCCGTGAAACCCGCCCGGCGCACGCGGCTCGTTCAATTTGATCGACAATCATCCAGCCGGTGTGCTGGATCGCAAGCCTTGAAGAAGTGAGGAGCACGATGGCGGAAGTATCGGTGGTGGGAGGCGGGCTGAGCGGCTCGGAAGCGGCGTACCAGCTCGCGGAGCGCGGCCACGACGTCACGCTGTACGAAATGCGCCCCGTGCGCGGCACCCCCGCGCACAACACCGACCTGCTGGGCGAAATCGTCTGCTCCAACACCTTCAAGTCCGAAGACCCGCAGAACGCGCACGGGCTGCTCAAGGTGGAGATGGACGCGCTGGGCGTCGGGGGCTCGCTGCTGCTGGCCTGCGCTCGCGCCGCCCGCATTCCCGGCGGCACCGCGCTCACCGTGGACCGCCGCGAGTTCGCCGAGCGCATGACGGCCGCCATCGAGGCGCACCCCCGCATTCGCGTCGTCCGTGAAGAAATGCCCGGGCTGCCGGACGGCCCCGCCATCGTCGCCACCGGGCCGCTGACCTCGGACGCGCTTTCGGAGTCCATCCGCGCCGCGCTAGGCGCCGAGGGGCTGGCCTTCTTTGACGCCATCGCCCCCGTGGTCAGCTTCGACTCGCTGGACATGGAGCGGATGTTCTTTGCCTCACGCTGGGGCAAGGGCGGGCCGGAAGACTACCTGAACGCGCCGATGGACCGCGAGCAGTACGAGGCGTTCATCGAGGCGCTGCGCGGCGGGGAGGGATACGAGGGGCACGACTGGGAGAACGTTCCCTACTTCGAGGGCTGCCTTCCGGTGGAGGTGATGGCCGGGCGCGGCGTGGAAACGCTGCGCTTCGGGCCCATGAAGCCCGTGGGCCTTCCGGTGCCC
>NZ_DASVTX010000529.1:0-3056 GCF_036387355.1 Longimicrobium sp.
CCGACCGTGCAGAGAAGCGGGGCTGGCCCTTCGCGCGGCGTGGAAGATTGCTCCGGGTGAGGTCGTGGTGGGAATGGTGGGGCGTATGGATCCCATGAAGGACCACCCCACGTTTCTGCGAACGGCTTCGCGGCTCGCCGCAGACTTTCCGGACCTGCGCTTTGTCGTGGTGGGCGACGGCGATCCCGGGTACCGCGAAGTCCTCCGCGTGCAGGCGGAGGAGCTGGGACTGGGGGCGCGGGTGGTGTGGGCCGGAAAGCAGAACGACATGCCCGCCGTGTACAGCGCGATGGACCTGCTGTGCTCGTCGTCGTCGGGCGAGGGGTTCGCCAACGTGATCGGCGAGGCCATGGCGTGCGGTGTGGCGTGTGTCGTGACCGACGTGGGCGACTCGGCCCGCCTGGTGGGCCGGGCGGAAGCGGTGGCCCCGCCGCGCGACCCCGGAGCGCTGGCGGCCTGTGCCGCGGCTCTGCTCCGGGACCCCGGAGCGCTGGCCCGGGAAGGATGCCGGGCACGGGCGCGCGTCCGGGAGCATTACTCGGTGGAGGCGCTGGTTTCCGTCACTGAGGCGCTTCTCATGCAGCTCTGGAGGACGAAGTCCACATGAAGGTCAGCACCGCCCGGACGCTGCCGCTGCACGCGGTGATGCTCCTGTTCTTCTGCGTGTTCCTGTCACAGGCCGACATCTTCCTGATGGTATCGGGGGTGCTGCCCGTGTCCGCGGCGAACCTGCTGTTCGCCGCCCTCCTGGCCTTGGCGCTGGTGCTGCTGGTGCGCGCGGCGCTGGGGGCGCAGCTCCAGGGACGCGTCATCAATACCTACCGGCGCCACATGGGCGTCATCGCGGCCCTGGTGGGGGTGGCGGCAACGGCGGCGCTGCTGTCCACGCTCCCCGACACCAACTGGGACGACGGAGGCAAATACGTCTTTCTGCCCACGTACGACGTCGTCATCATCCTGCTGTCCATGCTGCTCCCCCTGCTCCCGGGCTTTCAGCAGGGATACCGTACCTATCTGGGCGCCGCACTGCTGGTCGTGGTGGCCAGCGTGGCAGCCGATGTCGTGTCGCCAGGCACCTTCTCGGCCTTCCGCAACCGTCCGGCGGGATTCCCCATGAATCCCAACGTGAGCGCGTTTCTTCTGGTGGCCCTTGCGGCCGCGCTGCTGGACTACGAACGGGTGCGGCCCGCGCACCTGCTCCTTCTTGCGCTCTCGGCACTGGCGGTTCTGATCACCCTTTCTCGAGGGGGCATGCTTTCGGTCGCCGTGCTCCTGGGCTACTACCTCTACACCGCGGGCGACCTCCGCCGGTGGAATCCGCGCCGCCAGGCACTGGCGCTGCTGGTGCTGGCGGGCGGCGCGGCGGGGCTCTTCGCGCTGGTGAGTTCCGTGGACGAGGCCGCGGAGGCCGGGATCGTGGACGAGCGTCGGATGGCGGTGGTCATGGGCCAGGAGCGTGGGGTGATGACCGCCGACGAGGAGCGCTTCGTAGCCCTGCTCACGTCGGCGCAGCTGATCCGCGAATCACCCCTGCTGGGGCACGGCACCGGATACTCCATGACCATGACTCCGGGGCCGCACAACATGTTCCTGGCGCAGATGATCAACAACGGAATCCCCGGGCTCGTGTGCTACCTGCTGGCGGTTCTGGGATCTCTGCGCGTGTTCTGGCGCCGTGGCTACAGGCCGGGAATCGCCTTCATCGGGCTCCTGCTGCTGAACAGCCTGTTCAGCCACAACCTGCTGGAGCAGCGCACCTTCACCGTGCTGCTGGGGGTGCTGCTCTCGCTTTCGTACCAGCTGGCGAACCGCCCGCCGGTGCAATGGCGGGAACCGCCCGGGAACCCGGCCCCGCAGCCTTCGCAGTCGGTTCAGCCCACCGCGGCGCGCTGGTGAGTCTGCACGTCATGCACCTGCTTCCCGGCCTCAAGGTCGGCGGTGCGGAAACCATGATGGCCAAGCTGGCCGCGGGCACGCGACACCGGGTCACCGTGGTTTCGCTGGCCGGCGTGGACGAGGTGGGCGAACTGCTCCGCAGCCGCGGCACGCCGGTGCGGGCCCTCGATATGCGGCCGGGCCGTGTGAGCCCCCCCGCCTTTGGACGCCTGCTCGCCCTCATGCGCGAGCTGCGCCCCGACGTGGTGCAGACGTGGATGTACCACGCGGACCTGCTGGGCGGAATGGCGGCGCGGATGAACGGCATCCCGGTCGCCTGGAACCTGCGCAGGTCCACCCCGTATACGGGCGGGGTCAAGCTTTCCACCCGCCTGGTGGTGCGGGCCTGTTCGGTGGGTTCGCGGTGGATTCCCGCGCGCATCGTGTCGTGCTCGCGCGCGGGAGGGGCCGCCCACGCCGCGCTGGGGTACGCCGCGGCAAAGATCACCGTAATCCCCAACGGGTTCGACACCCACGGCTTCCGCCCGGACCCCGCGGCTCGCGCGGTGCTGCGTGCCGAATGGGGTGTGGACGACGACGCGCCGCTGCTGGGCACGGTGGCACGGTTTGATGCCGCCAAGGACCACCGGACCCTGCTGCGCGCCCTGGCGCACGCCCGGGCGCGCGTTCCCGCCCTGCGCCTGGTGCTCGCCGGCCGGGGGATGACGGCCGGCAACCCCGTTCTGGCGGAGTGGCTGGACGAATCGGGCGTGCGCGACGCCTGCATCCTGCTGGGCCAGCGAAACGATGCCGCCCGGATCAACGCCGCCCTGGACGGTGCCTGCCTCTCGTCCGTCTCGGAGGGTTTCAGCAACAGCATCGGCGAGGCGATGTCGTGCGGGGTGCCGTGCGTGGTCACCGACGTGGGCGACTCGGCGTGGATCGTGGGCAGCACCGGCCTGGTGGTGCCCCCCCGTGATCCCGGTGCGCTGGGCGAGGCCATGGCCTCGCTGGCGGAGCACTCCGCACCGGCCCGCCGTGCGCTGGGCGACGCCGCGCGCGCGCGCATTCTTCGCGACTTCTCGCTCCCCGCCGTGGTGGAGCGCTACGACGCGCTTCACGAGCAGCTGGCCGCCTCGCGGTAGGGCCGTACGCGGGAGACCGGCGGCGGCTGGGCCTGC
>NZ_DASVTX010000530.1:0-6428 GCF_036387355.1 Longimicrobium sp.
GACGCGGCGGATGCTTCGGTCCGGGATTCTTCAGTCGCGCATAAATTCGGCACCGGGGAAAGCCCGGCGCACGCTCCTTCAGAATGACGCCCCGGCGCCGAGGTGGGCGGCAGGACACCGGTGGCGCGGAGGTGCCGCTGCGGGGGGCGGATCGCGCGGGCCGCGCGAACAGGATCAGGCGCACCGGAACCGCCACCTCAGCCGCACCGAAACCCCTCACCCACCTCGCATCCCGAGTGTCATTCTGAGTCTTCCACCAGCCTTCGGCTGACCATGTGGCGATGAAACTGGGCAGGGTGCGTGTTTGGGTTTGTGTGGCGGTAGCTAAGCGGGGTCGGTGCTCTCGAACGGTGCCACAGACGGGGTAGTTTCTATTCAGGGAGGCGCCGCCCCGCACCGTCCGTCACGCCAGACCTTGGCGCCGACCGAAGAATCCCGCGCCACCGCATCCCATGCACGCCCGGTTGCGCGCCGCGCTCTGAGGCTGCGGGTGGGCGGGAGAGGCTGGAGCACGCTGCGCCGGACTGCGGCGCGGCGGATGCTTCGGTCCGGGCTTCTTCAGTCGCGCATGAACGCGGTGCCGGGGAAAGCCCGGCGCACGCTCCTTCAGAATGACGCCCCGGCGCCGAGGTGGGCGGCAGGCCACCGGTGGCGCGGCCGTCGTTCAACGGGCCGGTGCAGCGGCTGCCGCGGCACGGATGGCGACGTCAGGCGAGACGGCTACTCCGCCGCGCCGCGCAGGATCTCCAGGAACGCCTCCCCGTACTTGTCCATCTTGGCGGGCCCCACGCCGGGGACCCCGAGCATTTCGGACGAGGTGCGCGGGTGGCGTTTGGCGATCTCCACCAGCGTGCGGTCGGCAAAGATGCAGTACGCGGGGAGCTCCGCTTCCTTCGCCAGCCGGGTCCGCAGTTCGCGAAGCTGGTTGTACACCTGCCGCTGCGCCGGCGTGGGCGGCGCCACCCCTTCTACCGAGGGCGGCTCGCCGCGCACACGCCGCGCGGACTTTGCCGGCGAGGGCTCGCGGTACATGTCCAGCGCCCCGGCCACCGCGCGCAGAATAGCGCCACCATGCCGGTCCGCCAGCGCCCGCCCCATCCCTTCCACGCCCAGCAGCGCCTCCGGGGTGCGGGGCCGCTCCTCCGCCAGGCTTTCCACGAGGGCGTCCGTCATCATCATCCCCTCGGGGATCCCTTCCGCGTTCGCCAGCTCCCGCCGCAGCCGGCGAAGCGCCTCGGTGACGCGCACGGCCCGGCTCAGCTTTCCCTTCCCCGGCAGCTCCACGTCGCCCGCGGACGAGGATGCGCCCGCGGGGCCGCCGCCCAGGCAGTTGTCGCAGGCACCGCAGCGGTTCATGGCCGCGGGGTCGCCAAAGTAGCGGAGAACGAAGCCGCGCCGGCACCCGTCGGTGTAGGCGTAGTTCTGCATCTGCTTCAGCTTGCCCAGGTCGCGCCGCTTGCGCTCATCCAGCCCGCGCCAGTCGATGGGGAGCCGGTTCACGGGGGTGGTGCGGTCCAGCACCCAGGTGCCCTCGCCGCTCAGCGCGCGCCACTCCACCATGCCGCGCTCCTGCAGCCCGTCCAGCAGCGGCGCCGCCCTTCCCCGCCCGCCCGCGGCGGAATCCAGCGAGCGCCAGTCCAGCTCCACCCCGCGGTAGATGGCTTCGCCGCGCGCCGCGCGCCACAGCCCGCGCAGGAACTGCAGCTCCTCCGGCGAATCGCCCAGCTCGCGGGAGATGCGCTCCGGCCTGGCAAGCAGGCGCACGCGCACGGGCTGCGGGCCGCCGCCGTACGTCTGGCGCACCAGGCCGAACTGCTCCAGCACCCGCGCCGCGGAGGCCGCCTGCCGCTCGTCGTCGATGCCCGGAACGGTGCGGCCCAGGTCGGCGATGGGGAGGCCGTACAGCCCCTCGGAGTCGGCGCGGTCGCGCAGCGCCTTCATGGCCGCCTCCACCGTCGCGCGCGGCGGGTGGGCGGAGTTGATGAAGTACTCGTGCGTGAACTTGTCCTTGAAGGCGTGCAGCAGAACGCAGTCGCTTTCGCCCCCGTCGCGTCCGGCGCGCCCCGCCTCCTGGTAGTACGCCTCCAGGTTGCCGGGAAGGTTGTAGTGGACGACGATGCGCACGTCGGGCTTGTCGATCCCCATGCCGAACGCGTTGGTGGCCACCACCACGCGCGTCTTGCCGGTCATGAACTCGTCCTGGATCCGCTTGCGGTCGCGGTCCGGAAGCCCGGCGTGGTAGCCCACCGTGGGCGTTCCCACCCCGTTGAGCAGCGCGGTGAGCGCGTCCACCGCCTTGCGCGTGGACGCGTAGATGATGGCCGAGCCCTCGCGCCCGCGCAGCAGGCGCAGGACGAGGCGGTCCTTTTCGGAATCGTTCTTGGCCTGCAGCACGTGCCAGTGCAGGTTGCGCCGGTCGAACCCGGTCACCAGCACGGCGGGGTCCGCCAGCCGCAGCTGTCGGATGATGTCGTCGCGCACCTCGGGGGTGGCGGTGGCGGTGAGCGCGGCCACGGGCGGCCCGCCCAGCAACTCGCGCACTCCTCCCAGCCGCAGGTACGAGGGGCGGAAGTCGTGCCCCCACTCGGAAACGCAGTGCGCCTCGTCCACCGCCAGCAGGGAGACGGGAAGGCGCTGGAGACGACGGCGGAAGCCCTCGGCGTCAAAGCGCTCGGGCGCCACGTACAGCAGCTTGATCTCGCCCCGCTCCGCCGCGTCCAGCCGCGCCGCCATTTCGCCCGCGCCCAGGGTGGAGTTCACAAAGCTGGCGGGCACGCCGGCGGCCTCCAGCCCGTCCACCTGGTCTTTCATGAGACTGATCAGGGGGCTCACCACCAGCGTCACGCCGGGCAGGAGCATGGCCGGCACCTGAAAGCACAGGCTCTTGCCCCCGCCCGTAGGCATGATGGTGAGCGAATCGCCCCCCGAAAGCACGTTGCGCACGGCCTGGTCCTGCCCCGGGCGAAAGTCCGGGTACCCCCAGTAGCGTGACAGCACCTCGCGGGCGCGGTCCAGCGGATCGGGAAGGTGCAGGTCGGGCTGGTTCATGGACGAACGGATGCCGGTGCGGGTGATCGGGACAAACGGAACAATATGGACAAGAACGCCGCTTGCCCAGCCCCCTACCCCGCAACGCGTGCATGGTGCGCCCTTTTTCGCCCGGACGTGCCCCCGTCCCGCGATCCGAATGAACAGAAAGCCCTCCCGCGCCGTGCGGGGAGGGCTTCCGTGAGATCACAGCGCAGCTGTCAGACGCGGCTCAGCACCATGACAAACAACATTCCCATGATTGCCCACGTCACCAGGCGCATTGGGAGAGGTGTCTGGGCGGGCACTGGTACTCCGTGCCCGAAACGCCAGATGTGGCGCCCCACCATGAGCAGGTACGCAAGCACCAGGGCAAGGAACACGCTTCCATCCCAGTCTCCGCGCAGCATGGTCCAGGCCAGCACGCAGGCTAATCCAGGAATAATGAGTGCAAGCGCGATCCCCGACCCGACGCTGATCCTTTGCTCTAGGGTCATCCCACTTTCAGGGTGCGGGTGCGGCCGCCAGCGGCGCGCAGAGCGCCGCGGCGTAAATCAGCTTGCCCAGTGCGTAGGAAGACGTTCCGGCCAGCTGCACGAACATGTCGTTCTCCTCCTTCTCCGCGTCCAGGTACATCTGGTAGTACAAACGCTCCAACCAGGGGTCGTACCCCGGCTTTCCAATCTGATTGGTGTACGTGGCCCACCGGGCGTTCGCCGCGCGCGTTGCTTTGCGCAGATCCCACATCTGGTAGGCCGACCATCCCGCCGAGATGAGGGCACCACCACCGTCCCCGCCCATCTTGGTGAAAACACAGATCGCGTATGCGCCGGGGCCTTCGTCCAGGGTGTCTCCATCGCAATTGAGATCGCCCGGCTGGCACTCACCCGGCGTGGGTGGCAGGCCGCCTCCCATTGCGGGCCCGTTGTCCCCAGTGCCCCAGCAGGAATCCGGATCGTACTCGCACGGATCGATCTCCGGCTGATCTGTTTACGGGCGCACGGTGACCGTGATCGGCTCCAGTGGGCAGACGCCGTCAGTCACGCAGCCCTGGATCATGATTGTGCCCTGGCGCTGCTTGAACTCGGCAGCGCCCCCATTTTCACGAACCAGGAAGCGGCGGTCCACCCGGCGCAGCGCCGCCTCCGTGTAGGGCACCGCCGGGCAGCTCGCGCCGAAGGCCATGACGCCGTCCCCGTTGTTGGCCGAGAACCGGTATTGGACGGTGCGGCCGGCGGGATCGGCTTCGGGCCGCGGCACGTACAGCGTGTCCTGCCGCCGGTACCAGCCGAACCCGACGGCCGAAATCCGTGCCGCGCCCAGCGAGCACACGACCGGGACCTGTCCCGCGTGCAGACCCTGATCGAGGGCCATGGCCGCCGGCAGCGGGGCCGGCGCGGGATTCGTGGGGACATCCCCGCATGCGGCCGTCCACAGCAGCCCGGCCGCCGCGGCCAGGCGGGCGAGCACCTTCTGTCTTCTCATGAATGCTCCGCGATAAAAGGTTGGTGATTATGCGTCGGAAAGGATTGCCCGGCGTCGGCAATATAGAATGTCCTCAAGGGAGTGCGCCAGTTGCCGCTGGAAAGCGGTCACCGCCCGGCACATCCGCGCGCGGCAGCTACGCTCAATCGCCCTCCCAGACTGAGGCGCGCATGTCCCAGGCGGGGCACGAGCGGACGCGCGGCACCGGGCCGCAAACGAGGCGGTGGCCCCCGTGGGCCGCCGTCGAAGGAAACACGAGGCCGGGGAGCAGCCGGCCCTATCCCCCCCTGCTACAACGTGATACGGGGAGAGTGCCCCCGGAATCCCGGGCAGGAACCCAAAACGCTTTTCCCGGAACAGGATGGGCGTTGCGCGATCGTGGTTTTGCGTATAGCTTGATGAAGAAGTCACACCCCATGCGGAACGGCATCCCCCGGTACCGTTCCCATCCTCGGTTTCGATCACCGAATCAATCCCCCGGTCACTCCCGGCTTTCACGGGCACCGGACCGCCATCCCTACGGAGACACTCGAATGGCCGAGCAGGTTCTCGACCGTACCGCGGCCGAACGCGCCGCGCGCCGCCCCTGGACCGCCCCCCGCGTGGATGAGCTTCCGCGCCTGACGGAGCTGACCCTGGCCACCGGACCGGCGATTGGCGGCGGCCTGGGAACCGGCGGCGGCGGAACCACCGTTTTCTAGGACCGGGTCGCTTCACCACGGCCGCAGTCCCCGGGGAGCGCCGCACGCCGGCGCTCCCTTTCGTTCCCCCCTGGAAGGATCTTCTCATGCTCCTGGGCTTCGCCCTCACCGAGCACTGCAATCTTCGCTGTCCCCACTGCATTCGCGACGACGTCACCACGGTGGTGAACCTGTCGCCGGAGCTGGTGTTCAGGACCACGGAGGCCGCGCGTGACCTGTTCGGCAACGTGGTCGTGAGCATGACCGGGGGAGAGCCCACCATTCACCCGCAGTGGGACGCCATCATCGCGGGGCTGCACGCCCGCGGCGTGCCGTACCGCTTCGTCACCAACGGATGGCACATGCGCCGGCTCATGCCGGGGCTGGACCGCCACCCGCCGGCGTACGTGCGCATCAGCCTGAGCGGCGCGGACGAGGCGACCCATGACGCCGAGCGCGGCCGCGGCAGCTTTCGCCGGGTGATGATGGCCATGGCGCTGCTCACCAGCCGGCAGATTCCCGCGGCGCTCTCCATCGTCATCGACCGGCGCGACCGCCACCAGGTGCGCCGCGCGGCGGACCTGGCCGAATCGCTGGGCGCGCTGCGGCTGCACTACATCCTGCCCCAGCCCGTTCCCGGAAGCGCGGCCCGCGACAGCGACCTGCCCCCGGAGGAGTGGCCGGCGGTGCGCGACGAGATCCTGGCCCTGGCGGCCGACCCGTCGCGCCGCTGCTTCATTCAGATGGACTACGGCGCGCCCGCCGAAGACGGCCGCGACGAAGAGCTCTGCCAGACGCTGTCCGGCCAGCGCGTGTACGTGGACGCCAAGGGGCGCCTGAGCGTGTGCTGCCAGCTGAGCGAATATGGCTTCAACGAGCGCGACGTGGTGGCGGACCTGAACGAGCTTCCCTTTGCGGAGGCGTGGACGCGCTACCAGCAGGGGCTGGCCGCGCTGGCCCGGGCGAGCCGCCCCCGCAACGACGGCGACCCGTTCGACAAGTTTCCCTGCATGCGCTGCGCGCGCAGCCAGGGCAAGATGGAGTGGATCCGGCAGTACCCGGCCAGCCCCTGGGTGGGCGCCGCGGGGCCCGCGCCCGTCCGTCCGCTGGTGACGCTGGGCCCCCGCCGCGTCCTGGCCGGCACGGCGGCATAAGGCCACCGGTTTCCGTCCGGCCCCGCGCCGCCCCCGCCGTTCACCGGCGGGGGCGGCGTTCTTCATCCCCGCCGCCCGGTTT
>NZ_DASVTX010000531.1:0-1915 GCF_036387355.1 Longimicrobium sp.
GTGCCCGGTGCCAAGTGCCCGGTGCCCAGGCGAATCACCAACCGGGCACTCGGCACTGGGCACTTGAAACTTGGTACTGGGCACTCAGCACTTCGCGCTCAGCACTTCGCACTGTCTTCTCTCATCCCACCCGTGCGATGAACGCCTTGAGATACGCCGTCTCGGGGATGGCGGGATGAATGGGATGGTCCGGGCCCTGGTGCCCTTCCTCCAGAACCTGAAGGTCCCGGCCCAGGCGGCGGCTGGCGCGCAGCATGGCGTCCAGCAGCCCGTCGCGGTGCAGGTGGTAGCTGCACGAGGCGGAGATCAGGATGCCGTCCGGCTCCAGCAGCTCCATCGCCATGGTGTTGGCGCGGCGGTACGCCTCTTCGCCCGCCTTGGCGTCCTTGCGGCGCTTGATGAAGGCCGGGGGATCCACGATCACGGCGCCGAAGCGCTCGCCGTCCGCGGCCATGCGGCCCAGCGCGTCAAAGGCGTCCGCGCGCACGGCGCGCACCCGGTCCGCCGCGCCGTTCAGCGCGGCGTTGCGGGCCACCCACTCCAGCGCGGGGGCGGAGGCGTCCACGCAGACGACCTCCGACGCGCCGGCGGCGGCGGCCTGCACGCCCCAGCCGCCCACGTAGCTGAAGACGTCCAGCACGCGGCGGCCGCGCACGTAGCCGGCCATGCGGGCCCGGTTCATCTGGTGGTCGTAAAACCAGCCGGTCTTCTGCCCGCTCACCGGGGCCTCGAAGGCCACGCCGTTCTCCTCCACCCGCAGCGTCTCGGGCACCGCGCCCCAGGCGGTGCGCACGTACGACTCCAGCCCCTCCAGCGCGCGGCCGGAGGTGTCGTTGCGCAGCAGGATGCCGTCGGGGTTCACCACGTCGCGCAGGGCGGCCACCACCTCGTCCAGCACGCGCTCCATCCCCGCGGTGGTGACCTGCACCACCAGGTGCGGGCCAAAGCGGTCCACCACCAGGCCGGGGAGCCCGTCGCCCTCTCCGAACACCAGGCGGTAGTACGGGGCGGAAAAGACGGACTCGCGCAGGGCCAGCGCGCGGGCCATGCGCCGCCGCAGCAGGTCGCCGTCCAGCGGGCGGTTGCGCTGCCGGCTCACCAGCCGCGCGGCGATCAGGGAGTGCGGATTCACGAACGCGGTGCCCAGCGGCGCCCCGCGTGAATCCTGCACCTCGGCGTGGGCGCCGGGCTCAAAGGCGGCCAGCGGCGTGGCGGCCACGTCCACCTCGTTGCTGAACACCCACAGGTGCCCGGCGCGCAGGCGGCGGTCTTCGTTCTTGCGGAGGCGGAGCGGAGGAAGGCTCATCTCGTGCGTGCGGTTGGCTTGCCGGGGCGGTGTGCGGCCCCCAAGATAGCCGGAGCGCGAACCCGGCGCACGCGGGCCCGGCGCGCCCGCCCGGCCCCGCGCCGGCACGAGAACCGCCCGACGAGGAAAGAACGGCGATGTCCGACGGCAACTCCCGCTCCACTCACGCCGGCGCGGCGGACTCCGGAGCGGAACCCTGGCAGGCGCGCGCCCGCCGCCTGGAGGCGGTGTGCCGGTTTGCGGCCCGCATTGCCGGAGAAACGGAGCCGGAGCGCATCTGGAGCCGCCTGCACGAGTGCCTGCCGGAGCTGGTGGAGGCACAGGGCGCCGCGCTCGCCACGCCCCTGCTGCCGGAGACGCGCACCTTTGCCGTCCCGGACGCCTCGTTCACGGCGGACGAGCTGGCCGGCGCGGTGGGGGACGGCGCGGAGCCCGGGCGCGTGCAGGTGGGCGGCGGCGCGGGGTGGCGCGTGCCGCTGGGCGCGGAGTGCGAGGGCGCGCTGCTGGTGGCGTGGAGCGACCCCGCCGCCGCGGACGACGAGGCGCGCGGCGCGGTGGAGCGGGTGGCGGCGCAGACCGCGGCGGGGCTGGCCAACGCGCGGGCCTACG
>NZ_DASVTX010000532.1:0-4042 GCF_036387355.1 Longimicrobium sp.
TCTACATCGACCGCAACTCGGCGGACAACGTGGCGCCGGTGCAGTAGGCGCGGGGCTCCGCGGATCGCATCGCGGCGCCCGGGAATCCGCCCCGGGCGCCGCGACGTGCGTGGATCACGGCGTGCAGGTTACGTTCGCGAAGCCCTTTCCGGCGTTCACCACCGTGTTGCTGCACGAAACCAGGTTGGGCTGCGCAAGGATGTGAAAGCCGTACCCGTTCGCGCCGCGCAGGTCGAACGTGTTGTTCAGCAGCTGATTGTTACGCCCCCATCCCGCCACCTTGGAGTACACGTCGATGCCGAACTCGAGCGTGTACTCGCCGCGGTTGTCGCGGATTACATACCCGTTCCCCTTGACGTCCACCCACGAATCCACCCAGTGGGGAAGGGCGCTGGCCGCGGCGATCATCCCCTGGCCGTTGAACTGGTTGCCCGCGATGGTGCCGCCCGTGGTGCCCTCCTTGACGTCCACGTTTTCGGAGCGCACCCGCGGGCCGAACCGGTTGTTCAGCACCTGGGTGGAGTCGCTGGTGTCCGCCTGGCCGCCCCAGGCGGCGCTGTCCGTGCCCAGGTAGATCCCCTCCCCATATTCGGGCGTGACAAGTCCGGTGTCGTCGATGTAGTTGTTCCGGACGATGTTGCTGCGGCTGAACTGGTGGATCTTGATCCCCGCGAGCCCCGTGCGCGTGACGGAGAGCGAATCGAGCACGTTCTGTCTGCCGCCCGTGACGTGGATGCCGATCTGGGAGCTGTCAACGGAGAAGCCCCTGAGCCGCCAGTAGCTGGTCTTGAGGCGGATCATTCCGCCGGCGCCCAGGGAGGTGGAGCGCAGCACCGCGTTGCGGCTGCCGCAGAGCGTGATGGGGCTGGATGCGGTCCCCGGCACCGTGATGTCGAAGGCGTAGCGGCGGTACACGCCGTCCGCCAGCACGATCAGGTCGCCGGCCTGCGCCGACGCCAGCGCGCCGGCGAGCTGCGCCGCGTCCGCCACGTACACGGGCCGCGTGTACGCGATCCCGGCGCACGCGGCGGGGATGGTGTTTCGTGTGGGAGACGAGGGCGGGCCCACCAGATCATCGGACCCGTCCTGGCACGCCGCGCACAACACCGCGGCGCCCAGCAGAGAGAGCGCGTTCCACCGCATCGGCCATCACTCCGGCAAAGGTTTCCAGCCGCAAATCGCGGCGGGGGGCAAGCACCCTTCATGCCACAAATGATTGCTGGTAACGCACTTCCCCGGTGGTCCACGGGATGCAACGCGGAAGGATCGAGCGTTTGCACTCCCACTTTCCCGTGCACTCATGACGATACGTGACACGCGGCTGCAGGCGGCGATCCTGCGGGGCAGCCGGCTGCTGCTGGTACTCTGCAGGCTCCCGGGCGAGCCGCCGTTCTGGACGCTCCCCGGCGGCGGTCGCGAGGAGGGGGAGACCGACGCGCAGGCGGTCGCGCGCGAGGTGCGCGAGGAACTCGGGGTGATCGTTGAGGTCGGCGCCGTGCTGGACGACGTGCCCGCCGATCCGCCGGATGGCACGTACACGCGATGGCGGACGTACGCGTGCCGCATCGTGGAGGGCGAGCCCGTACCGTGCGGCAACGACGGCGGCGCGCAGCTCACCGCCGTCCGCTGGCTCCCGCTCGGCGACCCCGGTGCATGGGATGCGGAAACGCGGAGCGACCTCTTTCTGTGTCCGCAACTCGGGCGCATCCGCGCGGCACTCGGCTTGGGCGTTTCGCGCCCATGATCCGCGTCTGGCCAGATGGCGAGAAACGACCGCAGCCCGGCGCCGGGCTGCGGTCGTTTGGTATCCAGCACCACTGCACGCAACGGGATGTGGCGCTTTCAGCCTCGCTTGACTCCCCTTTCGGCCACTCGTAGTCTGTTCGGCCCGGCCGAATCCGGCGGATGGCGGGTGACTGCGCGGCGGCCTGCTGCCCCTTGGGGTGAGTCGTACGCGGTATCTCTCCGCCTCCGCATCTCCCGCAATTCCCACCTCGCTCCGGACTGGCCGCCCGACCCGATGGAGACACGATGAGCATCGCCACGATCACCGAAGCGCAGCCGTCGGCGCCGCACGCGGCCGACACCCACGACCGCATTCGCGTGCAGGGGGCGCGCGAGAACAACCTCAAGGACGTCAGCGTCGACATCCCCAAGCGGCGGCTGACGGTGTTCACCGGCGTGTCGGGATCGGGCAAATCGTCGCTCGTGTTCGGCACCATCGCGGCGGAATCGCAGCGGCTCATCAACGAGACGTACAGCGCGTTCGTCCAAGGCTTCATGCCCACGCTCAACCGGCCGGACGTCGACGTGCTCGATGGACTGACGACGGCCATCATCGTGGACCAGGAGCGGATGGGCGCCAACGCGCGCTCCACCGTGGGCACGGCGACGGACGCCAACGCCATGCTGCGCATCCTCTTCAGCCGCCTGGGCAAGCCGTTCATCGGCCCGCCGATCGCCTTTTCCTTCAACGTCCCCACGCGCCGGGCGAGCGGGGCCATGACGGTGGACAAGGGCAAGGGCGAGCGCGTCGTGGTCCGCGACCAGGTGTACCACGGCGGCATGTGCCCGCGGTGCGAGGGGATGGGCACGGTCAGCGACTTCGATCTGACGCAGCTGTACGACGACAGCAAGTCGCTCAACCAGGGCGCGCTGACGATTCCCGGCTACAGCATGGAGGGGTGGTACGGCCGCATCTTTCGCGGCTGCGGCTTCTTTGACGCGGACAAGCCCATTCGCGACTTCAGCAAGAAGGAACTGGACGCGCTGCTCTACAAAGAGCCGACCAAGATCAAGGTGGATGGCATCAACCTGACGTACGAGGGCCTCATCCCGAAGATCCAGGGGTCGATGCTGTCCAAGGACGTCGATGCGATGCAGCCGCACATCCGCGCCTTCGTGGAACGGGTGATCACCTTCACGCCGTGCCCCGAGTGCGGCGGCACGCGGCTGAACGAGCCCGCCCGGTCATCGAAGATCAGGGGGATCAACATCGCCGACGCGTGCGCGATGCAGATCAACGAACTCGCGGAGTGGCTGCGCGGGCTGGATGACGAGCCGTCCGTGGCGCCGCTGCTGGCCGGGCTGCAGCACACGCTGGACTCGTTCGTGGAGATCGGCCTGGGATACCTGAGCCTTGACCGCCCATCCGGCACCCTCTCCGGCGGCGAGGCCCAGCGGACCAGGATGATCCGGCACCTGGGCTCGTCGCTCACCGACGTGACTTACGTGTTCGACGAGCCGACGATCGGCCTGCATCCGCACGACATCCAGCGGATGAACGGCCTGCTGCTGCGGCTGCGCGACAAGGGCAACACGGTGCTGGTGGTGGAGCACAAGCCGGAGACCATCGCGATCGCCGACCACGTGATCGACCTGGGCCCCGGCGCCGGCACCGCGGGCGGCGAGGTGGTCTTTCAGGGCACGGTGGATGGACTGCGGGCCAGCGGCACCCTCACCGGCCGCCACCTGAGTGACAGGTCGGCGCTGAAGCCGTCCGTCCGCACGCCCACGGGGGTGATGCAGGTGCGCGGCGCCAGGACCCACAATCTGAAGAACGTGGATGTCGACATCCCGCTCGGCGTGCTGGTGGTGGTGACGGGCGTGGCGGGAAGCGGAAAGAGCTCGCTGATCCACGGCTCGGTGTCGCCGCGCCAGGGCGTGGTGACGGTGGACCAGAGCGCCATCAAGGGTTCGCGGCGCAGCAACCCGGGGACGTACACCGGCGCGCTGGAGCCCATCCGCAAGGCGTTTGCGAAGGCCAACGGGGTGAAGCCGGCGTTGTTCAGCGCCAACTCCGAGGGCGCCTGCCCGGCCTGCAACGGCGCCGGTGTGATCTACACGGATCTGGGGATGATGGCGGGCGTGTCGACCGTCTGCGAGGAGTGCGAGGGGCGGCGGTTCCAGGCGTCGGTGCTGGAGTACCGGCTGGGCGGGCTGAACATCGCCGAAGTGCTGGATCTGCCGGTCGCGGAGGCCGTCGTGTTCTTCGCCGCGGGCGAGGCGAAGACGCCGGCCGCGCACGCCATCCTGCGCCGCA
>NZ_DASVTX010000533.1:0-1624 GCF_036387355.1 Longimicrobium sp.
GCCGACCTGGATCCTGTCGTGCAGGCGTGCCGGGCGCACGGGGTGGCCCTGGTGGAGGACGCGGCCGAGGCGCTGGGCGCCACCTACCACGGCCGCGCTCCGGGAACGCTGGGGCAGTCCGGGATCTTTTCGTTCAACGGCAACAAGGTCATCACCACGTCGGGCGGCGGGATGCTGGTGTCCGACGACGGGGAACTGATCGCCCACGCCCGCAAGCTGGCGACACAGGCACGCGACGCCGCGCCGCACTACCAGCACTCCGAAATCGGCTACAACTACCGGCTCAGCAACGTCCTGGCGGCCATCGGCCGGGGGCAGCTGGAGGTGCTGGAAGAGCGCGTGCTGGCCCGCCGCGCCGTGTTTGACTTCTACCGGCGCGAACTCGCCGGCGTGCCGGGGCTGGAGTGGATGCCCGAGGCGCCGTGGGGCCGGCACTCGCGCTGGCTCACCACGCTGACGGTAGATGAGGCCGCGTTCGGCACGGACCGCGAGGGGCTGCGGCTGGCGCTGGAAGCCGCCAACATCGAGGCCCGGCCGGTGTGGAAGCCCATGCACCTGCAGCCCGTGTTCGCCAGCTACCCCCGGTGGGGGGGAGAGGTGGCCGAAGACCTCTTCACCCGCGGGCTCTGCCTCCCGTCGGGAAGCAACCTCGCGCAGGCGGAGATGGAGCGGGTGGCCGAGGCGGTGCTTGCGGCGCACCGGGCGCCGCGCGCCCCGGCCCGCGCGGGCTGACTGCCTCAAGCCGTTGGGGGACGGGGCGGGCGCCGGAGACGCCGCCCGCGCGGTACCTATCCGCCCCGGTCCCCCGCGCCCGTCCCGCGCCGCGGCTCCCGTCCGCCTCGCCCCGCTGTTGCACCTGCGTTGCAGTTGCGCGCGCCCGGGGGGTGCGCTCCCGCTCGCGCGGGGCTATAATTCACGTCCCGCCTCCTCGCCCCGGTCCCCTGCCGGGAGCCGCGGGAACTCCGGCTTTCATCCTGATCCCACCGTTTCGCCGCCGACATGCGCCCCAACGTGCTCGCGCTCATGGACCACTATCTTCCCGGCAACAGAGCCGGGGGGCCGGTCCGCAGCGTCCAGCATCTGGTGCGGCACCTGGGCGGCGATTTCCGCTTCCGCATCGTCACCCGCGACCACGACGCCTGCGACCCCGCCCCCTACCACGGCGTGGTGCCGGGACGATGGACGGCGGTGGACGGGGCCGAGGTGATGTACCTGGACGCCGCGCGGCTGAACCCGGCGGGGCTCCGCCGCGTCCTGCGGGCCGCCGAATACGACGTGCTGTACCTGAACAGCCTCTTCTCGCCGCAGATGGCGCTGGCGCCGCTCGTGCTGCGGCGCATGGGGGCGCTCCCCCCCCGCCCGGTGGTGCTGGCCCCCCGTGGGGAACTGCACCCCGGCGCGCTCGCCACGGGCGGGTGGAAGGGGGTGCTGCCCGGGCCGCTGGCCCGCCGGGTCGACAGCCCCCGCCAGCTCAAGAAGCGGGCGTACCTGGCCGCCGCCCGGGCCGCGGGGCTGTTTGAAGGCGTGCTCTGGCAGGCCTCCAGCCCCGAAGAAGCCGGCCACATCGTTCGCGCGGTGGGCAGGGGCGCCCGGGTGACCGTGGCCCCCGACCTGGCGGCGGGTC
>NZ_DASVTX010000534.1:0-2929 GCF_036387355.1 Longimicrobium sp.
CCAGAGATCCGTGCGCGGGCGAAAGCTGAGGCCTACGATCACCTTCCGGCAGGCGCGCCTCGTCCTGGCGCTGGCGTGCTACGGCAAGGCTCGCCACGACGGCCGCGATGGCGATGAGACTGACACCCAAGGTACGAATAAGCGCCTCCCATGGCGGGGGTGTTGGCGCGCCGTCCGGTGGCGACCTGCTACCGGATCTGGCAGAATCCGTGCCGAACGATCGTTCGTTACCTTGCGGTGCCGGGATCGTGTCCATCAACGGTTCGGAATCCTGCGTCCCTGCTCGCCCGACAAACCTACAACGCACCACACTCCTGTTTCCTGACAGGCCCTTTCGTTCATCCTCCCGTGGCGGAATCCGTGTTCCGCAAGCCGCCACCTGTCCACCGGGGAGGACGTGCACGGGACCGTGCGGATTTCCCAGCACCGGCGCGGGTTCCGGCCCGTTTCTCCTCTGCTACACGGACGACGGATGGCGCCGTCCGGCGTGTCACGCGCCGATCAGCTCCAGGATGCGCTCGCTGGCCTGGCGCGCGCGCTCCATCCGCACGCCGTGCTGTTCCCGCGACTCCCGCAGGCTCGCCTGGCAGAACGGGCACCACGCCTCGTCCGGGCCCACCATGCGGCTGCAGGCGTGGCACATGGCCAGCATGGGCGGGGTGGCGCGCAGCCGCGACGGGCGCGGCCCCGCGTGCGGCGGCGGGTACGCGGGCGCGGCGGGCACCGCGTCCGCGGAGTACGAGCCGTTCAGCCGGCGCGCCAGCTCCATCACGTTCACCATTTCCGCCGCGCCGTCCGCCGGCTCCAGAATCAGCTCGAACTCGCCGTGGTCAAACGAGCACCCCGGAGCGGCCGCCACCTGCACGATGCGCTCGCGCAGGCCGTGCGCATCCAGCTCCAGCGCGCGGTGGTGGCAGAACGGGTTGTTCCCCGGCCGGCCAAAGAGCGAGTGCGACGTCCAGTTGCACCCGCCCCGGCAGATGTCGGCGTAGTAGCAGCCCCGGCAGAAGCCCCACAGGTCGTCCGCCGTGCGGTCGCGCGCAAAGGTGAGGGCCGCGCTTTCCCGCCACATCACGGACAGCGGCGTGTCCCTTACGTTGCCGCCCGCGTACGGCGTGGTGGGGAGCGAGGGGCAGCCCTTGATGGTGCCGTCCGCCTCGATGCCGATCCCCGTCGTTCCCGCCTGGCACCCCGTGTAGTGCGCCCCCTCGTTGCCGTATCCGCGGAACAGGTGCTCGTACGGGCCAAAGTAGCCCACGTTGTTGCCGGCCTGCAGCAGCAGGCCGCGCGGCTCGCCCGCGTGGTACAGCTCCGCCAGCAGCGGCATGAGGTCCAGCAGCTCGTACGGCTGCAGCAGAAACTCCGGGTGGTCCGCCGCGCGCCCCATGGCCACGGTGAGCTGCACCTGCCAGTTCTTGACACGCACGTCCAGAAAGCGCTCCTGCAGCCCGCGCAGGTGGGGGATCACGTCGCGGGTAAGCTGGGTGTTCACGCTGGCCACCAGCCCATTGTCGCGCATGGCGGCCAGCGCGCGCATGGCCCAGTCGAACGAGCCCTGTACCCCGCGCAGCCGGTCGTGCAGCTCCGGCGGCCCGTCGATGGAGACGCCCGCGGCCACCAGCCCCGCGTCGGCCGCCTGCTTCACCTTTTCTTCCGTCAGGCGGTAGCCGCCGCTCTGCAGCGAGGGCGACATGCCGTGGTCGCGAATGGCGCGGATGATCTGCAGCCAGTCGCGCCGCATGAACGCCTCGCCGCCAATGAGCGTGACTTCGCGCGTGCCGAGCGCGGCGAGGTCGGCCACCAGGGCCAGCGCCTCGTCCGTGCTCAGCTCGTCCTGGCGGCGCCGGCCCGCGCGCGAGCCGCAGTGCTGGCACTTGAGGTTGCACGCAAGCGTCAGCTCCCACACCACGTGCACCGGAACCGCGGACCGAACGTCCTGTTCCGATACGAACCGGGCCGGCACCGTTTCCATGAGGGACCTCCGCTCAGCCGCGGGTGAGGGCGCCGTCCAGGTCGGCGAGCGCCGCGCGCACTTCGCCGGCGTCCTTGTGGTCGGGGTTCTGCTGCAGCCACAGGCGCGCGTTGTCGCCCACGCGGCGCATGCGGGCGGTGTCGCCGCTGGCCACCGCGTCGCGGATGGGCGGGCCGTAGGGCTTGATGGGACCGATGATGGGATCGGTGGACACCATGATGACCTCCCCGGATGTGGATGAGGGGGCCCGCCCCGGCGGAGCGCGGCCCCGCGGCGCGCGATGCGGCGCCGCTTTCCATAGATAGTCGGAAGACGTGTGTTCTGGCAAGGTGCTCGGGCAGCGGGCCCGGCGGCCGCCCCGCGGTCTGGAACGGGACGTGCCCGCGCACCGGGCCTCCATGCTCGCGCGGGAGTGCACGGAGCGGCGAGGCAGTTCGGGGAGACATGCTCATGCGGGAGATCGTGACAGCGCAGGACGGAACACCGGTGGCGGAAACGGAGCGGCGGCCGTATCGGCTGTCCGGCCCGCGGCGGCTGGCCGCGACCCTTGGCTCGGCCGCCGTCATCCTTCTCCTGGCGGGAGTGACCTGGCTGGCCGTGCAGCGCTCGCGGGAAAGCACCGGGTGGGTGCGGCACACGTACCGGGTCACCGTGGTGCTGGGGCGCACGGTGTCGGACCTGGTAGACGCGGAGACGGGGCAGCGGGGATACCTGCTGACCGGAGATGAGCGCTACCTGGCTCCGTACCGGCAGGGCGCTGCCCGCTTTGCGCACGACCTGGAGGCGCTCCGCGGCCTGACCCGCGACAATCCGCGCCAGCAGGCCCGCATTGGGCAGATGCAGCGCTTGGGCACCGCCAAGCTGAACGAGCTGAGCCGCACCATCCGCCTGTACCAGCAGGGGCAGGCCGATGCTTCCCGGGCAGTGGTGCGCTCCGGGCCGGGCGAGCGGCTGATG
>NZ_DASVTX010000535.1:0-28514 GCF_036387355.1 Longimicrobium sp.
CGCCGAACGGCTCCCCCTCTCCCGCGGAGCGGGGGGAGGGGGCGGGGGGGAGGGGGCCTCCTTCGGCCGCATCGGCACGGTGGGAAGCGCAACGAGAGGTCGTTCTCCCCTCTCCGTGCGGCAGTTTGCACGGGGGAGGGGCGGGGGAGGGGCGCAGTTGCCGTGTGCCCCCTCTCCCACATCTGTTCGTGGGAGAGGGTGGACGCGTCTCAGCGCGGCCGGGTGACGGCGCCGGCCGGGTAAGGGCCCCGCCGTCCGCCGCACCCGCACTCCGCCCGCGATCCCCGCTCCCCTCCGCCACCCGGCGGACCGCGATCCATCCCGCTCATCCGCACGACGTCGGCTCCGGATTTCATCCGTGTCGCCGTCGTTTCCTTTTCCCCATCAACCGTACACGCGGCGCGCGGAACAGGTGGACGCCGGGGTGTCCAGAGCGCCGCCCGCACCCCGCACCGCGGCGAACAAGAGTACGGAGTTCGCTGCGGAAGTGCACGCGAGCGGACCGCGAAATTGCGAATCGTCTACTCTGTAAATGTATGCTAAATGGCCGCTTGGCAAGCACTTAAAGTGAACGAAGAATCCCTTGGTTCGGGGAATGTTCGGTATTAGACTTGCCCTCCCGGTACGCCGTCCCGGTCCGCGAAACCACCCCGGCCAGGAGTGCTCCCGTGAGCGCCGCCCACGACCTCAGCCTGCTGCGCGCCCGCCTGGAACAGCGCTTTGGCGCGGCCATCGTCCCCGCGCCGGGGCAGGCGCCCTCGCGCGAGCAGCCGGGGTTCCGCACGGGGGTGGCCGCGCTGGACGCCCTGCTTCCCGGCGGCGTGCCCCGGCGCGCGCTCACGGTGTGGGCGGGCGAGGGCACGGCGGGGCGCACGGCCGCCATGCGCGCCCTGGTGGAAAGCGCCTGCCGCGAGGTGCGCGTGGCGCTGGTGGACGCCACGGGAACGCTGGACCCCGCTTCGTGGTGCGGGCCCGACGGGCGCTCCCGGCCGGAGCTGTGGGTGGCCCGCCCGCCCTCTGCGCAGCACGCGCAGGAAGGGGCGTGGGTGGCGGAAACCATGCTGCGCACCGGGGCCTTTGGCCTGGTGGTGCTGGACGGCCCCGCGCCGGCCAGCACCGACGCGCACCGCCTGCGCGCCCTGGCCCGCGAAACGGACACGGCGCTGCTGGTGAGCACGGGAGGCCCGCCGCCGCAGTGGAAAGCCGACGTGCGGCTGGAATTCCGCCGCACGGGCGGGGGACGGGCGGGGCTGGGCGCGGGCGGACGCTTTCTCCGCCCCTCGGCCATCCGCATGGCGCGCGGCGAAGGCGCACGCGCGGGAGAACGCGAGGTGGAGCTTGTACACGAACCGTCGAATCGCCTGCATCCGGATCCCGGTCCCGACCGGCGACCCCGCGCCCGGGGCTGAAGCCCGCGCCGCCCTGGCCGGCGCCCTGCTCGGCGCCGCGCCGCGGGTGATCGCCGTGCGCGAGTACCCGTGCGCCTTCTGGGCGGACGCGGCGGGAATGGAGCTGCTGGGCGGCGACGAGGCCGTGGCGCGGCGGCTGGCCCGGGCGGCGGAGGCCGCGGGCTTCGCGGCTCGGGTGGGGATCGCGGACAGCTGCATCGCCGCGGCGGCGGCCACGCGCGAGCGCACGCACGCCACCCGCGTGGTGCCCCGCGGCCGTGACGCCCAGTACCTGCTGCGCCGCTCCCTTTCCCTGCTCCCCATCGAGCCGTCCCTGCGCGGCGCGCTCTACCTGCTGGGGTTGCGCACCTGCGGCGACCTGGCCGCGCTCCCCCCGGCCGAGATCGAGCTGCGCCTGGGCGACGAGGGGCTGCGCGCCTGGCGCCTGGCGCAGGGGCGTGACGACCGCTGGCCCTTTCGCCCCCCCGCGCCGGGGACGGCGGAGGCCGAAGCGGAGTTCGAGCCGCCGGTGGACAGCGCCGAGCCGCTGCGCTTCGTGCTTCCCGGGCTGATCGCCTCGGTGACGGCGCAGCTTGCCGCCCGCCAGCGCATTCCCGCGCGGCTGCGGCTCACCCTGCGCGTTCCCGATGCGGCGGACGACGACCGCGAGGTGCGCCCCGCGCGCCCCACCGCCGACCCGCGCGTGCTGGCGGACCTGTGCCGACGCGCCGTGGAGGACCGCGCCCCCGCCGGCCCCCTGTGCAGCGTGCGCCTGGTGGCGGAAGAAGACGGCGTGGCCCGCGCCGACCAGCTGGACGCGTTCGCCGCCCCCGCGCCGGACCCCGGCGCGCTGCACGCCGCCCTGCTCCCCGTCTTTGCCCGCTGGGGCGACGGCGCGCTGAGCACCGCCGTGCGGCACGGAGCGCACCTGCCCGGAGAGCACGCGGGGTGGGCGGCGCACGGCAGCGCGGGGATCGGAGCGTTCACCGCGGCCGCCCCGGCGCCGGACCCGCCGGTGGCGGGAAGCGGGTTTCGCAACGTGCTCCCCCTCTGCCTGCGCCGCTTGACAGAACCCTTGTCTCTGACAGTGCGGCAGGACGCGGAGGGCCGCCCCGCGGGGGTGGACGGAGCGGCGCTCGCGAATGCATTGCCGGATGGGGGGATGGGGACTTATCCACCCCGACTGTGGAAAACTCGTGCAGAGGGTCCGGAGAGGGTTTCGGGGGGATGGTGGGCCCGTGCGGAAGCCCGCGAGTACTGGCGGCTGGAGTCTGAAGAGGGGTGGCTGGGGCTGGTGTACCGAGACGCGGCGACCGGGCTGTGGTACCTGGAAGGATGGTTCGATTGAGACGTGATCGGGATGGGTGCGCGATGTCCCCATGCGCGCGTTTTTGGGCTAAGTGCTTGTGAAACAAGAAGATTACGTCGAGCTGCATTGTCACAGCGCGTTTTCGCTGGGTGACGGTTCGTCTACGCCCGAGGCGCTCGTGTCAAGGGCCGCGGCGCTGGGTTCTACTTACCTTGCGCTCACGGACCACGACGACCTGGGGGGCGCCGTGCGTTTCTCCCGGGCCTGCCGCGAGTCGGGCGTAACCCCCTTGCTGGGCGCGGAAATCACCCTGGACGACGCCTCCCATCTCACGCTGATTGTGGAAAACCCGGAGGGGTGGAAGAACCTCTGCGGGCTGTTGTCAAGGGGGCGCACGGAGCGTCCGCGGGGCGCCCCCGCCGTCCCCTGGAGCGCGCTCCGGGAGCGCTCCGCGGGGCTGGTGGCGCTCTCCGGCTGTCCGCGCGGCCGCATCCCCCGCCTGCTGGCCCAGGAGCGGTTCGCGGAAGCGCGCATGGTGGCGGGAGGGATGAAGGAGGTGTTCGGCGACCGCTTTCACCTGGAGCTGTGGGACCACCGCACGCACCAGGAGGCTTCGCTGTGCGCGGAACTGCGCGACCTGGCGCGCGAGGTGGGGGTGCCGTGGACGGTGACGCACGACGTGCACTACGCCGACGCCGCCGGCCGCGCCGTGCACGACCTGCTCACCTGCGTGCGCCGGCAGGCCACGCTGGAGCAGGCGCACCGCGCGGGGTGGCTGCGCCCCTCCGGCGAGTGGTGCCTGCAGCCCCCCGCCGAAATGGCGCGCCGGTGGAGCCACGCGCCGGAGGGAATCCGCCGCACGCGGGAGATCGCGGAGCGCTGCGGCGCCTTTCGCCTGCTGGACGTTCCCCCGCCGCGCCCCCGCTTTGACGTGCCGGCGGAATGGGGCTCGGCGGACGAGATGCTGCGCGCGCTGGCGGAGAAGGGGCTGCGGGAGCGGCTGCCCGAGGCGTCGGAGGTGCACTGGCGCCAGCTGCGGCGGGAACTGGAGATCATCGCGCAGGTGGGGATGCCCGACCACTTTCTGGTGGTGTGGGACATCTGCCGCTTCGCGCGGGAAAGCGGCATCCTGTGCCAGGGGCGCGGCTCCGCGGCCAACTCGCTCGTCTGCTATGCGCTGCGGGTGACGGCGGTGGACCCCATCGCCAACCACCTGCTGTTCGAGCGTTTCCTGTCCGTGGAGCGCCCCGAAGCGCCGGACATCGACGTGGACTTCGCGGCCATGGACGACCGCGAGCGCGTGCTGCAGTACGTGTACGAGCGCTACGGCCGCCCCCACGCCGCCATGGTGTGCACCCACGTGGAGTACCGCGGCCGTTCCGCCGTGCGCGACGCCATGCGGGTGCTGGGCTTTCCCGCCGCGCAGGCGGACTTTCTGGCCAAGCGGCTGGACGGGCACGCGCCGGCGGGGACGGCGGCGGAGTGGCTGGAGATGGGAGAGGGCAAGGCGCTGCGGTCCGTCGGCCTGGATCCGGCGGAGCCCCGCGCCCGCGCCCTGGTGAAGCTGGTGGCCGGGCTGGACGGCGTGCCGCGGCACCGGGGGATCCACAGCGGCGGCTTTGTGCTTTCCGGCACGCCGCTGGGGGAGATGGTGCCCATCGAGCCGGCGTCCATGCCGGGGCGCACGGTGATTCAGTGGGACAAGGACGACTGCGCCGACATCGGCATCCCCAAGTTCGACCTGCTGGGGCTGGGAATGCTCAAGCTGCTGGGCTCGTGCATCCGCATGGTGCGCGACACGCGCGGGGTGGACGTGGACATCGGCCGGCTGCCCATGGAAGACGCGGCCGTCTACGCGCAGATCGGCGAGGCGGACACCATCGGCCTGTTCCAGATCGAGAGCCGCGCGCAGGCCAACTTTCTTCCGCGCCTCAAGCCGACGTGCTTTTACGACGTGGTGATTTCCGTCGGTGCCATCCGCCCGGGGCCCATGATGGGCGGGCAGGTGAAGGAGATGCTGGCGCGGCGGCGCGGCCAGGTGCCCACGGAGTATCCGCACCCGGATTTGGAGCCGGTGCTGGGGCGCACGCACGGCCTGGCGCTCTTTCAGGAGCAGCTGATGCGCTGCGCAATCGTGGTGAGCGGGTGCTCGCCCGGGGAAGCGGACCGGCTGCGGCGCGCCATGAGCCGCAAGCGCAGCCGTGAGGAGATGCACCGCGCCACGGAAGGGATTCGCGAGGGGATGCGGGCGCGCGGGGTGGACGAGGAGGCGGCGGAGCGGGTGCTGGGATGGCTGGAAGCGTGCGCCAGCTACACCTTTCCCGAAAGCCACGCCATTTCGTTCGCGCTGCTGGCGTACGCGAGCGCGTGGCTGCGGCTGTACTACCCGGCCGAGTACCTGTGCGCCATCCTGAACGCGCAGCCCATGGGCTTCTACCCCGTGTCCACGCTGATCCACGACGCGCGGCAGCACGGGGTGCAGGTGCTGCCCATCGACCTGGCGGTGAGCGGGTGGGATTGTGCGCTGGAAGGGAAGTGCCCAGTGCCAGGTTCCCAGTGCCCAGCGGATCCATCCAGCCCTTCTGGGCACTTGAATCCGGGCACTGGGCACTCTCCGTCTGTCCGCGTGGGCCTTCGCTACGTGCGCGGGCTGGGCTCGGTGACGGGCGGGCGGCTGCGGGCGGAACTGGCGCGCGGGCCGTTCACCTCGGTGGCGGACGTGGTGGAGCGCTTTCCCTCGGAGCACGGGTTGCGCGCGCTGGCCGCGGCGGGGGCGTTCCGGTCATGGATCCCGGGCGGGCCGCGCCAGGCGCTGTGGACGGTGATGGGCGAGCTGCGGGCGCGCCGCAGCGGCGGCCCGCTGGCCCCCGCGGAGCCGTCGGTGGCGCGTCTGCCGGAGCTCGCGCCGGTGGAGCGCACGCGGATGGCGCACCACGTTACCGGATTCGACCTGGACGGCCACCTCATGCGCCACCTGCGCGACCGCCTGCGGGATCTGGGCGTGCTCCCCCTGGGCGAGCTGCGGGATGCAGAGCGGCGCCACGGCGAGCGCGTGACCGCCGCCGGGCTGGTGATCGTGCGGCAGCGGCCGGGGACGGCCAAGGGCTTCGTGTTCGTGGGGCTGGAGGACGAGACGGGGCGCGTGGACGTCATTGTCCCCCCGCAGCTGTACGCCCGCGAGCGGGAGACCATCAACGGCAACGGCATCCTGGCCGTGCGCGGCAAGCTGGGGAAGGAAGACGGGGTGACCAACATCAAGGCCGAAACCTTCTTTCCCCTGCAGCTGGACGAAGCCCGCGAAATCGTCCGCTCGCACGACTACCACTGAGCGGATGCGCGCGTCAGGCGGCAGGTCGCACGGTGGTTCCGGGTGCCCTGCCGTCCGGCTGATCCGCGCCGCCGTGCCGGCTCATGTACCAGGTAACGAGGTCGGTTCCGCCCGTCTCGTCCGTGAAGGGGGCGAGTTCGCTTTCCAGTGCTCGGAGGTAATCGCAGAGCGCCTCTACGGTCGGGTACTGCTCCGCGAGTTCCCGGCGTGCCTCCTCCACGTCTGGAGACACATGCTCGTCAGCGTTCATCGGCGTTCCTCATCAGTTCTTCGGGGGTACAGATCCGCGGCACCGGGAGGCTCATCCGCGTGTTGAGCCGCTGTAGATGATGCCGTTTGTTCGTGTTCGCCAGGTGCTTCAGGTTCCAACTCAGCAGGATGTCGATGCCGTGACAGGACGCCGTGGCGAGATGCAGGGCGTCGTCCGGCGGCATCAGCTTGTGACGCACGTAGTCGCGCGCGGTCGCCTCGATTTCTTCCGAGACTGCGAGTCGTGGAATCCCGCTGACCAGGGCCAGTCGCAGGAGCGCGCGTTCGGTTCGTCTGCCGCTGACGATCTCGGCGATCATCAGCGGACTGGAGCAGAGCGTATACTGCTCCTGCGCCCCGTCCCACCAGTCGCGGGTGATCGTCCTCCACCGCACCCGCTCGGGCTCGGTGCGGCTGTCGTGGTACACGCTCGGGATGGTGCTGTCCAGATACACGGTCGGCTTCGGCATGCGCCGAAGGTATCAGCGCGGTGATCTGGACAGAAGCCCGCGCGTGAAAGCGGCCACAGGCGCGCACGTCTGCTCATCTGTGGCGGAAAACGGACAGCGGGGTTCAGCGTGCCGAAGCTGTCCGGATTGGAGCCCCGCGCGAGTCTTGTTCCGGGCTGGACACCATGGATGGCAAACCTGCCACCGCACCTCCGCGGAAACTTTCTCTCCGACCGCGTCGCGGATTCATCGGCCGCGTGCCCGCCTCCGCAACACCACCTGGATCTCAGGCCGCGGCATCTGCCTGGGCGCTGCGCAGCCTCGCGATCAGCGCCTCATCATCTGCGGGATCCCGCCGCACCAGCCGTTCGCCATGCCGCGCCTGTGACTCCCGCAGATGGGTGAACAACTCGTCCAGCGTGGGATACAGTACCTCCATCTCGCGGCGGGCCTCTTCAAGGTCCGGGAAGATGGGATCCTCGGCGACGGGGTTCATTCAGCCTCCCTGATCAGCGTTTCCGGCGTGCAGATACGCGGTGTGGGCAATCCGGACATGGCGTTCACGCGTAGGATGTGCCGGGTTTTTCGCGGATTCGCCATGTGCCTCAGATCCCAGGTCAGCACAAGATCGCATCGATGGCAAGAGGCGGCTGCGACGTGGACGGCGTCGGTCCGCGGCATGAGCCGGTGCGCCCTGTAGTGCAGGGCCAGCAGGTGGACTGCGTCGTTCACCTCCAGTACCCGAATGCCGCGGACAAGCGCAAGCCGCGCGTCCGCCCGGTCTGGCCTGCCGCCGCGTGCGATCTCGTCCAGCATCAGCTGGCTCGTGCACAGGGTGTAGCGTTCCTGCGCTCCATCCCACCAGGCGCGGGTGATCGTCCTCCACCGCACCCGCTCGGGCTCGGTGCGGTCGTCGTGGTACACGCTCGGGATGGTGCTGTCCAGATACACGGTCGGCTTCGGCATGCGCCGAAGGGATCAGTGCGGCGATCTGGACAGAAGCCCGCGCGTGAAAGCGGCCACAGGCGTGCACGTCTGCTCATCCGTGGCGGAAAACGGACAGCGGGAATCCGGCATTCCGAAGGCGTCCACATTGGATCATCGCGGCGGCGGGCGCGTGGGTCAAGGCGGCGGGTGAAAGCGGCCGCCGTGCGCCACAATCGGCGCTTCCGCGACCCTTTCGCCGATTGCGGTGTATCTCCCTCACGAACCGGACGGCGGGACTCCGCGCGAGCCCCGCCGTGTTCTTTTGCGCCGAATACGGCGCGCTCGTCTGTACTCGGCACGAAATGTCTTTCGACAATCTCGGACTTCACCCCTCCCTGCTCCGCTCCGTCTCGGACCTGGGATACACCAAGGCCACCCCGATCCAGGAACAGGCCATTCCGTTCGCCCTCGGAGGGCGCGACGTGATGGCGTGCGCCATGACCGGCAGCGGCAAGACGGCGGGCTTTGCGCTGCCCACCATTCAGCGCCTGATGGACGGGCCCCGGCGCCGCACCCGTGCGCTGGTGCTGAGCCCCACGCGCGAACTGGCCGCGCAGATTCACGAGCAGTTCGTGGCGCTGGGCAAGGGCACGGGCATTCGCGCCGCCGCCGTGTTCGGCGGGGTGGGGATGAAGCCGCAGGAGCAGGCGTTCCGCGACGGCGTGGAGGTCATCATCGCCACGCCGGGCCGCCTGCTGGACCACCTGCAGTACCCGTACGCCAAGCTGGACGGCGTGGAGATCCTGGTGCTGGACGAGGCCGACCGCATGCTGGACATGGGCTTTCTCCCCGACATCCGCCGGGTGCTGAAGCACGTTCCCGCCAAGCGGCAGACGCTGTTCTTCAGCGCCACCATGCCGGCGCCCATCGTGGCGCTGTCGCGCGACATGCTGCAGTCGCCCGCCACGGTTGACCTGCAGCGCCAGGCCAAGCCGGCCGTGGGCATCACCCAGGCGGTGTACCCGGTCTCGGAAGAGCTCAAGGCGCACCTGTTCCTGGAACTGCTCAAGCGCAACGAGGTGGGCAACGTCATCGTGTTCTGCCGCACCAAGCACCGCAGCAACCGCCTGGCGGAGTTCCTGGAAAAGCACGGCGTGCCCAACGCCCGCATTCACGGCAACCGCAGCCAGACGGCGCGCACCGACGCGCTGGCCGGCTTCAAGGCGGGGCGCTACCGCGTGCTCGTGGCGACGGACATCGTGGCCCGCGGCATTGACGTGGAGGCGCTGGAGCACGTGGTGAACTTCGACGTGCCGCACGTGCCGGAAGACTACATCCACCGTGTCGGCCGCACGGCCCGCGCGGAGGCCACCGGCGATGCGTACACCTTCGTGGCGCCGGACGAGGAGCGCGACCTCAAGGCCATCGAGCGCGCCATCGGCAAGCAGCTCAACCGCATCGTGGTGGAGGGCTTCGATTACCGCGCCAAGCCGCAGGAGCGGTTCGAGGTGCCCATCGCCGAGCGCATCGCGGAGATCCGCAAGCGCAAGTCGGAGGAGCGCGCGCGCGCCAAGGAGAAGGCGGACCGCAAGGCCGCGCGCGAAGGCGGCGCGCCGGTGGCCGGCCGCGCCCCGTCGTCCGGCGGCGGGCGTCCGCAGCCGCGTAGCGAAGGGTCGCGCTCGTCGTCCGAGCCGCGCCGGGAGATGGCGGGCGCGGGCGGCGGCGACAGCCAGCGCCGGCGCGGCGGGCGCGGCCGTGGAAACGGCGGCGGACACGGGCAGCGCGGCTGATCCACGCGGCCGCATGATGGAAAGCGGGGCGGACCTCACCAGGTCCGCCCCGCTTTTTTTCTGTCGATCAGCGGAAGGATTGCAGGTTCAGGAGGATGCGCGCGCCGCCGGCTGTGGCCCTCACCCCGCGTGCTGCGCACGACGACCCTCTCCCACGAACAGATGTGGGAGAGGGAGCACACGGCAACAGCGCCCCTCCCCGGCCCCCCCGTGCGAACTGCCGCACGGAGAGCAGTTCGGGCTTTGAGGGCTATGGCGCATGCCGAGGCGCCCCTCACCCCCAGCCCCCTCTCCCGCACCCGGGCCGCCAGCGGGCGAGGGCGAGCCGTTCGGCGCGGCGACGGGGGTCGGCTCGTCAGGCCGTCTCCGCTCCCGGCGGTTGAAACCGCGCCTCCAAAGACACGAAGTCCGCCTCCGCGGACTGTGGCGGCTGATTCGAGCGAAGGAGGCCGGCGCCGAGCCGTCAGCCGGGTCGTACCGCTTTCAGAGCGGCGGATTTATCCGCTCGGGAGAGCTTGGGCAGCGCGAATCCGTGTATGCCCTCACGTGCCTTCCGCGCCACCAACCCTCCCCCAGTCTCTTTTGGGGGAGGGTGGGCCGGTGGTGCCGGCCCGGGTGGGGGCGGCCGTGGAGCCCGCGTTCAACTGCTGCCTCACGGCGGTATCGGGAGGCTTTCAGCCGTTGTTGCGGCGACTTCATTCGCTCAGCTCCCGCTCACCCAGCGAAGACCACGGCCTCGGGCGCTTCGCCGGCCAGGACCCGCACGATCGCCCGGGCCATCTTGGCCCCGCCCTGCACGGATGGCTCGATGGGGTTGGCGTAGTCTCCCGGATCGTTGCAGACCAGGCGCAGGTCGATGATCGGCAGCCCGGACTCGATGCCCACGCGCAGAATGGCGTCGTTGAACATCGACAGTGCGGTCTGGGCCACGCGCTGCATTGCCGCGTCCGGAAAGTTGCCGTTGTAGATGGTGCAGATCACGAGCGGCAGCCCGCGCCCGCGCAGCTCGGCGACGACCTCGCGGTACGCGGCCTCGAACCGGTCGCGCATGTCGGCCAGCAGATTCAGCACCTCCGCAACGGACGACGCGCGGCGGTTCAGGATGTCGATGTTCATCAGCGCATCGTTCCCGCCGATGCTCAGCACCAGGTGCGTGGCGTCTTTCGTAATGCGCCGGTACTGGATGGGCATGTCGGAGGTCGTGGCGCCGTCGATGGCGGCCAGGGTGCCGGTCCAGCCGCCGGGCAGGATGTCGTTGAGCTGGGCGATGACGTCGGGCCCGCCGCGCACGTACGCCGCGTTGTCGAAGATGCTGTCGCCCAGAAGGATCACGTGCGGCATGCGGATGCTCGTCGCCGGAGGTGGATCGGATCGCGAGCGGGAGGGCGGGTGCAAGCACGATTCCGCCCGCGCCGCAGCCGTCGTCGGGGTGCGCGATGCGGGGGGCAGCGAGGTGGCGGATGCGAAGAAGGCCCGGCTCCGTTGTGCGGGGCCGGGCCGGGTGCGTTGTCCGATGATGGTGTGCTCGGCCGGCGTTTGATGACGAGGCGGCCGCTCGGGTGTGCATCGCGGCGCTGTCCGCGGCGAACAGTAGATCCTTCGTCGGCGCCAAATTGCAGCGCCGCAGACACTTCGGCCGGCGCCTCCTCAGGATGACATCGGTCTTGGGCCTGCTTCGGACGTCGCCGCTCGCGCCGTGGTCGCGGCCGCAGTCCGCGAAGGCGGACTTCGTGCTTTCCCAGCGGCGAATTCATTCGCTCTGGACGGGCGGACGCCGCGGAACGTCGCAATCCGCTCTGGACGGGCGGACGCCGCGGAAGGTCGCAATTCGCTCTGGACGGGCGGACGCGCGGAACGTCGCAATTCGCTCTGGACCGGCGGACGCGCGGAACGTCGCAATTCGCTCTGGACCGGCCGACGCGCGGAACGTCGCACTCGCGCTGGACCGGCGGAGGTGCAGCCGTGGCGCCCGACCCGCCATGTCACGTCCGTTGCGCGCGGACCGTATTCGTTCGCTCCGGACGGCGTTCTGGAGGGGGCGCAGGCTCGATCCCGATCGACTACGTGGGGCTCGATTCGCCCGCGCCGTCCCTCTTCTCAGCCGAGCGTGGCGATGGCTTCCTTGGTGGCGCGGTAGCCTTCTTCCAGAAAGTACTGCGTGCGCCCGAAGTCCCACGCGCCCAGGTGGCCGATGCGGGGACGCACCAGCGTGACGGGCAGGTCCCTCCACGCGGCCAGGTTGCGCTCGCGCTGCTGCGCGATGTTCATCGTGAGCGTGCGGTCGTGGATGGCGATCATCCCGCGATCGAAGAAGCCGGCCGGCGGCGGGGTGATCTCGCTCCCCACGTCCACCGCGATCACCCGCTCCGCGCCCCACGCCATCGCCTGGTCCACCGGCAGGGTGTTGAGCACGCCCCCATCCACCAGCACGTCGCCGTCCAGCCGCAACGGGGGGAAGTAGATGGGGATGGCGCACGAGGCGTACACGGCATCCACCGGGTCCACGTCTTCCCGCATCCCCGTGCCGAACCACGCCTCGCCGCACCCTACCAGCGACACCGCGTTGACGCGCACCGGGATGAGCGCGTCGGCAAAGCTCTTGAGCGGCAGCCGCGCCGCGATGAAGCGCCGGTACGTTCCCCCGTCGAACACGGAGTTTTCGCGCACGCCGCCCATGAACACCGCGCGCTTGTTGACGGAAACGATGTCTTCCTTGCGCAGGTTGAGCGCCATTTCGCCCAGGTCGCGCCACCCCATGCCTCCGGAAACGGCGCAGGCAATCAGCGAGCCGATGCTGCACCCCACGATGGCGTCGGGAACCACGCCGGCCTCGTCCAGCGCCTTCCAGACGCCCACGTGGGCGGTGCCCTTCATTCCCCCTCCGCCCAGCACCAGCACGGTCCGGGGACGAAAGGGCGGGGCGGGATCAGCGGCGGCGGACTCGGTCACGGGACGGGATGCGGGGTGTGGGGTACAGGAGGAAAGGCGCGGGGCGGACGGGGAACTGAAAGCCCGCCCGGGACCCCGTCGCAAGGGGGCGGCCAGCCTTGACGCACGCCCCCGGCGGGCCTAGGTTGGCGGATGATAGTAAGAATCATTCTTGCTGACTCGCGCGCGGGTGAACGCGGCCGCGCGGGCGAGGCGTTCCCCGTTGCGGGGGGCGTACCCAACCCGACGAAACACCGAGCCGGCCGGCGCGCGCCGGCCTGTCCAGGAGACGATTGATGGCCGAACCGCTGCTTACGATCACCAACCTTCACGCCGAGATCGCCGAAGACGGCACCGAGATCCTGAAGGGCGTGAACCTCGAGCTGAACGCGGGCGAGATCCATGCGATCATGGGTCCCAACGGAAGCGGCAAGAGCACGCTCAGCAAGGTGATCTCCGGCCATCCGGCGTACGAGGTGACGGACGGCGACATCCTGTTCCGCGGCGAGAGCGTGCTGGACATGGAAGCCGACGAGCGCGCCCGCGCGGGGATCTTTCTGGCGTTTCAGTACCCGGTGGAAATCCCCGGCGTGTCCGTCGCCAACTTCATGCGCACGGCGCTGAACGCCAAGCGCGGCGAAGAAGTGGACATCTTCGACTTCCAGGAAGAGCTGGAAGGGCGCATGGCGATGCTGGAGATGGACCCGGTGTTCGCGCAGCGTTCGGTGAACGATGGCTTCAGCGGCGGCGAAAAGAAGCGCAACGAGATCCTGCAGCTGGCCATGCTGGAGCCGGCGCTGGCCGTGATGGACGAGACGGACTCCGGCCTGGACATCGACGCGCTCAAGATCGTAACGGCGGGCATCAACAAGATCAAGGCGGAGCGCCCGGAAACCACGGTGCTGCTCATTACGCACTATCAGCGCATGCTGAACTACATCAAGCCGGACCGCGTGCACGTGATGGCGGAAGGCCGCATCATCCGCAGCGGCGGGCCGGAGCTGGCGCTGGAGCTGGAAGAGCGCGGCTACGACTGGATCAAGGAAGAGATCAGCGCGTAACCAGGAATACGGAAGTGCCCAGTGCCGGAGTGCCCAGTACCCCTGGGGACCGGGCACCGGGCACTGGGCACTTTCCTTTTGTGAACTGAGGAGGCGCACATGCCTTTCAATGAAGACGTTGCCGCACTCGGACTCGACGAGTACAAGTTCGGCTTTCGCGACGAAGAAAACTACATCTTCAAGAGCCGCAAGGGCCTGGACGAGAGCATCGTCCGGGAGATCAGCGGCCAGAAGAACGAGCCCAGGTGGATGCTCGACATCCGCCTCAAGGCGCTCAAGCACGCGCAGGCGCGCCCGTGGCCGGAGTGGGGCGGCGACCTGAGCGGGCTCAACTTCGACGACATCTACTTCTACATCCGCCCCAGCGAAAAGGTGGGGAAGACGTGGGACGAGGTGCCGGAGAACATCAAGAACACCTTTGAGCGCCTGGGCATTCCCGACCAGGAGCGCCGCATTCTGGCCGGCGTGGGCGCGCAGTACGAGTCCGAGGTCGTGTACCACTCGCTCAAGGCGGAGTGGGAGCAGGCGGGCGTCATCTTCAAGGGGATGGACGACGGCCTGCGCGACCACGAGGACATCGTGCGCGAGCACTTCGGCAAGGTGGTGCCGTACCGCGACAACTTCTTTGCGGCGGTGAACACGGCCGTGTGGTCCGGCGGATCGTTCGTGTACATCCCCAAGGGGGTCAAGCTCGACATGCCGCTGCAGGCCTACTTCCGCATCAACGCGGAAAGCATGGGCCAGTTCGAGCGCACGCTGATCATCGTGGAAGAAGGCGCGCAGGTGCAGTACATCGAGGGGTGCACGGCGCCCTCGTACAGCCAGGACTCGTTCCACAGCGGCGTGATCGAGATCCTGGTCAAGGACGGCGCGCGCTGCCGCTACACCACCATCCAGAACTGGTCGCACAACGTGTACAACCTGGTGACGCAGCGCGCCATGGTGGGGCGCGACGGCACCATGGAGTGGGTGGACGGCAACCTGGGCAGCAAGCTGACCATGAAGTACCCCAGCTGCTACCTCATGGGCGAGGGCGCGCGCGGCGAGATCCTGTCCATCGCGTACGCGGGCAACGGCCAGCACCAGGACGCCGGCGGCAAGGTGATTCACGCCGCGCCGCACACGTCGTCGCGCATCGTGAGCAAGAGCATCAGCAAGGGCTCCGGGCGCTCGTCGTACCGCGGGCTGCTGCACGTGCAGCCGGGCGCTCACCACGCGCGGAGCAACGTGGAGTGCGACGCGCTGCTGCTGGACGAGCAGGCGCGTACCGACACGTATCCGTACATCAACATCGAAGACCAGAACGCGCAGATCGGCCACGAGGCCACGGTCAGCAAGATCGGCGACGAGCAGCTGTTCTACCTGATGTCGCGCGGCCTGAGCGAAGACCAGGCGGCCACCATGGTGGTGCGCGGCTTCATTGAGCCGATCGCCAAGGAGCTTCCGCTGGAGTACGCGGTGGAGCTGAACCGGCTGATCGAGCTGGAGATGGAAGGATCGGTGGGATAAGGACAGGGCCCAGTGCCCAGTGCCGGTGCTCAGTTGGGCACTTGGCACCGGGCACTGGGCACTTCTTTTCTCCTCGCCGGATATACGCAACCGAGACCCGGATTCCCGTGACCGATACCATCACCCCCGCCGACGTCGGCGCCTTTACCCGCGACCAGGTGGAGATCCTGGCCGCGCGCAAGGGCGAGGCCGAGTGGCTGCGCGCCTCGCGCATGGCCGCCCACGGCGTGTTTGCCGACACCCCCATGCCCACCACGCGGCTGGAGGACTGGCGCTACACCGACATCAAGAAGCTCGTCCGGCTGGACGCGTTCACCTTTGCCGAGGAGCGCGGCCCCGCCTCCGTGGGCGCCGGGCTGCCCGCCGGGCTCTCCACGCTCATGGACGAGGCCACCGAGCCCGGCGCCCGTCTGGTGCAGATCGACGCCTCCGTGGTCGTGCGCGAACTGCCGGAGGAACTGGCCGCGCAGGGCGTCATCTTCACCTCGCTGGAGATCGCCGCCCACGAGCACGCCGAACTGGTGCAGAAGCACCTGGGCACCGCCATCACCCCGGACGACGGCAAGTTCGCGGCGATGAACGCGGCGCTGTGGACGGGCGGCACCTTTCTGTACGTTCCCAAGGGCGTGCAGGTGGAGGCTCCGTTCCGCGTGTACCGCTGGCTCAGCGAGGCCGGCACGGCCGCGTTCGGGCGCACGCTGGTGGTGGCGGAGCAGGGCTCCCGGTTCGCCGTCGTGGAAACGCTGGGCTCGGACGACCTGAGCAAGCCGGCGCTTTCCGTGGGCGCCGCCGAGATCTTTGCGGACGAGGGCGCGGTGGCCATCTACACCTCCGTGCAGCGGTACGGCGCGGGCGTGGCGCACCTGTCCACCGACCGGCTGGTCGCCGGGCGCGACGCCAAGATCACCACGCTGTACACCAGCTTTGGCGCCGACATGTCGCGCGCCGACGTGCAGTGCCGCATGCGCGCGCCGGGCAGCCACATCGACATGCTGGGGCTGTACATCGCCGACGGAAACCAGCACTTCGACAACCAGACGCTGCAGGACCACCTGGCCCCGCACGCCAGCAGCAACCTGCTGTTCAAGGGCGCGCTGAGCGACAAGGGACGGTCGGTGTTCCGCGGGCTCATCCGCGTGCACCCCAGGGCGCAGCGCACGGACGCGTACCAGACCAACCGCAACCTGCTGCTGAGCGACGGCGCCCGCGCCGACTCGCTCCCCAACCTGGAGATCCAGGCCGACGACGTGCGCTGCTCGCACGCCGCCACGGTGGGGCAGCTGGACGAGGAAGAGGTGTTCTACCTGCTTTCGCGCGGCATTCCCAAGGTGGAGGCGGTGCGGCTGGTGGTGTTCGGCTTCTTTGCCGAGGTGCTGGAGCAGCTTCCGCTGGAAGGCGTCAAGCAGGAACTGCTGCGCGTGGTGGAGCGCAAGCTGGCCCGGTCGCGCTGAGGTTGGGGTGGATCCGGGCGGCCGCGCTCTCGGAGCTTTCCGAGGGCGCGGTCCTGGGGGTGGAGGTCGCGGGCCGGCGCATCGCGCTGGCGCGGGTGCAGGGCGAGGTGTACGCCATCGCCGACGTGTGCTCGCACCGCGACTTTCCGCTATCCGTGGGTGAGGTGGACGCCGATGCGTGCACCCTGACCTGCGAGTGGCACGGCGCCGCGTTCGACCTGCGGACGGGCGAGCCGGTGTGCCCGCCCGCGGTGCGCCCCGTCCCCGTCTTTCCCGCGCGGATCGAGGGCGGGGACGTGATGGTGGAGTTGCCGTAGACCCTTTCCCCTACGTACCCATGCGCCGCTCCGCCCTTCGCGAAGATCTGAAGGAGCTGGCGTGGGCCGTCCTGCTGGTCGACCTCGTCGTAGGGCTGACAGCGGTGCTGATGGCGTCGTACCTGGGGCCGCAAACCGCGCTGCTGATCGGCGGCGGGTTCGCGGCCCTGATCACGCTGACGATCGGCACGATCGCGGCGGGTAACCTGCTGGTGATCGCGCTGGTCAGGGCCGTCCGGCGGCGGCAATCAAAAGCTGTAACGATGGATCCTGGATGAGCATCACTGAACTCGCAGCACCCGCATCGCCGCTGGACGTCGCTCGCATCCGCGAGGACTTTCCGATCCTGTCGGAGACGGTGAACGGCAAGCCGCTCGTGTACTTGGACAACGCGGCCAGCACGCAGAAGCCGGTGCAGGTCATCGACGCCATCAGCGGGCACTACCGCAGCGCCAACGCCAACGTGCACCGTGGCATCCATGAACTGAGCAACCGCGCCACGGACGCGTACGACGGTGCGCGCACACGGGTGGCCCGGTTTCTGGGCATCGCCGATCCGCACGAGCTCATCTGGACGCGCGGCACCACCGAGGCGCTCAACCTGCTGGCGCACGCCTGGGGCACCACGCACTTGAAGGCGGGGGACGAGATCCTGCTGAGCGTTCTGGAGCACCACAGCAACCTGGTGCCCTGGCAGATGGTGGCGCAGCGCACCGGCGCCCGCCTGCGCTTCATCGACATCGACGAGCAGGGCCGGCTGGACCTGTCCACGCTGGACGTGGTGCTGACGGAGCGGACAAAGCTGGTTTCCATCACGCACGTGAGCAACGCGCTGGGGACGGTGAACCCGGTCGCGCAGATCGCGGCGCGCGCGCGGGCCGCGGGCGCGGTGATGATCGTGGACGGAGCGCAATCGGCGCCGCACCTGCCGGTGGACGTTCCCTCGCTGGGGTGCGACTTCTACGCGTTCAGCGGCCACAAGATGTGCGGTCCCACGGGGATCGGCGGGCTGTGGGGGCGCCGCGAGGCGCTGGAGTCGCTGAGCCCGTTCCATGGCGGCGGCGACATGATCGAGTTCGTGGAGTTGGAGTCCAGCACCTACGCGCCGCTGCCGCACCGGCTGGAGGCGGGAACGCCCAACATCGCGGGCGCGGTGGGGCTGGCCGCCGCCGCGGACTACCTGTCCGCCGTGGGTCGCGACGCCATTCTGGCGCACGAGCGGTCGCTGCTGGCGTACGCCATCGAGCGCATGCAGGACATCCCGGACATGACCATCCTTGGCCCGCGCGACCTGTCGGAGCGCAGCGGGGTGGTCTCGTTCACGCTGGCGGACATCCATCCGCACGACCTGGCGACCATTCTGGACAGCGAGGGCGTGGCGATCCGGGCGGGGCACCACTGCACACAGCCGCTGATGAAGCGGCTGGGCGTGGGAAGCACCGCGCGTGCGTCGTTCTACCTGTACAACACGCCGGGCGAGGTGGATGCGCTGGTGAACGCGCTGCACAAGGCGCGCGGCCTGTTCGGGTACTGAGCCAAACGCGGTTTCTCCCCTCTCCGTGCGGCAGTTTGCACGGGGAGGGGCGGGGGAGGGGCCCGCGCGGAGCGCGACGCCGTTGTCGCCCGATGCGCCGACCTGAGCGGATGAATCCGCCGCTCGGAAAGCGGTAAGCCCCGACTCGTGGCCGCTGTCGCGTCCACGATCGAGGCTTCAACCGCACGTTGCGGACATCCCGGCGCGTTTTTCTCCCCTCTCCGTGCGGCCGTTTGCACGGGGAGGGGCCGGGGGAGGGGCGCTGTTGGTGTGTGCCCCCTTTCCCACATCCGTTCGTGGGAGAGGGTGGACGCGTCTCAGCGCGGACGGGTGAGGGCCCAGCCGAGGACGCCCGCCACTCTCGTACTCTCGCAGTTCCGCACTCACGCACCCAGCACTCACGCACTGCGGTTATGGAACGCTCCGCGCTCGACGCCGTCTACCAGGAACTGATCCTGAAGCACTACCGCAGCTCGCGCTTTCGCGGCGAGCTGGACGCGCCCGACGCCGTGATCCCCATGCGCAACCCGGTGTGCGGCGACGACATCCTGCTGCAGGTGCGCGTGCAGGACGACCGCATTGCCGAAGTGCGCTTCAGCGGACATGGCTGCGCCATCTCACAGGCCGCCGCCAGCATGATGAGCGAGCACGCGGTGGGGAAGTCGTGGGACGAGGTGCGCGGCATCTCCGACCGCTTTCGCGAGATGATTCACGGCGACGAGGCCGCCGCGCGCGACAAGCAGCTGGGCGACATGCGCGCGCTGGCCGGCGTCGCCAAGCTTCCCCGCCGCGTCAAATGCGCCATGCTCGCCTGGGACGCGCTGGACGAGGCCGAAAAGAAGATCCGCTCCGGCACGCCGGAGTCCTGATTGACCGATGAAAAGAACCGCCCCCGCGCCGCATGGCCGGGGGCGGTCCTGCGTTCCGGGTCAGGGTACCCATGCAGCCCACGAGGGGCGGTTGCATTCTTCGTCCGCGCCAGGCCAGGGACGGCCGGGCATGCACGGGAACGCAACTTCTTTCGACAACGGGATTTCCGATGAGCAACGGACTGCAGGCGGCGCTGATGCCGCTGGTGGTGATGGCGGGGCAGGGCACCCAGCTTCCCACGCCGGGGACGGACTTTGAGCTGATGCTGGATGGCGAGCAGACAGGCGGCGCGCTGGCCATCGCGCTGACGGCCACGCACCCGGGCGGCGGGCCGCCTCCGCACGTGCATCAGAACGAGGACGAAATCTTCATCGTCCAGGAGGGCACGATCGAGCTGTGGTCGGATGGCGCGTGGACGCCCGCGGGGCCGGGGTCGGTGTCGTTTCTGCCGCGCGGCGTGCCGCACACCTATCGCAACGCGGGGACGGAGATCGCCAGGCACTGGGTGATCGTGACGCCGGCCGGGTTCGACCGCTTCTACGCCCGCTGGTCCGAGGAGTTCAACCAGCCCGCCGGCCCCGACATGGCGTCGCTGATGCAGATTGCCGCGGAGCACGGCATCGAGATCCTGGGCCCGCCGCCCGCGGAGTAGTCCGGTTCTCGCGGACCCGGCTGAACAGCGTTCGCCAGCAGAGGCACGGAAACACAGAAATCGCCTCCTCCGTGTCTCTGTGCCTCTGCTGGAGCCGATCTTTTCCCGGAGATGGCAACGGCCCGGCGGAGAGCATCCGCCGGGCCGTTCTGTCCCTCATCCCGCCGCGTGATCAGCGGCGCCGGACGATGCGCCGGGGATCGTCGCCGCGCTCGATGCGGTCCGCGAGTTCCAGCAGCGACTGGAACGCGTCCTCCGCCGGGGCCTCCAGGTCGTCCAGCAGAATGCGGTCTTCGCCGGGGACGGCGCCGCGCAGCACGTCCACGGCCTCGCGAATGGCCTTTTCGGGCGCGGAGCGGTCTTCCACCGGCGACACGTCGGCGCGCGGCGGCGGCGCGCCCACCCACCCCGAGCGCGCGCGGCGCCGGCGGCGGACGCGTTCCTTGTACACCGTCTGCCCGGCCTCGGTGAGCGACACCATGCCCTCCGTGCGCTGCACCAGACCGCGGCCCTCCAGCGCCCGCACCACGCGGCCGTCCAGGTCGTCAAAGGGCACCGGCGCGTTGGCGAGCGCGAGCTGACGCACCATGTCTTCCTGCGTTTCGTTCAGCTGCACCGCGTTGGGATCGTTGCCGGACGCCTCGCCCTCACCGGCGGCTTCAGGAGCGTCGCCCGCGGAAGCCTGCGCGGTGTCTGCGGGCCGGGTAAGCTCGGCGAACGCGCGCTGCCCGTCGGGGGTGATGACGGAAAACCCGCTCATCCGCTTTACCCAGCGGCGCTCTGCGAGCAGCTTGAGGGCTTCGGTATCCAGCCGCACCTCGGACATGGGCATGCCGCGCCGCGCCAGTTCGCGCAGCACCGTCATTTCGGCGGGAGATAGCTCGTTGGACATCGGTCGGATGGCGTTCTGTGCGGATGAAACCGTGTTCGCGGCCAAACATACGCTCCGGACGCAGAACAGGCCAGCGTTTGTCGAAAGTCGCTGTCGCAATCTGCCGCTGGCGCAATCCGCCGCGCCCGACGATCATGGCAGCCGGTCCGCGGTTCGTTGGCCCGACACCATCCTGAACGAGGAATTGCATGCGCCCACGATGGAAAGCCACCGCTGCCACGATCGCCGTGGTTCTCGCCGGGGCGCCCCTGTGCGGGTGCGATGCCGTCGACCGTTGTCTGGACCAGGGCGGGCGCTGGGACGAGGCTCGAGAGCGCTGCAGCTTTGAGCCGAAAGCGGGACCGGATTCGCTGTCCGCGCAAGACAGTGCGGACACCCTGGACCTTCCGGCCCAGCTTTCCCCGTGAACACGATCATTCGCCCCGCTGAGCCGGGCGACGCCGCCGAGATCGCGCGGCTGCTGACCGCACTCGGGCATCCGACGGCCGCGGATTCCATCACCTCGCGATGGGACGAGTGGTCGGGCGGGGCCAACGCGGCGCTTGTGGCGGCGCGCGCGGGCGGAGGGCTGGCCGGCGTCGTGACCGTACATCGGATGACGGTGCTGCACCGGCCGCTCCCGGTGGGGCGCATCACCGCGCTGATCGTGGACGCATCGGAGCGCGGATCGGGGATCGGTCGCGCGCTCGTCCACGCGGCGGAGCGGCTGCTGGCGGAGGCCGGATGCGGCCTGCTGGAGATCACCAGCAACCTGCGCCTGACGGACGCGCACGCCTTTTACGAGCACCTGGGCTACGAGCGCACCAGCATCCGCCTCGTCCGCACGCTTCCGGCGGACTGACCGCTCCCGCCAAAGGCAGAAACGCGCTCCCCGGCACAGGGCCGGGGAGCGCATTCGTTCATCCACAGACAGCAGGTCAGTTGGGCGCGGCTTCCACGATCATCACAAAGCCCATGGCGCCGGCGGCGCACACGCTGATCATGCCGAACTGTTCGCCGCGGCGCTTGAGTTCGTTCAGCAGCGTGATGGTGATGCGCCCGCCCGTGGCGCCGAAGGGGTGCCCGATGGCCAGCGATCCGCCCATCACGTTGATGCGGTCCTCCGGCGGCAGGCCCACGGCCTTGTCGCGCCCCAGCCGCTTGCGCGCGATCTCGTCGCTGTCGAACCACTGCAGGTTGCTCAGCACCTGCGCGGCAAAGGCCTCGTGCACCTCCAGCAGGCCGATGTCCTTCATGGTCAGCCCCGCGCGGTCGAACGCCACGGGCGCAGCGTACACCGGGCCCTGCAGCAGCTGGTCGCCCGGGTCCAGCGCGGCGTACGCGTAGCTGCGAATGAAGCCCAGCGGCTTGTACCCCAGTTCCGCCGCCTTTTCTTCGCTCATCAGCAGCACCGCCGACGCGCCGTCGGTGAGCGGCGACGCGTTGCCCGCCGTTACGGAGCCGTACTTGCGGTCGAACACCGGCTTGAGCGTGGACAGCTTCTCCAGCGTGGTGTCGGCGCGAATGCCGTTGTCCTGCGTCACCACCTTCTCAAACTTCGGCGGCACGTAGAACGGCGTGATCTCGCGCGTGAGCCGGCCGTCTTCCGTGGCGGCCGCGGCCAGCGTGTGCGAGCGCAGCGCCCAGCGGTCCTGCGCCTCGCGAGTGATGCCGTTTTCCTTGGCCATCTTTTCCGCCGACGCGCCCATCGTTTCGCCCGTCGTCGGCTCCGCAATGGCGGGGGCGATGGGGGTGAGGTGACGCGGGCGGATGGTGCGGAACGCCTGGATGCGCTCACCCAGCGAGCGCGCCTTGCTCGCCTTTACCAGCGCGTTGCGCATCTCCGGCGAGAACAGGATGGGAACGTCCGTGAGCGACTCCGCGCCGCCCGCGATGATGACGTCCGCCATGCCCAGCGCGATCTGCTCCGCCGCGGAGGTGATGGCCTGGTTGCTGGACGCGCACGCCCGGCCCACGGTAAAGGACGGAACCCGCGGCGGAATGCCCGCGCCCAGCGTGACCTCGCGGGCAATGTTGGGCTCCTGCACCGACTGCACCACGGTGCCGTAGATCACGTGGTCCACCACGTTCACGTCCAGCTCGGTGCGGGCGATAAGCTCGCGGACCGCGGCCTTGCCCAGTTCCACCGCCGATACGTCCTTGAAGTCCGTCCCCGACTTGAGGAACGGGGTGCGGCACCCGTCGATGATGGCGACCCTGCGGCCCAGACCGTTCATGTGCACCCGTCGTTTCTCCGGGTCCGGGACCCGGGGTGAATCGTGCGCCGTACGCTGCCGGGTAATCCTAGCCTGAATGCGGCTCAGATCAAGGGATGCGCCGCGGCGGCGCGGACCGCCCCTTCCACCGCGCGGCCCGCATTCCGCTCCCGAACCCGGCACGTAGGTCATCCGCACCATGTGTGCGCGGCGTGCGGCACGCACATTCGTGTACGCTCCGGGCCCGCCCCGCGCCTCGAATCTGAACCAAGCCGCGCAGCATGAAAAAGTTTCTCCGCTGGACCACGCGCATTGTCGGCACGCTGCTGGCCGTGCTGGTCCTGGTTCTCGCCGGCGCGTACGGCGTCACCGAGGCGCGCATGCGCCGCACCTACGACGTCCCGGTGGCCGCGCCCCGCGTGGTGATGAACGCGCAGCAGATCACCGAGGGGCGGCGCCTGGCCGTGACACGCGGCTGCACGGACTGCCACGGCGACAACATGGCCGGCAACACCGTCATCAACCAGTTTCCGCTGGGCCGCATCTCGGGGAGCAACCTCACGCGGGGCAAGGGCGGCGTGGGCGGGCGGTACCAGGACGCGGACTACGTGCGCGCCATCCGCGAGGGCGTGTCTGCCGACGGGCGCCCGCTGCTGCTGATGCCCAGCAACGAGTTCAACGGAATGAGCGACGAGGAAGTGGCGGCCATCATCGCCTACCTGCGCACCGTTCCCCCGGTGGACCACGAGCAGGACGGCAATGCGCTGTGGCCGCTGGGCCGGGCGCTCATGGCCGGCGGCGTGCTCCCCCTGCTCTCGGCGGAGGTGATTGACCACGCCGCGCCCCGCGCCGCCGCACCCGCCCCTGCCGTGACGGTGGAGTACGGCCGGCACATCGCCCAGGGGTGCACGGGCTGCCACGGCAAGACGCTGGTGGGCGGCGCGGTGACCGGCGCGCCGGCAGACTGGGCCACGCCCGCCAACCTGACGCCGCATGCGGACGGGCTGGGCGCGTGGAGCGAGGACGACTTCATCCACGCCCTGCGCACCGGCCGCCGCCCGGACGGCACGGAGCTGCGCGCGCCCATGCCCTGGAAGGCCACGTCGCAGATGACGGACACGGAGATCCGTGCGCTGTGGCAGTACCTCAAGACCATCCCCGCCCTCCCGGACGGCTCGCCGCGCGATCCGTAATCCGCCGCGGCGGTGGAGAACAAAAAGGAGGCGCGGGAGCGATCCCGCGCCTCCTTTTCCATCGCCGTCCGTCCGCGCGATGGTCAGTCGCGCGCGGTGCGTCCCGCGCCGAACGCGGCCGCGGCGACGGAGAGGCCCATCAGCAGCAGCGCGCCCCAGAGCGCCTTGCTGCTGATGTTGGCGGCCTTGCCCGCGGTTTCGCTGGCCTGCTCGCCCACCTTGTTTGCCGTCTGCGAGATCTGGCCGCGCGCGGACTGCACGCTGCTCTGCGCCCGGTCGACAATGCGGCCCGCCTCTTCCGGGCTCTTGCCGGTGCGCGCGGCGATCACGTTCACCAGTTCCTGCCGGTCTACCTGGCCGCCCTTGCTGCGCAGCAGGTCGCCCACCTCCTGGGCTACCTGCTGGTTGCTGGCGCCGCCCTGGGTGGCGGCCTGTTCCGCCTGCTGCGCGCCCTTCTGCAGGCTGTCGGGCGAGAGCGAGGCGTTGCCCGTCTGCTGCAGCGTCGCTTCCACCTCGCGCTGCAGCGCATCAAAGTCCAGCTCCTTTTCGCCGTCGTTGCTCTGCTGGCGGATCACTTCGCCGCCCACGCTCCCCGCCGCGCCCGGTACGCCCCCCACCACGGACGACACCGTGCTCGTGAGCAGGCTGCTCACGCCGCCCAGCACAAGCTTCACCGCACGCCCCACTCCCACAGCCCGAACCCGGTCTTCTTGTCCAGTGGATGGTCGGCGCCCTTGAGCGCCACGGCGATCTGCCCGCGGTGATGCGACTCGTGCGAGATCAGGTAGCCCAGAAAGGCCGTGGGATGGGGCTTGAACCCGCGCAGCTTTCCGCTTTCCAGCGCCGCGGCCAGCATGGTCTCGACGGCGGCGGCGGACGCGTCCAGCGCGGCGCGGAGCGTGTCCGCATCCAGCGCGGCGCCCTTCTCCAGCTTCTGCAGCCCGGCGAGCAGGTCGGGCGCGCCCTCGCGAATCCACATGAGCCGCACGTTGTGGATGTGGGCGAACTGCTCCGCCACCGTGCGCCCGCGCGTGAGGCCCTGCAGCGGCAGCGCATCCGGCGCGATGGCCGCCAGCAGGTACTGATTGATGCGGGCGTGGATGCGCCACGTCTCCAGGATCTGGTCCGCCAGTGCGGGTGTGCTCATCGTCTGAACGGGAGAAAGGGATGAAGGGGCGCCGGGTCAGCGCGTGGGGCGGTGCTTGATGCACGTGCGCAGGAAGCGCTCATCCAGCTCGCGGGGCTCGTCACAGATGCGGGCGAGCGGGGGGATGTGCCTCTGCAGGGGAAGTGGGCACCACACCAGCCGCTTGCCACGGGTCTTTACCGCGTGAATCGCGCGAACGTAGTCCGTGTCTCCCGCGATCAGCATGGCCGCGTCATACCGCTCCTCGTACGCGCCCACGACCATGTCGACCGCCAGGTTTACGTCGGTTTCCTTCTCTACGTGGTACCTGTGCCCCGCGGAGTCCGTGCGCGGCTCGTGCTGGCCGAGGACCAGTTCGATCTTTCGACTGCGGGCAATCTCCTCAAAGAAGCGCTGCTGCCGTCGCCCGGCGGGGCTTGCTCCATTGGGCAGGGGTGAGGTGTAGTAGCGCAGCTTCACGAAGTGATAGCCGCGGGACAGGCGCGCGGCCAGGAGGTTGAGGTCGACCTCGAATTGGATTCCCTCCCGCATGAGCGCGAGGTTCCAGTTGGTGCCATCGACAAAGATCTCCAGCTTGGGTGCGCGCTGTGCTTCGGGTCTTTCAGAGGAGGTAGTCACGGGAGATACGAGATGGGGGGTTGCACCTGTGACGGCACAACCCCCCGGTACGTACCCACACTGCCCGCAGGCAGGGGGTTGACCTCGTGCGTCCATTTTAACGGAGCGCAGCGGCGGTGTCAAGGGGTGTGCGGCGGACTCTGCTGGCGCACAGCATACATGACAGCGTCCATTTCACAAAGCCGCGAGCCGCCACAAACCGGACAAACGGGGTGCCGGAAGGGCCAAGTGCGTTGGCGGCAACGACCAGCAGAATGCACTTTCGTGGGATGCTTGCGTGATCGGTCCGCGTCGGAGCCGGGCGCCGACACTGCCCGCCTGGAGGAAACGGCGGCGTGCGTCCAGTTCGGCGGGCGCGCGGCTTGGCGCGTGTGGAAGAGCCGGCGGCGCACCGCCGGGCGGCACGCGTCCACTTCTCCCATCCGCAATCCGCCACGAGGCGAACGGTTCAACGTCCCCGTTGACAGGCGGAGGGTCTGGAACTAGACTGGTTACAGTTACCGAAGGGAGTCCCGGATGTCGACGATCAGCAGCAGGGTGGCGGTGGCGGTGCACGTACTGGCGTTCCTGGCGTGGAAGCGCGGGGAGCCGGTGACATCCGAAACCATTGCCGGAAGCGTAAACACCAACGCCGTCGTGGTGCGCCGCATCGTGGGCGCGCTGCGCAACGCGGGGCTGGTGCAGGTGCAGGCCGGCGCGGGCGGCGGAGCGCAGCTGGCCCGCGAGCCCAACCAGATCACGCTGCTGGACGTGTACCGGGCGGTGGAGGAAAAGGAAGAGCTGTTTGCCGTGCACCAGGGCTCCCGCAGCTGCTGCGACATCGGCGGAAACATCCGCTCCGTGCTGCAGCGGGTGTTCTGCCGGGCCCACGAGGCCATGCAGGCGCAGCTTTCCCAGACCACCATCGCCGACGTGTTCCGGGACGTGACCGGACGCACCGCCCAGTGCGCAGGCGAGCCGTCCTTCGCCGTGCCGGCGGGCGCCGCGAGCGAGGCGTAACCGCTTCGCCACCGGCCGTTTGCACGAACTGATCTGTAACCGGCGCGGCTACAAATGGCGGCCCGCCGGAACCCTGGACCCGGGAAGGACCCGATGAGCGCATTCACCCGCATTCGCGCAGCCTTCCGCCCGCTCCTGCTGGCCGCGGCGCTGGCGGCGGCGGCGGCGAACCCCCTCGCGGCGCAGGCCCGGGTGCTGGGGCGCGTGACGGATGGGGCGGGCAACGCGGTGGCCGGCGCGAGCGTCACGGTGGCCGCCGCGGACGGAACAGAGCGCACCACCACCACGGGGCCGGGCGGCGGCTTTCAGTTCGCCGACCTCCCCGCGGGGACGTACACCCTGCGCGCCGAGCGCGGGTCCGCGGGACAGGCGCGCGAGCGGAGCATTACGCTTGCCGCCGGGCAGGTGGCCAGCCCCGTGGTGCGGCTCCTGGGCGGTTCGCAGCGCCGCCCCAGCGGAACCCGGCGCACGCCGCCGCAGCAGTAGGGCAGGCCGCGGACAGCCGTTCCGGCTGTCCTGATTTGTAACGGATCCAGTTGCAGTTTTAGCCGCCGGCACGGGCCGGACGATGGAAGAACGAGTACAATCCAAGGGAGAGCAGCCACGATGAGTGAGTCGACACCCAACCTGTTCACCCCCGTGCGCGTGGGGCCGTACACGCTGCGCAACCGCATGGTGATGGCGCCCATGACGCGCAACCGCGCGGGCGAGGGCGCCACCGTGACGGACCTGACGGCGCAGTACTACGCCCAGCGCGCGTCCGCGGGGCTCATCATCACCGAGGGGTCGCAGATTTCGCCGCAGGGCGCGGGCTACCCCGGCACCCCCGGCATCTACAGCGACGAGCAGGTGGAGGCCTGGCGCAAGGTGACGGACGCGGTGCACGCCCGGGGCGGCCGCATCTTTCTGCAGCTCTGGCACGTGGGGCGGATTTCGCACCCCGACACGCAGGAAGACGGCGGGCTCCCCGTGGCTCCGTCCGCCATCGCCGCGGAGGGGCCCATCGCCACGCTCAAGGGGATGCAGCCCATGGTGACGCCCCGCGCGCTGCGGACGGACGAGATCCCCGGCATCGTGGCGGACTTTGCCCGGGGCGCGCGGGCGGCGTACCGCGCCGGGTTCGACGGGGTGGAGCTGCACGGCGCCAACGGCTACTTGATCGACCAGTTCCTGCGCGACGGCAGCAACCACCGCACCGACGAGTACGGCGGCAGCGTGGAGAACCGCGCGCGCTTTCTGGACGAGGTCACGGCCGCCGTGGTGGAGGTGTGGGGCGGCCACCGCGTCGGCGTACGCCTGAGCCCCATGGGCGCGTACAACAGCATGAGCGACAGCGATCCGGCCGCCACCTTCGGCCACGCGGTGCGCATGCTGAACCGCTACGGGCTGGCGTACCTGCACCTCACGGAGCAGATCGGCGGCGACGAGCCGCGCATCACCCCGCTGCTGCGCGAGGCGTTCCGCGGCCCGCTGATCATCAACGGCGGCTACGGGCGCGAGAGCGCGGAGGCGGCGCTGGCCGCGGGCGAGGGCGACCTGGTGTCGTTTGGGGTCGGCTTTCTGGCCAACCCGGACCTGGTGGAGCGGTTCGCGGAAGACGCGCCGCTCAACACGCCCGACCGGGAGACGTTCTACATGGGCGGCGAGCGGGGCTACGTGGACTATCCCACGCTGCAGGCCGCCCACGCGGCCTGACCCGGCGCATCCC